>DATHDH010000223.1:0-5556 GCA_035319145.1 Dissulfurispiraceae bacterium | reverse complement strand
GTTGCAGCGGTTGTATTCGTCGCCGAAACAGTCCGCCGAGGCCTGCATGATGTATTTGCCGATCGAGACGACCGATGCGCCAAGCATGATGAGCGCCGCCGCGTTGGCCGCGAGATTCCCGCGTTTGCCGACGCCGCCTGCCGCGATAAGCGGCAGTTCGTTCTGCTTGCCCTGCCTGACGAGGTCGAGATAACACTCGCGCAGGTTCGACGCAATCGGGTGGCCCATCTTGTCCATCGATACGTTATACGCCGCTCCGGTGCCGCCGTCTTCGCCGTCGATGCTGAGCGCTGCGGCAAACGGGTTGCGGGCAAGATTGTTCAGAACTGCGCGGGCCGTCTTGGTACCTGATATCTTCGGATAGACCGGCACGCGGAAGCCCCATGCCATGGACATTGACTGGATCATCTTGGCGACCGCTTCTTCAATAGAGTATTTGGTCTGATGGGTCGGCGGCGATGCAAGGTCGACGAACTGCGGAACGCCGCGGATCCCGGAAATAAGCTTCAGCACCTTCTGGGCCATGAGCAAGCCGCCGTCGCCCGGCTTTGCGCCCTGGCCGTACTTGATCTCGATTGCCGCAGGGTCTTCGACCATATGCGGAAGCGCACGGACGATTTCGTCCCATCCGAAATAGCCGGACGCAATCTGGATGATGAAATACTTCAGATATCGCGAACGGAGCAGGCGCGGCGGCATGCCTCCTTCGCCCGAGGCCATGACGACTGGGATGCCCTCAACCTCGTTCAGATATGCAACACCCATTGCAAGACCTTCCCACATCGGCGGCGAGAGTGCGCCGACCGACATCGACCCGATCATGATCGGGAATATCTCCCTGACCGGCGGGATGAACTTGTCGGACGGAGAATCGACGATCAGCTTTCCGCCAACCGATTTGAGCGGCAGTTCTTCGGGCGGAAGTATTCTGCCGAGCAGGCTGCGCACGCGGAACTCGTGACGGCCCGCGTCGAGCGCCGGGTCGGTGAGCATCGAGATCCTCGTGAACTTCAGGCGGTCGAGCACCGAGAGGCTCGGATCGTTTCTGCGGCCGCCGCGTTTGTAGGCGTCTCCGCCCTTGTTCTTGTAATGAAGAATCTTGTTCTGCGGATTCAGTTCCGGCTCAATCGCCTCATTCGGGCAGACGAGCGCGCACGAGGCGCATCCGACGCAATTGCGCTCCGGATCGACCACCTGCTCAACGACGTGAACGACGCGGCGCTGGGAGCCGGGCTTCGGAATCGGCCCTTCAGAAAAGGTGACGCGCTGAACGCGTACCGACGGTTCGATTGCCTTTACCGGACAGACCGCCGTGCATCGTCCGCACCGCTTGCAGCGGTCGTCCCGCCAGCGGATGATATAGGGAAGCTCCTTGAGCGAGAGCTTATGATTATTGTCGAGGGTTACCCCTGCAGCTGGTTCCATACCGTAACCTCCTGTGCTCGCGGCGAAATCGCAACAAAATCGTACTTCATTGGGAAGATATCCTTTGTCCGATCCCGTTTCGGGACCGCGCTGTCTACTCCGCATTCTTCCGACATCAACGCATATTTGCCCTTGACGCCGCCTACGACGCCGGGGCGCAGCTTCTTTGCGTCCTGCACCATGAAGCAGGTGCCGTCAGGCGTGAAGCCGATGACGCAGTTCGGGCCGTCGATGCAGAGTGGGCGGAGCGACTGGCGCATGAGGCGCAGCGCATCCTTGTCGGAGCGTTTTTCGAGCTCCGATTCCTTCATCAGAGGGGTGATGACGTCCTTGTAGTACCGCAGCGGCAAGCCGAGCCGACGCACTGTGTAGTGGAGAATGTGCGTGAAAACCTCGCTGTCGCTGTTGTAACCGATGTAGCCGGGGAAGCCGCGGCTCATCAGGTATTCTCGGATCGGCACGAACGCCGTATTTTCACCGTTCGTCATCGAGCTGTATCCCTGGATGAAGAACGGATGGCACGCGTACAGATATATCGCATAGTTGGTGTTCTGGCGGCCCTGTGCCAGACAAACCCTGGAGGAGATGTTCCCGTGATCGAGGCCGAAGAATTCGCCGACCTCAAGCGGATCGCCGACCTCCTTCAGGGTCAGAATATCGGGATAAAACGAGAAGACAAAGAGCGACTGGTCCGGCTCACCCATCTGGCGAAGCTCCAGGCGCGTTGTCATGAGCAGGTCTTCCCAATCGATGCGGTTCTTTCCTGCAAAGCTGCGCGGGAGGTCATACGCGCGGGCAAAATAGCATTCGCGCGCGTTTATGCCCTTTATGGGCTTCAGCTTCGGCGACCAGTTGTGTGCCAGCCGGAAGCCTTTCTGTTTCATGTAACTGTCGAGCATGGCCATGCCTTTTTTCGACCCGATGCCGGACAGGATGGGGTAATTCTTGAGCCCCTCGAACTCGCCGCCGAGGTCCTTGAGCGTCAAGCCGAGACCGGACCCGTCGTGGCCCTCTTTCATGGTCTCAAGCGCTACGATATTCTCCATCGGCGAGAAATAGTCATTGGACGTGATAGCTGCCAGTCTGCACATGCTGTTACCCTCTTGCTCTCTGAGATGCCCTGCATTACGAGGTAAAAAAAGCGTCGACACCGTGTTCTCCGGGTGCCTGACGCTCAGTTTTGACGTATACAACTCAAAACCGTGATATTTAATATAAAAATAGCTAAAACCCTTTGTCAATAAGGGGCTTAACGACGACAGGCGATATAGGGCAACTCGCCGCGGCGGGAATAAACCCGTATTTGTCACGGAAAAAGAGGTGAAACACAAAGCAAGGCTGGTCCGGCAGGAAAGAGAGCAGACGGCACGCAGGCGCAGTAGGCTGCCGAGGCATATGGTATTCTATTCGCATGGATGTGATTACATCCCATCTCAATGCCGACTTTGACGCGCTCGGGTCCGCGATAGCGGCAAAAAAGCTCTATCCTGAGGCGGTCATCGTCTTTCCGGGTTCACTCGAAAAGCGGGTGCGCGAGTTCCTCGAGGTCTTCAACCCTGCCGTCATCCAGCGCATGAAAGATATCCGGCTGGCCGACGTGACGCGGCTCATTGTGGTCGATACGAAGCATCCCGACCGGATCGGCGCCTTCAAGGAGATTCTTTCCTATCCTCGCTTGAAAGTCCATGTGTACGATCATCATCCGGTCCGCTCCGATGATATCCGCGCCGAGTTGTCGATCCTCGATACGGTGGGGGCTGTTTCGACGCTCTTTGCCGAAATCCTCCAGAAAAAGAAGATCCCGCCGTCGCCTCTTGAGGCGACCATGCTTTGCCTGGGGATTTACGAAGAGACCGGCTCGCTCATGTTCAGCTCGACCACCCCGAGAGACCTTACTGCGGCCGCATATCTGCTGAAGCGCGGCGCGAACCTCAACATCGTCTCGCGATTTCTGCGCGAGGAGATGAGCAGGGAAGAGCTCGCGCTCCTGAACGAACTGATGCAGTCGCTGCGTGAGGTGGTCATCCAGGGCATCAGGATAAAAATCGGCAAGGGGACGACCGAAGGATTCGGCGACGTCGCCCACCTTGCCCATCGCATCATGGACGCGGAAGATATCGATGCCGTCGTGCTGATGATCGGCATGGCGGACAAGGTGGTGCTGATCGGCAGGAGCCGTATACCTGAATTGAATGTTGCGCAGGCCCTTGCGGAATTCGGCGGCGGCGGTCATTCGAGGGCCGCGTCCGCAACCATCAAGGACATGCCGTTCGAGTTGATAGAGGAACAGCTTGCAGCGGCACTGGAGCGTTCCGTGCGGCCCGCAAAGACCGCCCGTGACGTGATGACGACCCCTGTCGTTACGATTCAGTGGGACAGCAGGATGAAAGATGCAGAAGACATCATGACGAAGTACGGCGTCAATGCGCTGCCGGTCGTGAAGGGAGATGAGTACCTCGGCGTACTGACACGGGAGGTGGTCGAAAAGGCCCTGTTTCATGGGCTCGGAAACAACCGCTGCGGAGATTTCGCCACGACGGATGCGCTTGCCGTCGCCCCTGACGCCGCCATGCCGGAGATAGAGAAGTCGATGATCGAGCGGAACCAGCGGTTCGTGTCGGTCGTCGATGAGGGGAAGGTGAAGGGCGCCATTACGCGCACGGATATCCTCCGTGTGCTCTATGAAGATTATCTCCGGAAGAGCAGGGTCGAGACCGGCAGGGCGCCGGAGGAGGCGCCGGGCGGTTTTTCGCGAAACATCGTCAATGTAATGCGCGAGGAACTTCCGCAGGAGGTATTCTCCTTTCTCCAGATGGCCGGTACCGTCGCTGATGAGCTCGGCTATGGAGCCTATCTAGTCGGCGGATGCGTGCGAGACATGTTGCGGCGCGAGAAGAATCTCGATCTCGATATTGTTGTGGAGGGAGACGGCATTGCGTTTGCGAGACGACTCGGCAGAACACTGGATGCCAAAGTGACGGAACACGAGCGATTCGGGACCGCGGCGGTCATAAAAGGTGATTTCAAGCTCGACGTCGCCACCTCCCGCACCGAGTTCTACGAATCACCCGCTGCTTTGCCGAAGGTCGAGTCGTCGTCGATCAAGAAAGACCTCTACCGCCGCGATTTTACGATCAATACGCTCGCCGTGAGGCTGAACCAGAAGGGGTTCGGCATGCTTATCGACTTCTTCGGCGGCCAGCGGGACTTGAAAGAGAAGGCTATTCGCGTACTCCACAATCTCAGTTTTGTGGAAGACCCGACACGGACGTTCCGTGCAATACGGTTTGCCGAGCGCTTCGGTTTCCGCCTGACGAAACATACGGAAAATCTCATCAAGCTTGCGATACGGATGAAGATTTTCGACAAGCTTTCGGGTTCGCGTCTCTACGACGAACTGCAGCTCATCTGCTATGAAACCCATCCGTTACGCTCGTTCAGGCGGCTCGGCGATTATGACATGTTCCGCGTCATCCATCCGAAAATCGCATACACCGATGCGCTTGAAGCACTGCTTCAGGCTGTGCATGACGCAATAACGTGGTACGATTTGCTCTATCTCGGGGATGCCTACGACAAGGGCATGCTGTACAGCATGACGCTCGTGCATGGTCTTTCTGGAAGCGAACGTGAGGCGGCGCTGCGGCGCCTGAACGTTACCGACCGGCAAAAGGAGCGCCTGCTGAAATGCCTCGGGTATTCCGACAGGCTCCTGCAGAGTCTTCGGCCGGACGACGCTGCCGAAGTATATCACCTGCTTGCGGAACACGCCGTCGAAACCGTTCTGTTTACCATGGCGCGATGCGATGACATGGAACGCAAACGTGCGATATCGGAATTCCTGCTGCGTCACCGCCGCCTCAAGCCTTTGCTCGGAGGAGATGATCTTAAGCAATTCGGGCTGCAGCCGGGTCCGCTCTTTTCGGATATCTTCAGGGCGCTCCTTGATGAAAGGATACGCGGCAATCTTGTTACGAAGGATGATGAAACTGCCTTTGTGAAGAAGCACTTTGCTCCCGCAAACATGTAGGGCACAATGCCGTGCGGGGTATCCGATTTCAAGCGAGGTGCCTGAGTTGTCAGGGCCCGCGCGAGCGGGCTAGTCTGAGTCGGCGCCGCGGGTAACCCGAT
>DATHDH010000222.1:0-2645 GCA_035319145.1 Dissulfurispiraceae bacterium | reverse complement strand
GTCAGGCCGAGAAAGGAATGGATGCGCGAGGCCGCCTGAAAGACCGTCTTGCCGAGCCCCCACCTGCCGCGGTCGCCGACCGTCTTGACAGACCTGCCGACGTTTCGCCAAAAATAGAAGAAGTCATTCTTCTGGCCCTCTTCTTCCAGATCGCTGTCGATAGTAAAATCGCCCTCAAGGCCGCGCGTTCCATAATCCTCAACGATCAGCAGACCCATGGGATCATCAGGCTGCGGCAAGGCACTCAGTTCATTTTTTTCAGAGGCCAGGTGGGTCATGAGCGTAGCGAAATAGCGATCAAAAAGCTCACGGTCGCTGCTGTTTTTCGTCACGACGCGAAAACGGACCAGGACCGGGGTGCCGGGGAGCCCGGCATCGAGGGCGTTTTGAATCACTTCGCGGACAAGCGCGTCTGCAATGCTTTCGAGGTGGTCGACCGAGAAAAATTCGCTCGCGATGGGGTCCGCATTCATCTCGCCGCGGGACATCGCCCTAAATTTCCAGATCGGCTCCATTAACCTTGTATTAAAGCTCTTTTTTCGCTGAATGTAAAGAGGGAATAAGCATTAAACCTGTCGGAGGCCGAATGTCCGCATGTAACGTGCGCAATAAAAAACCGGGCGACTCGGTGCCGAGCGCCCGGTTCAGCTCGCTTGAGAACGGAGATCCCGCACCTGCCATCAAAAGTGCGGTTAGAACTGATACTTGACCGTCAAATCGACGGTATGATCTTTGTAATCATACGTCTGATAATTCGAATTGCGACTTGTATAGCGGTAGTTCAGCCCGGTAAGCAGGCGCTCCAACACCGACCATTGCACCCCGGTATAGGCGGAGTGAGTCCAGTCGTGCCGCGGGTCCAGCAAGGTGAATAAAAACTGGTTATCGCCTTTAAAAACCTTGTTCCCGAGTTCGGCGCCGGCGTTCAGCAAGGTCTTTGCCGTGAGCCGGTACGACACGTCAAGGCCGCCGTGGCGGTAATCGCTGTACGTCTGATCAATGAACGCCTCTTCCGCAAGGTTCCGCTCAATCCACGCGCTGAGCTGTGTTTTTTCGGTCAGCGCATATTTGGCGGTGAATTTACCGACTATTCCGCCGAAGTTCTTGGTGACCGGCGAATCGTACCTGCGGTTAAGATAGCCCAGGTGCAGGTCGAAACGCGTCTTTGCCGTGATATCATAGATGACCCCGCCCTGGATAAGATCCTGCACGCTGTCCCTGGAGAGGCCTAAACCGTCCGGAACCTTGTAATTGAAGCTGTCGCGCCGGTATTGAAGATCAACTTGAGTCTTCGGCGAGATTTTATAGATGCCCTGCACAAAACCATAGGGTGCAGTGTATTCGGATCCGATAAGGGCCTGCGTGGAGTAAGAGACCGACTGGACACCGCCGCCGCCCTTCAGGGTGAATCCCCAGGGGAATTCGTAGCCGATAAAGGCGTCGAATCCCTGAGTCGTGTTAATCGCCTTCTGAAAGCCGGTGTAATCGCCGAACGGCTGCGGCATACGCACATACGAGCCGCTGAGTAACCCGATTACCCTGTCAGCGATCCTCAGGTTCGCCGCGCCCCTCAGCGTGTCCTGGGAAGAGTTGTATTGTGAATAATGCGAATACCAGAGAAAATCGTGCTCGGCCGTGAGAGAAAACTGCTGCTGGCTAATCGGATATTCGATGTTGACGCCAAGGGCAAGCGACGTAATGAAGTCTGACTTCCTGTCGTCCCCCACCATGGGCCGCAGGTCTTCGCCGCTCCTGACGCGGAACAGATTGCTGTCATACATTCCGGTCACCGAGGCGTACGGATGAATGTAATTGCCGAAAATCTCCGCGCTCCCTGTTCCCGGCGCGACGCCGATGCAGAGGACGGCAAGGATGGCCGCAAGGCCCAAAAGCCGCATCCGCCCGGTCCTGCAAAGAAGAATGTCGGATCTGTCACGGGATTTCATAGTCACAGTAGTTTTCATGGCCATAACGGATTGAAAGAACCGTGCCACATTGCAGAATACATGGGACTTATCCGAGCATTATTATTAATTTATCAAATTGTTATGGCGTCTGATTATTATGACTTGTCTTCTGTTATTGCAACCCATTCCGTCAAAACAATGACGCAATTTCAGTGCTTTTCTTCCGAAAAGTCAAGAAACTGACGAATTTTTGACGAATTTTCATTACTTAGGGACAGCGGCGGGAAGCCCCGGCAATTCATTGCCGGGATGATAGCCGTAGCCGCACAACACAGGGAACGATAGTTCGCCAATGCTGGTATAATGGAGACATGATGCACAAGGCATACAGGTACAGGATATATCCGACCGAAGACCAGAAGCGGGTTCTGGAGCGGCACTTCGGCTGCTGCCGGTTCGTGTATAACCACTTTCTGGAGTTCAGGATGGAGAAGTGGAAGAGCGAACGGCTTTCCGTATCAGGCTTTGACTGTAAGCGGATGCTGCCTGAACTGAAGCTGCAATATCCGTGGCTTGCGGAAGTAAACAGCCAGAGTCTTCAGGCTTCGGTGCTGAATCTTGAAGTGGCGTATCGGCGATTCTTCAAAGGGCTCGGTAAATACCCTCGCTTTCACAAGAAGCACTCACGGCAGGCATTTGCGGTGCCGCAGAGTTTTGTTCTGGCCGAAGGCAAGCTCC
>DATHDH010000221.1:0-4007 GCA_035319145.1 Dissulfurispiraceae bacterium | reverse complement strand
AATGTCACCGAGACTGCTGAGGACATGTTCAAGCGTGTAGCCGGGTTCATCGCATCGGCCGACGCCGCATACGGAAAATCAAAAGAGGACGTGGCTGTACTGGCTGGTGAGTTTTTTGAACTCATAACGTCTTTCAATTTTCTTCCGAACAGTCCGACCCTCATGAATGCAGGCCGCAGGCTCGGTCAGCTGTCGGCATGTTTTGTATTGCCGGTCGATGATTCGATGGAATCAATCTTCGACGGCGTCAAGAATGCGGCCATAATCCACAAATCGGGAGGAGGCACAGGATTCTCGTTCTCGCGTCTCAGGCCCAAGGGCGATGTTGTAGGCTCGACGAAGGGCATCTCTTCAGGCCCGGTATCATTTATGACCGTCTTCGATACTGCAACTGAGGCGGTCAAACAGGGCGGCACGAGAAGGGGCGCCAACATGGGGCTGCTCAGGGTCGACCATCCCGATATTCTGGATTTCATTACCTGCAAGGACAATAACCATAAGCTCAACAATTTCAATATCTCCGTAGGAATGACCGAAGAGTTCATGAAGGCAGTGGACAAGGATGAGGAATATAATCTCAGCAATCCGCGAACTAAAAAGGTTATGGGCACTCTCAAGGCAAAGGACGTGTTCAACAAGATTGTAAATCAGGCATGGAAAAACGGCGAGCCCGGGATCGTCTTTCTGGACAGGATGAACGCGAATAACCCCACACCCGCGCTGGGCGAAATCGAATCCACCAACCCGTGCGGAGAGCAGCCGTTGCTGCCTTTTGAGTCCTGCAACCTGGGGTCCATCAACCTTGCGAACATGGTCAGGGTTGCAGCAACCGGAGCAGAGGTTGACTGGGCAAAGCTCAAGGACACCGCATGGAAATCGGTGCATTTTCTTGACAACGTCATAGACATGAACAAATATCCCCTCAAGGAGATCGACCGGAATACGAAAGGCAACCGCAAGATCGGACTCGGGGTCATGGGCTGGGCCGATATGCTCATCAGGCTCGGAATTCCGTACAGTTCGGACGAGGCCATAAATCTGGGCGAAGAGGTGATGAGCTTTGTTCAGACCGAAGGCAGGCTTGCATCAAGCGCTCTTGCCGAAGAGCGGGGCGTCTTCCCCAACTACGAAAAAAGCATATTCAACGGCGAGATGTCCGTGAGAAATGCAACTGTAACGACAATAGCCCCGACAGGAACCCTGTCGATTATAGCGGGCTGCTCTTCGGGCATTGAGCCCCTCTTTGCAGTCTCATATGTGAGAACGGTTATGGAAGGCACCAAGCTCATAGAGACCAACCCGTTCTTTGAAAGAGAGGCCCTGAAGGCCGGAGTGTGGAGCAAGGAACTCATGGAGCGGGTAGCGGAAAAAGGAACGATCGCTCATTTCGATGAATTCCCCGAGTCTATGAAAGAGGTATTCATCACGGCCCATGATATCACGCCCATCGACCATATCAAAATGCAGGCGGCCTTCCAGAAATATACCGATAATGCGGTTTCAAAGACGGTGAATTTCCCCAATTCAGCTACAACCGGTGATGTAGAGAAGGCATTTGTGCTCGCATATAAGACCGGTTGCAAGGGCGTGACTGTTTATCGCGACGGCTCGAGGGAAGAACAGGTTCTGAGCACCGCCAAGAGCGAAGAGAAGGTCCAGCCCAAGGGACAGGAAGCCGGCAAGGTCATCCCCAAAAAGAGACCGGCTATGATTCGTGGCGGCACGCGGCTTATGAAGACAGGGTGCGGCAAGCTTTATGTCACGATCAATGAGGATGAAAACGGCAGGCCTTTCGAGATCTTCACCAACATGGGCAAGGCCGGCGGATGCGCGTCGAGCCAGGCTGAGGCCATCGGCAGACTTATCTCTCTTGGCCTGAGGTCCGACATCGAAACCGATGAAATCGTCAAGCAACTGAAAGGCATATCATGCCATCAGCCCTCATGGTACGAGGAAGGCAGGGTCCTTTCATGTTCCGATGCTATCGCAAAGGCCCTCGAAAGCTATATCCCGAGCGGCGTCACAGTAGAAAACGGCAATGGCAACGGACATGCTAAATATAAAGATGTCATAACAATGGGAGCATGTCCCGAATGCGGAGGCACTGTGCAGCATGAGGAAGGCTGCGCAAAATGCCACAACTGCGGCTTTACAAAGTGTTAAAAGGACGGTCATGAGCGGCAACGGCCACAATCGATTTAAAAGACCATCGTGGGACGAGTACTTTATCGAGATCGCGAAGGTTGTGGCCTCGCGGTCCACATGTCTGCGCAGGCGCTACGGCGCTGTAATAGTCAAGGACAAGGTCATCGTAAGCACAGGTTACAATGGCGCCCCGCGCGGATCCATCAACTGCGTTGACGTCAACAAATGCAAGCGCAGGGAGCTGAACATCCCTTCAGGCGAGCGTTACGAACTCTGCGAGGCGGTGCATGCCGAACAGAACGCCATCATCAACGGCTCGCCTGAGCGCATGAAGGATGCAACCATCTATATAGCAGGCTCCGAAGAGGACGGAAGCACGGCCGAGGGCAAACCCTGCCTGCTCTGCGCGCGCATGATCAGGAACGCGCAGATCAAAGAGGTGGTATACCTCGGCAAGAGCGGAGATATAGTAACGGTTGAGGATCTGAAGAACCTCGACACGACACCGATGAAAACCGGGTAAGGGGGTCCCCGATGCTCCTTTATCTCGTCCGCCACGGCGAAGCGAACAGCGAGCTTGCCGACCCTTCCCAAGCCCTTTCGGAAAAAGGCGCGTCCGATGTCCGGAAGATTGCCGCCCACCTCGCCGCCGTCAAAATGCCGGTAGATGTTATATTCCATAGCCGTAAACTGCGTGCAAAACAGACAGCCGACATCTTTGGAGAATTCCTGAAACCGGCCGGCGGCGTAATAGAGACCGATAATCTCGGTCCGAATAACGATCCGTCCGAGTGGGGGAAAATAGTCGATGCAGGCCGGCAGGACACAATGCTTGTCGGTCATCTGCCCTACCTTGCGAAACTCTTTTGCCTCCTCACCTGCGGGTTCATCGATGACGGCGCCGTGACTTTCAGGAATGCTACGGCGGCATGCCTGAAAAGAGACGGTGATGGCATCTGGAGGTTGCAGTGCATGCTGGGGCCGGATATGGTGCTGTGAGTGAAGTGATGAAGCAAAGAGATTAAATGAGCGACGGACACCTGAAATTCAGATTATTATTTACTGTGCTGATATTGTTATCCGCAGGTTCCATCTTTGCTGCCGACTCAAAGCCCGACCAGCAGCTCGTCAGGACGCTTATGCAGAAATCCGGTCTGAGCAGGCAGATCGAGCTGATCCCGGAGGTTATACGGGAAGGGATCATCGAAGCCAATGAAGAATCGGATCGGGAATTGGATCAGGAAGATCTCGACGCGTTATTGAAAAAAACCAGGGAGGCGTTTGACGCGAAGATACTAATAGATACCGTGGAAAGGCATTTGCAGGAGCATATGTCCGTGACGGACATTCGGTCGGTCATGAAATGGATCAACTCTCCTCTCGGCAGAAAGGTCTCAAAGCTTGAGGCGGAGGCGTCAACAGCAGCGGCATTCAGGGAAATAAAGAAGCTGTTGGAACAGGGCGTCAAAAGGACGCGGCGAACCGCTCTGCTGGCAAAGCTGGATAAGGCGGTAAAGGCCACCGATGTAGGGGTGAGCATTGCAATAAACCTCCAGGTCGCTTTTATTCTGGCCGCGACGGCTGAAATGCCTGAGGAACAACGTCCCGCGATGGAAGAGATAACGAAAGAGGTGAAAGAGGGTAAGGAGCAGCTGCGCCTGGCCATGGAACGTGAAACCATGGCTGGTTTCATCTATACTTACCGGTCTTTGACTGATACAGAGATCAAGCGGTATATTGCATTCGCCGAATCGGAAGCCGGAATGAAATATCATGCAGTATCTGCCGAAGGGCTTAACACAGCGCTCACTCAGGCGGGCTTTGCTCTTGGCAATAAGATGGCTCATGACGGTGATGACAAA
>DATHDH010000220.1:0-2799 GCA_035319145.1 Dissulfurispiraceae bacterium | reverse complement strand
CGATTCAAGAGCGCGCTCCGCGAAAAATCGCAAAAGTGATTCAGACAATCGACATTGTGAAAACAAAAGGCGACACCGCGTCTTATTTGGGCATGAAAGACGGTGCCCCTTCAGTCGGGATTTATCGCATGTTTATTGATGCTGAAGATGTGCCGCTGGCTTTTACAAAATTAGTCGGGAAGGTCGGAAGATATAAAGTACAGAACGAATTCGAGAGGGTTCGGTAAGCGACGATGACTGCGAAGCAGAGTACAAGAGGCAGCGGCACAGCCTTCGGAGCGATCAGAAGGCCTGAGAGTGCTCAAGGGGAGAACGGAGGTGACGCAGAGCAATAAGGATGAGGTGCAATCGGTGTGTGGCAAGTCGCTTTTGTGATAGATATTACGTCCGAGTAGGAGGAAAGGAAAATGCGTAAACTATTTACAATGGCAGTTCTGGCCCTTATGATGCTTCCACATTTGGCTTTTGCAGCCGGGGGAGGAGGTTCCGCCGTGGTGATTGTTGCCGACACGCGCAAGACCGCCGGCTGGGAAGCCTGGTTTGCAAACCTCTACAATGAAAGCCACATTTATTTTGCGTTGCTCACGGTAGTTTTGATCCCGCTTATCGGTGTCTGTTTCGGTGTTGCAGCAGACTTCATCATGCACCATATCGGCCTCGACCTCAAGTCAAGAGATCTTGCCGAGCACTGACAGGAAAGGAGGATTATCAGAATGGATTGGCTCTATATTTTAATGCCTATTTCGGGCGTGACTATCTTTTGGCCGGGACTCATTATTCTGGGTATTGGCGTCGGTATCATCGGCGGTTTCTTCGGTATGGGCGGCGCGTGGATGGTTACCCCAGGACTTAATATTCTCGGTTTTCCCATGGCGTTTGCGATCGGTACTGATATAGCGCATATGGCCGGCAAGTCCCTCGTTTCTACGATGCGGCATGGGAAATTCGGTAATGTTGATTATAAGCTCGGCATGATTATGCTCATAGGTACCATTGTCGGGTTCGAAATCGGCGCCCAAATGATCATGTGGCTGGAGCGGATCGGCAAGGTCGAGCTGTATGTCCGCTGGCTCTATGTCGGGCTTTTGACGTTTATCGCGTGGATGGTTTTCCATGATGTAGCCAAGCGGAAACAGAAAGAGATTGCTGCCAAAAAAGCGGGCCAAGAAGTGGACAAATTGGCAACTGGTATCGAATGGCATAAAACAGTTCACAAAATCAAGATTCCGCCGATGATGCACTTTGCCGCAGCAGGGTTTACCTGCTCCATGTGGGCTCCGGTATTTGTCAGCTTCCTGACGGGTTGGCTGGCCGGTATTCTCGGCATCGGCGGCGGTCTCATTCGCATGCCCGCGCTCATTTACTTTATCGGCTGTCCGACGCATATTGCAGTCGGTACTGACCTCTTTGAGGTCATGATTTCAGGTCTGTACGGCGCCGGCACCTATACCTATAAAGGTAGAACCGAACTCGTGGCTGCCATTATCATGCTTGTCGGAGCAGCCTGTGGCGCGCAGGTTGGTACCGTTGCCACCAAATACATCAAGGGATACGGCATTCGCATTGCGTTCGGTATCGCCGTTATCGGGTGTATGGCATCGATAATCATGAAGCTGTTGCCCATCTATATCGGCGGCATCAAAGGCTTCATGGACGATCTCTCCACAGCGACGGTTCTTATAGTTGTCAGCTCTCTATCGCTTTATATTGCTGTCAAGATGGTGCAGGGCGCAAAACGCGAAATTGCCATGAAAAACGGAAAGGCATAGGGAGGACGACACGATGAGAAAAATGATATTCATTATCGCCTGGCTCATCATTTCCGCCTTTCTCCTGACAGGGTGCGGACAGGATTTCGGCAAGGTCGATCAGGGTCGCACCATCGCGTTCGACAAGGAAAATAAGACGGTCACCTTCATTCGCGATACAAATACGGATGCAAGCAAGCAGCCTAACTACAACGGTCTGCCGCCGGTCACCTATGCTATTCCGAGCGATCCTGCGGAGATGGGGCCGGAGCCCAAGGCAGGCGGCCGCATGAAGATTGATACAAAAAAGAATCAGATTGTAATTTTCGATCCGAAGGAGCAGAATTTCAAGACGATTGATTACAAGCTGGTTGAACAGAAGGAAAACATTGAGCGGAGCGACGCGCTGGTCTTCGACAAGGCGAAAGAGCAGGCGAAGAAATTGCCGGTTGTCGACCGCGAGAAAAAGTCGATAACGGTTTATTCCGCGCGTCAGAAGACTTACACGGTGTTTAATGTCCCTGACGAATACTTCGCATACCCGGACAGTACATGGGATGCCGGCGACGAGGTTCGGGTCTATTACAAGGAGGCCGGCAAAGCGGCTCGTCTTATGAACGTCACAAAGACCGACATCTACAAAAAGTAACACGACCTCCCGAGAGGGCCACTCTGCGATTGTATGAGTCGTGCAGGGCGGCCCCCTTTTTTTGCCCGGCCTCACGGCTGCGTTATACTAGAGCATCTTTGCTGCGCGATAGGGAGAAATACGGTTCATGAATTACACGCAGGCGGTTCGTGGACGTGCTGTGGTAGGGAGAATCGGTGCGCTGGTTTGCATACTACTGTTTGTCGCCCTTTTGGATAGCTGCGTGTCCCGTTTCCGTGAACCGCTCTTCACCGTCAAACTTTTGCCCGGTGCGGTTGAGGCGGTAGACGGTCAGCTCGATCCGTCGGTAAGAGAAATATCCCAGCTCAGGACCGAATCGTCATCCACCGCTGCCGTCCTGAGCATCAAAGAATTACGGACGGGTTTTTGGTTCGGCGGCAA
>DATHDH010000219.1:0-5222 GCA_035319145.1 Dissulfurispiraceae bacterium | reverse complement strand
CCGCCTTGGGAACCTCCTGCATCATCCTCCTGCGAGCCATTTCGCGCTGCAGGCTCTTCATACGGGCCTTCACGAGCGGAGAACCTTCGACTTCCTTGTGTTCTTCCTTGATTTCCTGCTTGGTCATCCTAAGGTTGCGGGAAAAGTACCAGCGTTGATATGCGAAGTCGGCCGCCGCAAAGATCGTAATAACTATCGTCGCAATGAGCATCAGCCGGAAAATCTGGTGGAAACTGAACATCTGGACGTTGTGAATGTTCATGTCGACCATCAGCGGCAAGGTCGTAAATTGAGCCTTCAGGACAAAAAAGAGCACCATGCCGAGCACAATCACCTTGAGGATGCCCTTGAGGGTCTCCACCACCATGTTCAGGCTGAAATACCGTTTCATGCCTTGCAGCGGATTAATCTTGGAGATGTCCGGCGCGAGCGGGGTTCCCGAGAACATGAACCCGGTCTGGAGGAAGTGCACAGCAATCGTCACGACCAGAATGACGGTAAAAAGCGGAAGCAACAGCATGCCAGCCTGCATACTGTCGGCCTTGAACAACTCTACGACAGATCCGTCGGTCAACCGGAACTCACAACTCCTCTGCAGTGCGGTGCGCACATAATTCATCAGCGAAGTGAGCACCGCGCCTCCGAACACGAGATAGAGCAGCACGGACCACATCGGAATAATGCCGGTAATCTCCCTGCTGCGGGGAACCTCGCCCTTTTCCCGCGCCTTCTGGATTTTTCGTGGCGTAGCTTGTTCGGTTTTTTCTTCAAACGATTCGTCGGCCATCGTTACCTCGTAAACGCCGCGATGGCGTCACGAATATGCGAGAATCCCTTCGTCACCACCATGAAGCTGAGGCCGAGGGAAATGATAATACTGACGATACCCGCCGTAATAAGCAGCGGGAAACTCACGAAAAAGATATTCGCCTGCGGCATGGCGCGCGAGAGAAACCCCATGCCGAGGTTGACAAGAATCTGAATCAGAAATATCGGTGCCGCAATCTGGAATGCCAACGGGAAGAAAAAGCCGTTCAGCTTCAATACGGCGTCGAACATCCCCTGATACTGAACCGTGGTCACGGAAAAGCTGCGCGCTATTCCTTCGATGAAAAAATAGTGCATGTCGAGTGCGACAAACAAACCCATGGCGGCAAACGAATAAAAAAGGCTGAGCGGACCAAGCACTTCTCCGAATTGAGGATTGAAGACCGCCGCGACGCCTATTCCCATCTCGATGCTTATCCACTGCGCCGCCATCTCTACCGCGCCGAGGATGAGACGCGCGCAAAGGCCTATAGCCATGCCGATGAAGGCGGACTCAAACACCGCATGCACCATATTGACGGTTTGCACCTGCACTATCGGAAGCAGCAGGAACGTCAGCGCCAGCATGATGCCGATTCGTACGAAAATCGGGGTCGCAGTCGAACCGACAAACGGTATAAAGGTCAGCATCGTCGCTACTCTGATAAAGACCGGCACAAACCGATCGCCGTAACTATTTATGAGATTCATCAGTTCCATTACCTTACATATAACGGTATATTTTCAAAAAGCGTTCGGGTATAACCGACCATGACTTTTACCATGAATGGCAAAGCCAGCAGCAGTGTTATAAAGACGGCGATAATCTTCGGAACGAACGTCATCGTCATTTCCTGCAGCTGCGTTATCGCCTGAAAGAGACTGATCAACACCCCGACGATGAGGCTGACCACCAGCACCGGTCCGCCGACCAGCAGCACCGTCTCGAATGCCTGTCGTGACAACTGATTCAAGAGCTCGATACTCATCGATATCCTCCGATAAGAGAGCCGATAAGAAGCCCCCAGCCGTCTACGAGCACGAAAAGAAGCAGCTTAAACGGCATCGAGACCATGACGGGCGGCAGCATCATCATGCCCATCGAAAGAAGGATGCTGGCCACGACCATATCGATCACGAGAAACGGCAAAAAGACGAGGAACCCTATCTCGAAGGCACGTTTCAGCTCGCCGATCGAAAATGCCGGAACGACTACGCGGAGCGGGAGATCCATCGGCTTTGCAGGCCGCTCCAGCTTGGCCATTTTGAGAAACAGCGCCAGATCCTTCTCGCGCGTCTGTTTGAGCATAAATTCTTTAAGCGGTGTCGATGCCCTGTTGAACGCCTCTTCCGCACCGATTTCCTTTTTCGAATATGGCGTATAGGCGTTTGCATAGATGGAATCGACGACCGGAGACATGACGAATAACGTTATGAAAAGCGCAAGGCCGATAACGACCTGGGTCGGCGGCACCTGCGGGGTACCGAGAGCCTGCCGCAGCAATGAGAGAACAACGACAATCCGCGTGAAACAGGTCGTCATGACAAGGATCGCGGGGAGCAGCGACAGCAGCGTGATGAAGACCATGAGTTCGAGCGGACCGCTAAACCCGAACAATGTCCCGGGGACGGCTGCAGGCTGCGCTTCAGCGCCGTAGATCGCGTCGACGAAAAGCAACAAGGCAGCCGCTATGCCGAAAAAGAATGCCTTCATGAGCGTCTCCCACCGAACAGGGAGCGAAGCCTTTCATCTATCGTCTGCGACCCGGCAGGCTCCGGCTTTTTTTGTTCTGCAATCGCGGCCTTGATTTCATCGCCCTGCAGTTTTGTGAGCAGCGTGACGCCTTGATCGCCCATGCCGAGCAGCAGATATTCACCGGCCACGTGTACGATAGCCAATCCTCTCTTTGGCCCGAGCGGCTGATAGTGGAGCAGATCTATGAGTCCTTTTTGCGGGAGAATCCGACCCTTTACCAGCTTAAGCACGAGCACGAGCAGGCCGAGTACGAACAGCAATGCGAGCATCGCTTTCAGCATCTCGAATCCGAAATCCATTACGACGGGCCTTCCTTCCTACCTCAACTGACGGACACGATCAGCCGGGCTGATAATGTCGGTCAGGCGAATGCCGAATTTCTCATTCACGACGACAACTTCACCGCGCCCGATGAGCTTGTCATTGACAAAGACCTCCATCGGCTCGCCGGCGAGTTTTTCGAGGGCCACGACAGACCCCTGCCCCAGCTGCAGCAGCTCCTGCACCAGGATCTTGGTGCGACCGATAACAACGGTCAGCTCAAGCGGAATATCGAGAATAAAGTTGATATCCCGATGTCCTGTAGCAGCCGCCCGCCCCTGCTCCTGGAGCTCCTGCATTTCCAAATTCTGCGTCTCTTCCGCCATGGTTACCTCCCTCGACTTCCCGTCCGGAACGACACACTATGCTTGTCGCTGTTGCTCATCACTCACTTCAGCACGGATTTTCAGTGCATACGACCCTTTGTAGATGCCGAATTGCCCCATGAATTTCCGGACTCCATGAACCAGAATGGCAATATCCTCATCGGCACGCTTGTCAAGGAGAATTACATCCTTCTCCTTGAGATCAAGCACCCGATCAACACTGAGAGCGGTCCGCCCCAATTCTCCCACCATCTGCACAGTAGTTCCCCTGAGGGCATCCTTGAGGCGCTCAATCCATTTCGCATCCTGGTCATCGTGATCTGCTGAAAACGCGCTATAGAGCTTTTCCTTGATCGGTTCTACCGAACCGTACGGAATACAGAGATATGCTTTACACTGTTTGGCCTCGATCTCGAGGACGAATTCCACCTTGATGACGACATCAACCGGTGTGACGATTGTCACGAACTGAGGATTCATCTCGGAGCGCACATAAGAAGGCATTAGCGGATAAACCGGCTTCCATGCCTCTTCCATATCCTTGAAGAACATCAGCACGACCTTATGGATGATTTTTTGCTCGATAGGAGTAAATTCCCGGCCCTCGGGCTTGTAGTGCCCCTTTCCGGTGCCGCCGAAGAAATATTCGATGAGGGTGAAGATCAGTTGTGCGTCGAAGACGAGCAGCCCGAAGCCGCGGAGCGGCTCCATGCGGAATATATTGATGCTCGACGGAAAGGGAACAGAACGCATGAAATCGTAAAACTTCGTAATGGTCACATTCACGTTCGTGACGTCGACCACACGCCTGATGGCTCCTGCCAGGGATATCCTGAAAGCGCGCGCAAGGCGCTCGTTTGCTATATCCAGCGACGGCATCCTGCCGCGCACGATCTTTTCCTGTCCGGTGAAGTCGTACGCCTTTACCCCGATAACCTCCGTGGTCTCGGACTCTGTTTCGACCTCACCTTCGGTTATCCCGCGCAGCAGGGCATCGACTTCGTCTTGTGAAAGGATATCGTCCATTCTTCCTTCTTCCGGGTTCCTCGTTTCTTGCCTTTTACTGCATGACGAAGTCGGTCAGGTAAACGCTTTTGACCGAACCGGCGCCGAGGATCTGGTTGGCGCGCTGGTTGATCTCGTCCTTGAGCTGAAGCTTGCCCTCCGGGGTCATCAGGGCATCGGACGATTTGCTTGTCAACAATGAGATGACCGCATCCCGAAGCTGCGGGATCTTGACCTTCGCCTTTTCCTGCACAGCATTGCTCGCCAGTTCGAGCTGAACGGATATTTTCAGGAATTTGTTGGCGCCTTGATCGGTGAGGTTAACGACAAACGGGTCAAGTGCAAAATTAACGCCTTCTTCCTGTTTGGTATCTTTCGCTTCGACCTTTGTGTCTTTTGCCTCCTTCGGCTTGTTCAGTACGAGAAAATAGGCAGCAGCCCCCCCGCCGATAAGCACAACGACGATGGCGCTGATAATGATGATGAGCATCTTCTTGCCGCCCTTTTTCTTTCCTTCTTCCGCTTGCTCTTCGCCTTCAGGCTTTTCTTCCTTCTCTTTTGCCATGTGTTCTCCTTTCGAGAGCGGAAACGCACTGATATATATCCGCATGCTCCGATAACACCCATGCGGAGACGGATTTCCGAGCACTTAAGTTGCACAGGCTATGCCAAAACGTATCTTTTTGTTTTATCAATACAAAGCGACCCGAAACGGTCAAGAAAATGACGGTCAACCTGCTGAAAAGCGGGTTGACCGTCAACGTATCAACTATATTATATTGATTAGATTGTTATTGCTTAATAGCCATCAATTCCTGTAAAAGTGAATCCGCCGTTGTAATAACTTTTGTATTTGCCTGGAATCCGCGCTGCGCAGCAATAAGCTTGACGAACTCCTCAGCAAGGTCAACATTGCCGGATTCAAGCGAACTCGCTGCAATGGTTCCTCGTCCAGACGTACCGGGCTCCCCTGTGAGTGGCTGACCGGATGTGCTCGATTCAGCGAA
>DATHDH010000218.1:0-12373 GCA_035319145.1 Dissulfurispiraceae bacterium | reverse complement strand
GGACGCCTGTCTTCAATAACGCCTGATGTATCGACAGCCTTTTCTGCAAGCAGATTCTGAAGCACCTTGCCGGCGGTTCCCTTCCCGATAACGCCTGCGACAGTCGCCCTTCCGCCCAGCGAGATTACGTTATTCGCAACATTTGCGGAGCCGCCCAACAGAAACGATTCGCTCACGACATCAACTATCGGGACAGGGGCCTCCGGAGAAATGCGGGTAACCATGCCGAACAAATATCGATCAAGTATCAGATCGCCGACCACCAGAATCTTCTTCCCGCTGAATGCACGAATTATCTCTGAATATTTCATGAATTGAGCATACCGGAGCAATTTTTCAAAAAGCAACCCGGTTTGACTTTATCCGTCCGGATTGGCTACATTTAAGCGTTTGCAGACAGGAGGCACCATGGAACACTCTGTATTCCAGCTTATTGCTCAGGCAGGTTACGTCGTCAAGGCGGTTCTCATTACCCTTGTGTTTTTTTCGATCACCTCATGGACGATCATCATATACAAGTGGCTGCACTTCAGGAGGGCAGACGTCGAGACCGACGATTTTATCCGCTCTTACAATTCGCTGAGAGAACCGGCGGATCTCTTTTCCGCTTCCAAGAAGTTCATGACGAGCCCTCTCGCCATGCTTTTCAGAAACGTGTATGCAGAGAAGAAATATTCCGATAAGGACGAGTTGCGCCGCATGCTCAAGCGTTATAACGTACTGGAAGAAGCCAAGCTCGAACGCTACCTGCATTTTCTCGCGACCACCGGTTCGACAACTCCTTTCATCGGTCTTTTCGGAACAGTCTGGGGCATCATGAATGCCTTCAGAGGAATAGGTAGCGCAGGGTCCGCGTCGCTTGCAGTCGTCGCCCCCGGCATTGCCGAAGCCCTAATCACGACAGCAGTCGGCCTTGTCGCAGCCATTCCCGCGGTTGTTGCATATAACTACTTCCTGAGCCGTGCGGATCGCATGATGGTTATGCTCGAAGACTTCCGCGAAGAACTGGTCGACTATATCCTTCTCAAGCGATGAAGATATCCCGCAAGAGAAGCGCAATGTCCGAGATCAACGTGACGCCGCTGGTCGACGTCATGCTTGTTCTTCTTATTATCTTCATGGTCACCGCCCCTCTGCTTCAGCAGGGCATCGATGTGAACCTGCCGAAGGCAAAAGGGAAAGAACTTCCTGCCGAAGAACGTGTCTCCATTGTGATCAAGAAAGGCAACCAGTTCTTTCTGAATGAAACCCAGGTGTCCCGCGACTCCCTGATCACAAAGCTTTCCGCGATAAGCAAGCAGAATCCGCAGGTGTTTCTCAAGGCTGACAAAGATGTGCCGTACGGCGTGGTTGCGGAAATAATGGGGGAGATTAAGGAGGCAGGCATCGAAAAGCTCGGCATGGTGACCGAACCGAGCATCTCGCTGAAATGAAGCAGCCGCAAATCCGCCTTGCCTTCGGTGCCGCCCTTGTCCTGCATATCTCACTGCTTCTGATCGTGCTTGTGATTGCCGCCCTCTCTCCTGTACGCCATGCGGCTACCAATTACGTGGTGACACTCGTTGCGCCGCCGGGAGGAGGGGTGATATCGGCGGCTCCTGCGGTAGCCCCCGAAGCATCCCCGGCAAAACCGGAAACGCCTGTGCAGAAGAAAGCAGAACCTGCGCCCGTGCCGTCAAGAACGAAGCAGGACAGGCGACAGGATGAACAGCTTTTAAGTGATCGCGTTGCTGCAGCGAAGGCAAAAAGGCGGGTTGATAGCGAGGTTGCGCAGCGCCGCATGGCTGAAGTAAGCGCATCAAAACAACCGGCAAAAGCCTCGACATCCTCATCCCAGCAGGGCAGCGGCAAGCCGGGAGGCGGGGATTATGTTTCACTCGTGACCTCAAAGATCCGGAAGAATTGGATATATCCGGACTCAAACATTCAGAACCTTGAAATGACGGTTTTATTGCGCATCAGAAAAGATGGAAGTGCATCAGTGCCCCAAATCATCAAGGGCTCCGGCAATGCACTATTTGACCGTTCGGTATTAAGGGCTATCAACAAATCGATGCCATTTCCGCCTCCTCCGCAGGAACAAGAAATAGAAGCGAGGTTTTCTCCATGAAAAAGATCATCAAATACGTTACCATGTGCCGCATCACTATGCTCATCATCGCAGCACTTATCGTTGCAGTCGGTGTGCGGACTGAAACATATGCCGACAGGGTGTTTGTCGATATTTCATCGCCCGTCATGCAAAAACTTCCAATAGCCGTTCAGCCGTTTTTAGGGGCGCCCGAGCTCTCTGACATCGTAAAGGCAGACCTTACCTTCACCGGCCTGTTCGAGTGTCTGAACGATGCTGCACAGATCGAGACGACATCCCAGCCGTTTAACCCCAATAACTGGCGAGGTCTCGGCGTCGAGCTTGTCATCAAGGGACGAATGACGGGGACGCTTCTGCTTGTAACCGCGCATGATGTCCTCGACGGCCGGGAAGTGCTGCGCAAGGAATATTCTGCATCGTCCAAAACATTAATGAGGCCGATGGCCCACGCCGTTGCCGACGATATCTACCGCGTTCTTACCGGGCAGAAAGGTATTTTCCGCACGAAGCTCGCCTTCATCGGAGAGTCGGGGGGACGACGCGAACTCTACACCTCTGACTGGGATGGCTATCGATCAGCTGCCACAGGGATTTCGGGCGGTGTGCTTTTGAAGCCCCGCTGGTCTCCCGACGGGACCAGGCTTTTGTATTCGGCCGAGCGGTTCCGCGAATGGGGGGTCTATGTACTCGATACGAAGACGATGCGCGAAAAACATATTTCGGCTCCGCACGGACTGAGCATTGCGGGAAATTACTTCCCGGACAACCGGCGATTCATCTTCTCAGAATCGCGCAACGGAAATTCTGCATTATATATCGGAGACAGCATATCGGGAACAGCCTCGAAAATCATTTCGTCGCCATGGATTGACGTTTCTCCGTCGGTGTCTCCTGACGGCAAAAAGATAGCCTTTGTCTCCAACCGTTCCGGCGGCCCGCAAATCTACTTGGCCAGCGCGGGCGGCGGGGATGCCAGAAGATATACTTTTCAGGGGAGCTATAACACTGCGCCAGCTTGGGCGCCAAACGGGGACCGAATTGCCTATTCGAGCCTTGTCGGCGGGAGACACCAGATTTTCACTATGAAGCTTGATGGATCCGAAGCCCTCCAACTTACGGACCGAGGGAACAATGAAGAGCCCGCTTTTTCACCCGACGGCCGCTATATTGTCTTCATGTCTGATCGTGACGGCGCGAAGGCGATATATCTTATGCGGGCCAACGGTGACGGCCAAACCCGCGTCTCGACAAGGGGATTGAAGGCTATGAGCCCCAGCTGGTCGCCGAACTGAAGCATTCGCCCGAAACGCATATGAGCTCCAAC
The DNA here is from genome assembly GCA_035319145.1 of Dissulfurispiraceae bacterium. Lineage (GTDB taxonomy): Bacteria > Nitrospirota > Thermodesulfovibrionia > Thermodesulfovibrionales > Dissulfurispiraceae > JAAYUK01. The sequence goes on along the minus strand of DATHDH010000218.1, from coordinate 8,957 downwards.
AAAAGGGGGCGCGGTTTTTTTACCGCGCCCCCTTTGCCTTTTACTACGCTTTCCGGTCTAAATCTATTCTTTCGTTATTTCATATCGTCCGTGAGGATCGATCTTGATGTTAGCGTTGAGAAAGCGGGCGTTATATCCGGCGTCTTTCAACGCATGGTAAGCCAACTCGGCACGCACCCCCGTCAGACAATGAACGACTATTTTCTTATCTTTTGGGATCTCCGCCAGGCGTTTCGTAACCTCCTGCGTCGGGATGTTCTTCGCGCCGACCAGCATACCGTTTTCCGCCTCTTCCTGATCGCGCACATCGAGAATAAGCGTGTCGGTGGGATGAGTTTCGGCGATCTTCTTGAAATCCTCAACCGCTATCTCGCCCGGCCTCGGCTGCGGCTCATACACGATCTTCGCAGCCATATCCCCGGTTTCGATCTTGTATCCGGCCTTCTTCCATTCCTTGAAGCCGCCGTCCAGGACTACGATATTCGTGAACCCGCCCCAGAAGCTGATCACCTCAAAGGCTTGAATCGCGGAAGCCGTGTCGTATGAATAAAGCACTATCGGCGCCTTCTTGTCCTTGGGGAATTTGTCGACAGCGTGGCTCACGTCGGTAAGCGGAATCGAAACCGCCCCCGGAATATGCTCTTTCCTCGCCTCGCCGACCGGCCTGAGATCGACGATAATCGTCGGGATATTGAATTTCACTCGTTCGGTGAGACATGGAACGCATGCAATGGAAAGCATGCCAGCCTGCTTCCAGGCTGGTATGCCGTCACGATAGACCTTTACGTTGGTGTAGCCGAGTTTCTCCGCCTTCCTGGCAGAGGATGGGCTCAACCTTCAGGTTGGTCCTGCGCAATAGAAAATAACGAGCTTGTCCTTGTCCGACGGAAGCTTGCCGACATGCTTGTCGAATTCCGCGTCATAAATATTTATTGCCCCTGGGATTGCACCCTCATAATACCTTGCACCGGGCCGCGAATCGATAATGACGGCGTCTCCTTTCTGAACATGCGCTATCATCTGCTCGGTGTTCACCAGCTTGTCAGGAGGAATGACGGCCGGCTGTTTCACGGAAACCGAAGTTGCCGACAAAAAACCGTCCTTTTCGACATAGGTCACTGCTATCTCTTTTTCCTTCGGGATCTTTGTGAGTTCCGGCCATCCGACAACCTTGGTTTTGTCGTCGAACTTCACCGTCCAGATAGCTCCGGTGTTGATCGCAAACGTCTCGGCCTTGCCCGAGATATTGCCGATAGTTCCCCGGAGTACCTTTTCATCGGGGGTATGGCATTGCGAACAAGGCTTGAGAATCTTCGGTTTCGCCGGAGGCTGCTCTGCCAGGGCCGGCAGAGCACAGACCGCAATACCGAGGGCTGTTCCCAAGATGCTCTTCATCAATTGCTTCATAGATTACTACCTCCTTATTGAGTCGAACCGATAGGATCTATTTATAACTATACACATTTTTGGCGTTCAAAGAAATTGCAATTCCCATGCCCTGGTCTCTGGCACTGAAGTTGAATATATCGTTCTGCAACCCTTTGGGGAAGAAAAGATTTCTCGATAATCTGGGAGAAAAGGAACGTTAAATTGTTAACAAATGTGTTAAGATTATCTATCCATTTATTAACAGGGGACGCCTTGCAAGACCTGCTGACCAATTCCGACTTTCTGAACAGCATCATAGAAACCATGACTGACGGCCTTATGGTTATCGACCGTGAAAGCACCATTTTATTTTTCAATCGGGCGGCTGAACAGATCACGGGATTCCGCCGCGAAGATGTCATCGGGAAGAAGTGTGCATTGATTGACGGCAATGCATGCACGAAATTGGTCGACTCCGGAGGAAAAAAGACATGTTCGCTTTTTGAGAGCGGCAGTATGACCAAGATGCGGTGTCAATTGCAGGCAAGCGATGGTCGTCAGTTACATCTTCTGAAAAATGCCGTCCTTCTGAAAAATACTTCGGGCGAAGTCATCGGCGCAGTAGAGGTAATGACTGACGTAACATCGCTTTACATGAAAGACCGCGAGATCGAGCAGCTTAAGCATGAGTTGATGCAGGAATACGGCTTCATGGGCCTCATCGGCACAAGCCCTTCCATGCAGCGCCTCTATGAGCAAATCCGCACAGCTGCCGAGAGCGAAGCCCCTGTTGTCATCACCGGCGAAAGCGGCACCGGGAAGGAACTGGTGTCGCGAGCCATCCATCGGATTGGCCGGCGCCGGAAAGGGCCTTTTGTAACGGTGAACTGTGCCGCACTGAATGAATTTCTCCTCGAAAGCGAGCTATTCGGCCACGTCAAGGGGGCGTTCACCGGAGCGGTGCGCGACAGACAGGGACGTTTTGAGGCTGCGCAGCAGGGCAGCCTCTTCCTTGATGAAATCGGCGACATGCCCCTGCCCATGCAGGTAAAGCTCCTTCGCGTTTTACAGGAGAAGGAGCTTGAGCGGGTCGGCGATCAGAGACCTATTAAGGTCGATGTGCGCCTCATGAGCGCTACGAACAAACGGATGGAGGACCTGCTTCGCGCAGGGCAGTTCCGCGAAGACCTTTACTACCGGATCAACGTCATTCCCATTCATGTTCCGCCTCTTCGCGAACGGCTTGTGGATCTGCCGCACCTCATCTCGCACTATCTGGAACGCGTTAACCAGATAAACCAAAAGTCGCTCCATCACGTATCCCCTGCGGCTATGGAGGCATTGGAGTCGTATGCATGGCCCGGCAATGTCCGTCAACTTATCAATGTCATAGAATATGCTGCAATGACGGCCAAGGGCGACACAATCCATATAAAAGATCTCCCGGAATATTTACTGAAACACGGCAACCAACCGGACTTCGATGGCCGTCGCAGCCGTACCGGACTCACATCGGAAAAAATATCAACTACGCTCGCGCTCTGCAAAGGCAACAGAACACGTGCTGCACGCAGTCTCGGGGTCAGCAGGGTGACTCTATGGAAACTCTTAAAGAAATTCGATAGCGCCGGTTAGTTTAGTCCGCATTATTCATAGCAGGGCGGTTCTCGCAATTGTATGAATAAAGTGTGGTTGGGTGTGCAAAAGAAAAAGGGGAGGGCTGAGCCCCCCCCTTTGTTATGTTAGAACTGCACGTCGAACGTTGCGTAAATATCGTGCGCTTTTTTGAGCGGCGTGAACATTAACGGCGCGTATGACGTGGACGTGAGATCCGAGATCTTCACCGGGGCACCTACCCAGTTGTTGCTGCCGGTGTAATCGAAGTCATAGTACTGATACCCCACTCTGAAAAAGGCCTTGCCGTATTTCGAAAGGGGCTTTTTCAGAATTTCCTGAATCAGATAGACCTCATAGACGTTTCCACGCGTGCCGAGCTTGCTGGTCCACATGTCGTCGGAGGCAGGGGTGAAGGTAATCCAGTTCTTGGAGCCATGATTGTACTCAAGACCAATCTTGGTGCCGCTGGAAGCAATGTCATACCGTGCACCCGCATACACCGCATAGCCTGATCTTGAATTTTTCCCCGATACCGAATCCCACATCAAACCATATTCGAGCATACCGGGAATGCCGATCGAATTGCTGTTCGGATGCGTCCTGCTCAAAGCGGGAGAGATAAACAGATTCAGATCGCCGGGGCCAAGATGATCAATCTTGCCTGAAATGACCGCGCCGAACTGATCGATGGAGCCGAGATTGGTATTATTGATTGTGCCAAAACCCGGGAATGATACAGCCGAAAACTCAGGGAAGGCAAAGATATCCATGCCCCTGCTGTACTGAAGCTCAAACCGCAGGTTGTCGGTCTCATAGGGAACAATATTGACGCCGATAAAGTTGACATCCTTCATAGTATTTACAGTGCTTCTGAAGCCGCTGTCAAATCCCTTGCCGTAACAAAGCTTTGCATAGAATCCGGGAAGGGCCGCGATATCCGGTGCGACGCCGAGCGTTGCGCCGTCGAAAGCGTAATCGATAAGGAGTCCTGGAACGCCTGCGGAGCCGATCTTCTCCTTGTTCATCCGGAGATTGATCGGAACGCCGCCGGTAGAGGGCCTTCTGCCGACAGAAAACCAGACGGGGGCCTCCGCGATATTGCTCCATGTGGCATACGCCTGATCCACCCGAAGGGTATTATCAGACGGGGTGTGGCCTACGTTGCCGTCGAAGACGCTCTGCTTGTCCGCAAAGAATGAATTCGCGCCTGTCACGGGATCGCTGGTTTCATGTCCCCAAACCTTGTACATAAGAAGGCGTGCCTTGAGCTGGATGTCCTCCATCGGCTTGATTTTTAGGTTCAGGCCGAGGCGGTTCGTAAGAAGAGATTCATTCTTGAATGTCTGAGACGGGACAAGCACCGGAGGAAGGCCGAAAGGATTGACCGGATTCGGCGTAAAATAATCCGCTGATTTGCCGTTAAGATAATCAAATCTCGTCCGGAAATCACCGCTCAGTTCGAGCCAGGAAGGAAGCCCTCCCGTCGCCTCCTCCGCTTTTTTCTCGACCGCTGCGGTCTTTTTTTCTACATCGCCGATTCGCTCCTCTTTTGCAGCGTCTTTCTTCTGCATATCAGCCATCTGCTGCTTCAGCTGTTGCAGCTGCTGCGAGAGGTCATCGATCTTCTTCATCAAATCCGCCTGGTCCGCCGCCCACGTAGTGGCAGGAACCAAGAGGAAGAGAGAAAGAAGCATCGCCAGGGCTTTGCCCATGCTGCACCTCCAGAAAATAATTTCTGTCCGCAAAATGCGGACTGCCGTAGATAGAAATTGCAATTGTTATGCCTTCATAGCAAAATATGTCGGCACGCGAAACAGCTTGATATTATGACTAAAGTATACTGCAAGAATTTGAGAATTTATATGAAGCTGTTAACTTGTTAATATTGGTATTTATAATGTTAACAATACTTAGCGCGGGAGCTCCATCTGCAGCACAACAGTTCGGTCAAACCCAAGGGAACGTAAGGTCCGGCAACCGTGCCGGTTCAATCTGTTCAGTTGCCGCTCAAGACGACAGCACCTTGATGCTATAATGGACATAAATAAGCGGGAGATGCCGTTGGAAAAGAGAGCCTCAAGAAACGTTCTGAAGCGCATAACGATAGTGGCCTGCGCTGTTGTGCTCGGAACAATACTTACGTTCGTCGGATTTCTGAACAGCCCCACTGCCTTAGGCAGGGTTGCGGAATTTTTCGGCTATGAATTTCAGGTTGATACGGTCTCGCTCTCGCCGTTGCTGAGCGGATCCCTATCGAATCTCCGGATAGCGCGCCGGGATGACGGCCTCGTACTGCTGTGCGATAATGTAACGGCAAAAAATTCCTTGGATCTTCTCCTGAAAAAACAAATTGATACGCTCATTCTGGAGAAACCGAAACTCTCATTTCGTCTCGGCAAGACCAAGAGCGATCTCTCCTTTCTGAAAGACCTTCCCGATGTTCGTCTTCTCGATATTCGCAATGCAGAAATCAGTCTTACTTGGGAAGGCAGCGAACAGAAAGTGACGCTTTCGAACTTCAATTTCACGCTCAAGGACTTCTCTCCAAAGACCGGGGGAATCGCCTCTCTCACGACGCTCTTCTCGATGATGACCGATGCCAAAGGCAGCATCGCGGCCCAGGGGCGCATTACGTCGAATGCGCGTCTGACCGCCTTTTATCCCAAACCTTACGGCAAGGGCTCTGCAGAGCTAATCATCGAGAAGGGGACGATGGCAGCCGACAAGAGAAATGCCGAGCTCTCCGGACTTTCGTTGAAGTCGGACCTCGCATTCGACTCCCGGAACGATATTTTTTCAATGCCGAACATAACCGGCACAGCTCCGAAGATAGGCGCAATTCGAGGAACGCTCAAAGCGACGATACGGGCGGCCAATCCCTGGTCAGCCGACCTAGCTGTTTCCAAGGTGGATTTCGCAAATCTTTTCGTGCTCCTCAGACCGCTCCTGCCCGACGATTATCAGGAATGGACCATGCAGGGCACCGGATCGGCCGAGACGAAACTGCAGGGCACGTATGCAAGCGAGCAGATCGCCCTCCAAGGAACCCTGTCGTTGTCATTCGGCGCAACCGGCTTCAGCTCTCCGGATGCTGCCAAGGCAGCCCAGGGAGTGAGCGGAAGCATGATTCTGAAACTTCAGTACGGACCCAAGGAAGAGAAACTCGCATTTTCGGGGCAGGCTCAGATAAACGGGGGCGAGTATCTTTGGGACAAGTTTTACAGCAATCTCGCCGGACGAAAGGCCTCAGCAACGGCAAACGGCTCTTTTTTTTTGAGCGATAAGCGCCTGCAGGCGCAAGCTGCGCTCGATTTCTTTCAGATCGGCACGTTCGAACTGGCGCTGAACGGGACCGCCGCGACTTGGAAGGCCGACGCGAAAGCCATTGCCCTGCAGAATGAACTTATCGTAAAACTTCTCTTAAAGGATTATCTCGACGACCTTTCTCCTGCATTAAAAGGATTCTCGGCCACCGGAGTCACCAACCTTGTACTGCACCTCGACCACACGCGGGTCGGAACGGAGTTCAAGGGCAATCTGTCGGTGGCGGACATGTCTTTGAAGGCCCCTGCAAACGACTTCTCGGCCGAGAACCTGGCGGTGCATTTGCCGGTTTGGCTCTTCCTCTCGCCTGACAACAAGCCGGTCGAACGTCTCAAGGACCACGAAGACGGCCTCATCACCATTGCCGGCATCAGAAAACGAAAGGTGAATGTTGAACGGATAGATATTCCTCTGTACATCAGCCTCAACTATATCCGCATAGCGTCTCCCGTAACCGTGCCGATTTTCGGCGGGAACGTCGTTCTTTACCGATACGGGATCGACGACATCCCGCACCCGGCAGTCGGATTTCGGGTCGCGCTCCGAATGGAAAGCCTCGATCTCGGTCAGCTCACGAAAGAGCTGTTCGACAACGAATATGTCGGCACCCTCTTCGCAGACACCGGGGTTTTAAGTTATCGGAACGAACAGCTCGTTGGAGACGGCCAATTTTTTGTGCGTATCTTCGGCGGCGAAATCTCCGCGAAGAACTTCTTTTTTCAGAAGATCTTCACATCCGCCCGGAAATACGGCGGCGACATCACGTTTTCCGGCATCAGCCTCGAACAGGTCACCCAAAAAATACCGGTCGGCCATATGGCAGGCATCATCGACGGCTCTCTCCAAAATTTCGCCATGGAATACGGGCAGCCGGCCAGCTTTGATCTGGAATTACACTCGGTTGAGACTCCGGGGGTTTCACAGGTTATCAGCATGGATGCTATCCAGAGCATCTCGGTGCTCGGAACAGGTGCCGACGTTTCGATCAACCGCGGGATTACATCGTTCTTTCGTAATTTTCCATACAGTCAAATGGGGCTGCAATGCAATTTGCGGAATGATGTCTTTACGGTTCGCGGGACGATCCATTCCGGCGAAAAAGAGTATATTGTCAAGCGGGGCTGGCTCCGGGGGGTCGACGTCGTGAATCAGAACCCCAACAACCGCATCAGCTTTCAGGACATGCAGGAGCGTGTCAAGCGGATCATGGAGTCGGGGGGGCCGTCGGCGGGAGTTCCTCAAATGGATTAATGCATGGCGAAGGCTGCAAACAGGTGGCAAAAGAGGTAAAATAGTAAACCGTTTTGGTATCGGCTAGGTCTATAAAGAAAACGAATATTCCGGACATCTCAAGGAGGCTGCCATGATGAAAAGATCGAAAATATTGTTGGGGCTGTTCACGCTATTCCTGGTTTCATGCGTTACGGTAAATCTCTATTTCCCTTCCGGGGCAATCCAGAAGGCGGCCGATCAAATCGTCGATGAAGAACAAGGGAAAGTTAAGGTTCAGGAAAAGAAGTCCGACCAGAAGCCGCAGAGCAGCATTATGCAGAACACCGTCTTCACGGTTTCGTTCTCTCCGTCCGAGGCGTATGCCGCTGAAGGGGATGTCGACATCAACGTCTCCACCCCGGCAATCAGGACCCTGAGAGACTCGTTGAGAGACCGTTTTCAACTGCTGAAGCCTTATCTGGATAAGGGAGCGGTCGGTCAGAACAGCGGCGGCTATCTCGAAATCCGCGATGCGTCACCGCTGACGCTGAAAGAAAAGGCCGAGCTGAATATGCTTGTCGATAAGCAAAACAAGGACCGCCGCACCTTATACGAAGAAATTGTCCGCGCCAACAAGCTCGGGAGCGACTCTATCCCCAAGGTCGAGAAGATCTTCGCAAAGAGCCGCAGTGAGAAGGCTCAGCCAGGCTGGTGGATACAACAGGAAAACGGACAATGGGTGAAGAAATAGCTTTATGAAGCTACACGTCGGCGGCATCAATACGGACAGCGATCTGCATCCGCTCATTATCGCCGGTCCGTGCGTCATCGAAGACGAGGGGACGGTCTTTGAGGCGGCTCGACGTTTGAAGGAGATCGCCGACAGGCTTCAGGTACCGCTTGTTTTCAAAAGCTCATACGACAAGGCCAACCGGACCTCTGTGACATCGTTTCGCGGCCCGGGCATCGAAAAAGGACTGCGGATACTTGCCGATGTGAGAAGCCGCTTTGGGCTGCCCGTAATTTCCGACGTCCATACCGTCGAAGAGGTAGGTCCGGCGGGTGAGGTGCTCGATATGCTACAGTTGCCAGCCTTTCTGAGCCGCCAGACCGATCTGATTGTCGCCGCCGCGAAGACCGGCAAGCCGGTGAATATCAAGAAGGGGCAGTTCCTGGCGCCGTGGGATGTGAAAAACATAATCGATAAATTCGTCGCGACCGGCAACACGAATCTATTCCTCACCGAGCGCGGGACGCTTTTCGGATACAACAATCTCGTGGTCGATTTTCGTTCTTTTCCCATTCTGCGCTCGTTCGGGTTCCCGGTCATCTTTGATGTCACGCACAGCCTCCAGCTTCCGGGCGGGCAAGGGACGAGTTCCGGCGGACAGCGCGAATTCGCCGCTCCCCTCGCAAAGGCCGCTGCTGCTGCCGGC
>DATHDH010000217.1:0-8602 GCA_035319145.1 Dissulfurispiraceae bacterium | reverse complement strand
CAGTCCCTGCCGGGATGACAATCCAGTGATGCAGACTATCGGCCAGGTCGTTTATTTCCTTATCGTTGAGCGTCTTCATGGGCCGCGTCGCCAAATCAGGACGGCACCATTGCCTGCAGAAGCGCCGGGGAAGAAAGCGGGAGAGGACATTGACCACCTCTGCTTTCCCGATACGGTGCGGTTCAATCAAACCGGCTGCATCCTGTCCGGGCAAAAGATCGACTACCAGCGGCTTTCCCGCCTGCCAGTACGATGATGCCTGCAGAATCGCGGGGCCGCTCAATCCGGCATGCGTAAAGAGTATCTGTTCGACAAAGCTCCTGCCGCCGCATGTGACGCCAGCCTGCACAGACAGGCCGCTCAGGCCGCTGAATCGCGTGCGATCGCTGCGCGAGAAAAGGAGCGGTACGAGGGCGGGGCTGGGCTGAATAATCTGAAGGCCGAATTGCCGGGCAATGCGATAGCCGATGTCGGTCGCGCCAAGGGCGGGATATGAAATGCCGCCCGTTGCAACTACGAGTGAAGGGGCGGTAAAGAGACCGGTTCCGGTTACAACCGAAAAGCCGTTCTGCTGTTCGGCCATCTGCACCGTGCAGCCAAGTTTGAACTCAACTCCGGCAGAGATGCATGCCTCCTGCAAAATGCGGACGATCTCGGCTGCGCTTGATCTGCAGAACATCTGCCCGTCAGATTTCTCATAATGCCGCACTCCATGCTGATCCAGAAAGGCGAGAAATGCCGACGGCTGAAACCTGGCGAGGGCGGATTTGCAGAAGTGAGGATTGTCGGAGAGAAAATGGTCCGGCGACATCTGCAGATTCGTAAAATTGCAGTGTCCGCCGCCTGATACCAGTATCTTCTTTCCTGCACGCGAGGCGTGATCCAGCATGAGAACCGACCTGCCGCGCTTTGCAGCCTCGACGGCGCACATAAGCCCCGACGCGCCCGCACCAAGGATTATCACATCGGAGCGAGCCGGGGCCGAAGGCGGATTCATTTCAGTTCGGAAATACGCTTCTGAAGGTCTTCCTTGTCATACAGGAGCGGTTGCAGTTCACGATCTATCCCTTTTATCCGTTCGTCTATCTCGGCAATCCTGGATTCGTTTTGCGATACCCACAAGTAGTCTTCGGGCACAAGAAAATCGCGCCAGTGCGTCTGCGGTTCTTTCCCGTCGACGGCTGCCCTGCGTCTGGCTTCACTTTCAAGAGAGTTATAGCGGCTCGCCATGGCAGCCTTTTCATTCTGCAGGGTAATCTTTTTCTCCTCAATTTTCTTGATGGAACCGTCGAGATCCGTCAGCCTCTGCTCCAGGCCCTGGAGTTCCGACATATCAGCCTTTTGCTGCACTGGAGCTGTGGAGGGCTGCGACTTCTTGGACTTGTCAGTAGCCGGACTTTCAACCGGAGTCGCGGGGGCGTTTATGTTTTTTATTGAACGGATGTCTTTTCTGTTGATCGAAATAATGCCGCCGTCGTAGTACGCCTTGATCTCGTTTCCGGCCGTTTCGTAACGCTCTACGGTGATTTCTGCTCCGTTATTCAGAATTATCTTGTATGCGGCATCAGCCGAAACAAAAGACAGACACAGAAATATCGAAACCATGGCAAGCAACAACGCCTTTCTCACGCCGCGCCGCTCGCCTTTTTTCCTGAAAGAAGTTTTCATGGCTCCCTCCTGCCGCTGTCGACCCTGCTTTTACAGAGCCGGATTTCCCGCTGAATCGGCCATTCGGTGAGAGAAAACCAGACGAAGACCGCAATATTTACGACAGGAATAAACAGCAGCACACTTTGCCACCCGGTGTACCCCGCCTTGCGAAAGACCAGCACCGAAAGGAGCGCCCAGAAGATTGTCCCGATGAGCGCGTATTCTGCGTTGTCATGCCACGGGAACATACGCGCCTACCCCTGCCCGATGTCGCGCACCTTGAGCTCCCGCAGTTCGCGCTGGATGGGCCATTCGGCGAGGGCGAACCAGACATAGACGACGATATTAAAGACCGGAATGAAACACAAGAGGAGCTGAAGGCCCGAATAGCCGGCCTTCCGGAAAATAAGGACCATAAGAATGGCGACAATAAAATGTCCGACAAAAGCAAATAAACCCATATCCCCTCCCGGCTTGGCGTCATTTATTGATTCTGTACTTGTGTCTGCATGCCGCTGAGATCACGCTACCAACCAAAAAAGTTCCGTATCCGCTGCCCTGATGAATCGACAGATTAAACCCCATGCGCTGTTGCACTGTCTTCACGAGCAAGACAGCACATAAGGAGGTGCCCGATATGAAAACAGTCGCGTTGATGCTCAGTGTATGCCTTATTGTACTCTCAACAGCCGCTTTTGGCTATGCCGATCCCTACGGACATCACGAAGGATGGCGTCATAATTCGTGGAATTTCGGCGTCGTCATCGCCCCTCCGCCATTGCCGTATCCAGTTTATGCAGAACCGTATCCCCGATGCGAGCGCCGCTGTCATGAGCGGGTAGTCCCGGTCTGCCGGTATGACTCGTGGGGCGACCGCTGGTGCCATGACAAGGTCGTGAGGGAGTGCGAGCGGGTCTGTTACTAGAGTGCGGGAGCGAATACCTCGAAGGACGGCCGGATGCCGTCCGAGAATGAGCGATACTGTTTGGCCTGCCTTGCTCGGCCATTGCGGGCTGCATGCTATTTCAGCCGCCCGACGATGTCGACAATGAACTTCGCCGTGATCCCCCATATAAGTCCATAGTCAGTGCGATAAACATAAATGATATGCCTCAGATTTCCCCAGGGTGTCGCATACTGCGCGGGAAGGCCCAGGGCCGCGGCAGGAAAAAGAATCTTTTCCCGTCCGGTTTGGCTGTCGACCTCAGTAGGATGCACTTTGAGCACGGCATGATACTCTTCCGGCGCATTCTGTTCGAAATACGCAACCGGGACCGAAAAGACCGCATCAACCTCGTTCCGGTTCGGAACTATCTCGGCGAGGCCGGCGATATCGGCTGCCGAAACAAAGGCGTCGACAGTGGCGCCGATAGGCGCGAGCAGCGTATCCAGTTGGCCGAGCACCACAAGCCTTTCATCAGGAATGCCCATTTCCTCAAACGTCTCGCGCAGGGCCGTCCGCTCCAGCGAACCGTCCTCGGGCTGATATGCCCCGCCCGGGAAACAGATTTCGCCTGCCTGCCTTACCTGCGCGGCACGCTGCTGGAAGACAAAATGATATTCGCCGTCAAAACGGGCCAATAATACAAGCACGGCAGTATTTATATAACCCGACTTGCCGAGCAGCGACGGATGCGCAGGAAACCTGCCGAAAAGCTGGCCGAGAGAATGCATGCACTACCTTCCTTTCGGTGCGCTTCAGTTCGGGCCTGATACCGTTGCGGCGCCTGAACAGAGCGTTACGTACATTGTTATGGTCATCTGCTATAATACGTTCACTCTGCTTCTTTAGTTAAGGAATATCATTTTGCCATTTAACTGCATGCCAGCGAAAGATTTTGCCAACCGTAGGAGCGAAATCGCTTATTTGCGGCGTCTTGCCAATTCTCGCGAGACGCAGTTCCTCGGCAATATCCTGGTCGAAGGACCTCGCGGCATCGGGAAGACCGAGCTGCTCAAGCAGCTCTATCGTTCAGTCTACTGGGAAAACGGAGAGGCCGTTCCCTTCTATTATTCATTCAAGACCGCCAGCCTGAAGGCGGGGCATTTTGCTCGAGATTATTTCACCCGCTTCATCCGTCAGTACCTCTCATTTCTCAAGAAAGATCCGACGCTCGTTTCAAGCGTCGGCCTTCCCCTGACGAAAATGATCCCGCCCGATTGCGGGTGGATGTTCGACCTTATGGACGACTTCCAGACGATCCTCCGCGACGGCGATTTCTATGACCAGATACTGGCGGCGATATCGGCGCCGGTTTATGCCGCCGAGAAAACAGGCAATACAATCTTCATCCTGCTTGACAACTTTCACCTTGCAGCACGGTTGTATGCGGACACCCCCGGCGACAATCACAGCCTTGCCGGTTTTTTTGAAACATCCCTCAAGATCAACCTCTGCCCGCACATATTCACCGGAGCTCCGGTGCAGGACATGGAGTCGATATTTTCGGACGGCGCATTTCGCGGCGGGGCTGAACGGTTTCTGCTCGGACCTCTTGCCGATGAGGCCGCGTACTCCATCTTTCGATCCCTCTGCGGAAAGCTCGAAATCAGCGAAGTCAGAGAGGAGAGCATGCCCTTCATGCGTTTTCTCGGCTGTAATCCGCTCTACGTCAAGAATATCGCCTGGGCGCTCTGGAAGAGACAAAAGAGGGAGGCGTCCGAAAAGAACCTGTGGGAGATATACAGCCATGAGGTCACCGAAGGGGACAGCGCCTTTTACTGGACCTCGGTGCTCGAAGAGGCCATAAAGGATCCTACCGTCCGCAGGGCCGCCGTCGAGGTCTTTATGCATCTATCACGGACGGGCGGGGAAACGAACGACAGGTCACGGCTGTCGCGAGCATTGGGGAAATCCGATACCGCCGTTACAGCGGCCCTTTCGGCACTACGGGCGGCGGGACTGCTGCAGACCGGCAGCGTATCTCCGGCCAAGGATGCCGTACTTACCGATTTTATGCACGGTCTCTTCATGAAGGATATCGAAGACAAGCCCTCCTCGCGTATCCGCGAGGAACTCGCGGCAAAACGCTTTTCGGATGGCAGCGCTCCGACCTGTTTCGAGATGGTCCTTCCCTCCGCCGCAGATGCGGAGCTGGTGGCTGCAAAGGCAATGGATCAGATCGGCATGAATCTGAAGCTCACGAGCGAGACGATCGGACGGCTTCAGCTTGCCCTCATCGAGGCCTGCATCAATGCGATGGAACATAGCGGAAGCCATGATGGGCGGGTTTTCATAAAGTTCTGCACCGCCAAGGACAGCATCGAAATTTCGGTGGAGAGTTCCGGCAGATTTTTTGATCCCGATGCGATCGCGTCCGCGACGCTTGAAGAAAAGCTCGGCGCCGACAGCAAGCGGGGGTGGGGATTAAAGCTCATTCAATCGGTCATGGACGATGTGAAGATCGAGCGAATAGGCGACAGGACACGCGTGCGCCTGAAGAAAAAGTTTCGGCATGAAGAGGTGTTGCATGGCAGCGTCTGATTTCAGTGTTTCGCTGAAGAAGGTCGGAGACGCGGCGGTCGTCTATCCTCAGGGCTATCTGAATAACGTCGCGGGCGAGAGCCTCGTGCAGGAATGTGTCACCTGTATCGAGGGCGGAACAAGAAAGATCGTCCTTAACTTCAAGCGTACCGATCTCATCAACAGTATCGGCATTTCGATGCTCCTGTCGATTATCGAAAAATTGCTCAACACGGGCGGCCAGCTCTGTTTCACGAACATGAACCCCATGCTGAAAGAGACATTCGAGATGCTGGGGTTGTCGAAATATATCTCTATATTTGACGATGAAAACGATGCGCTCACCTATCTGCATATGGCAGAGCGTTCATGAGCGCCGAGATACAACGCGTTCTCTATAACATATCCGCCCTTTCGGACCTCGGCCGGGAGATTACGTCCGAAAAAGACTTTTACGACCGCATCAAGTCGGTTCTTTACGTTATTCTGGGTACGTTCCTTACCAATAAAGGCGCCATACTGATAACCGGGGAAAAGAGGGGCGAACTCCTGCAGGCAGCCCAGAAGGGCTTCGGCAAGACGGGAAGCCAGCGGATCGGCAACAGCAGCGATTTTATCCGCAGGCTGAAGAAAAACAGGCCCTGCCTCCTGAATGCAACCGGTGCGTCGGCGGAGATCCGGTTGCTCCGCTCCGCACTCAGTTATTCCGCCGCCGAGATCTTCACTCCCCTTTGGGTAAACGATCAGTTCATAGGCGCGATCGTGCTCGGCGCCAAGTTCAGCAAGGAGCCATACGGCAAGACCGAGCTTGAACTCCTGCACATCATCGCGACGCAGCTTGCCGTTTCTCTCAACAATTACGCCCTCTTCACGCGACTTACGGAACAGCTCGATGAAAACACGAAACTTTACGAAGATATGCGGCGCATCTACCATGAAACGATTCAGGCATTTGCAGCCGCCATCGACGCGAAAGATGCGTACACTAAGAACCACTCGCACAGAGTTGCCAAATACTCGGTGGCAATTGCTCGAGAGCTGGGCTGGAACGATCATGATGTGGAAGGAATCTATGTAGCGGGATATCTGCATGATGTCGGCAAGCTTATCCTGAGCAATAATGTGCTCAATAAGAAAGATGCCCTCTCGGACAAGGATGTCAAGGAGTTGCACAGCCATTCCCTGCTCTCTTATACCATCATTTCCAAAATCAGGTTTCCCTGGAAAGGCGTTTTACATATGATCAAGCATCACCACGAACGGCTTGACGGGGCGGGATATCCCGAAGAGCTGCCGGGTGAACGCCTGAGTGAAGGGGTCAAGATACTTTCCATTGCCGATGCCTTCGACGCGATGACCTCCGACCGCCCGTACCGGAGAAAACTTCCGGTCGAAAACGCCCTGAATGAGCTCAAAAAATGCGTCGATACCCAGTTCGACGGGAATATCGTTGCTGCATTCTGCGGGGTGTTGGAGAAGGAGATTAAGGGGGAGCTGCCGGAGCCCAATATCCTGCCCCACCTCGATCAGGAGTTCGACCCTTCGATGATTACCGGAATGCTTGAAGCGCTTACCCAGGAATTGAAGAAATAACAGATCCCTGCCTGCTGTTCAGCTCATTTGAGAACGGATATCCCGCACCGGTTATGAATTATGCATAATGCGGGTTAAGCAAACGCGGAAGGTTCCGTCTCTTTGTCCCGCACAATCTCCGGTGTTACCAGCCAGCGAAGCGACCATGCTCCGTTCTCGCGCAGGAGACACGCAACAGCGGCCGGAGCGAAGAAGACGGCGGACTCATCGGCATAGCCGGATACGAGTGCGGACGCGAGCCCGGGCAGAAACGGCATATGGCTAACGATAAGGAGAGATTCGGCCTGCCGCTGCATGCGCTCCGCAAAAAGGGTTGCGCTATCGAGCGGCGCGAGCCCCCCCGTCTGCTGCGTGCCTCCCAGCGGTCTCAGCATGCTGCCCACTATCTCCGCGGTCTGCACCGCCCGCAGCTTCGGACTGTGCCATACGGCTTCCGGCGTGATGCCGACCCTGCAGAGGAACTGCGCCATGATTTCGACCTCAGACCTTCCGGATGCGGAAAGCGGATTCTCAGGGGCACTGCTCGCCTCACCGTGACGCATCAGATACAGATACATGGCACTCCCTCAACCCGCGTTCATCCAAAAAGATTGCGCCTGCCGGCATACATCCCGCAGGCGCCAAGCCCGATCCCATCAATCCCAAACCATCCTGCACCGGCTACAAATATGCGTTGATCTCCTTATCCGGCAAGGTCGATCTTACGGAGCCCCTACCGGCACATAGAGCTGCCGGGCATCCTCGATATGGCAGAGGGTTCCGTCCTTTTTCAGATAGACGACGTTCTTGAGCTGTGCGTTCATGATCATCCTGCTGCAGAGCAGGCAAGGCCTGCCGTCCGCAAAGGAACCGCCCTCTTCAAAGCCGGCGATATAGATGGTTGCATCCTTCATCCGCTCAGGGGCTCCGTTGACAATCGCATTCTGTTCGGCATGGACCGCCTCACAGAGCTCATACCGCTCGCCGGATGGGATATTGAGCTCACGACGCTTGCAGCGGTTGATATCGGCACAGTTGATAACGCCGCGCGGGGCGCCGTTGTAGCCGGTACTGACGATGACGTTATCCTTCACGATCACCGCTCCGTACCGCCTCCGCAGGCAGGTCGAACGCGAAGAAACCACCTTCGCGATCTCGATGAAATAGTCATCCCATGCGGGACGCATGAATGTGCTCCCGTTGCCCCCGCTCATATGACGATCAGCACTTCGAGAATCCGCAGTTGTGGCAGAAGGCGCAGCCGCCCTCGTGTTCGACCGCGCCGCCGCATTCGGGGCATGCACCGATAATCATGACATCACCGTGGCGTGACTTGCCGTTGCCCTTTTCCTGAACGCCGGGGTCCGGGATATACCGTTCAAGCGCCTTGCCGATAGCGTCCGAGCACGAAAGAATACGACCTCCCTCGGCCCATGAGGGCTGATGGCACGAGATGCCTTTCAGCTCTTTGATAAGCAGCTCCGGCTCCATATTGGAACGGAGTGCCAGAGAAATAAGACGTCCCATCGCCTCAGCCTGGCTTCCTGCGCAACCGCCGGCCTTCCCGATATTTGTAAAGACCTCAAATGGCAGTCCGTTTTCGTCTTCATTGATCGTAACGTAGAGATACCCGCAGCCTGTTTTCATACGACGGGTGGTGCCGCGAATGACCTCCGGCCGTTTTTTCGGCTTGACGCGGTCCTCGACAGCGCCTGTCTCTTTGCGTTCGTCTTCCGTCTTCTTCGTGCTCAGCACCTGGTCTTCGCGCGATCCGTCGCGATACACGGTGACCCCTTTGCATGCAAGCTTATAGGCAAGCATATAGACTTCACGGACATCCTGTGCGGTGGCTGAATTCGCGAAGTTGACGGTCTTGGATACTGCATTGTCCGTAGACTTCTGAAATGCCGCCTGCAT
>DATHDH010000216.1:0-2364 GCA_035319145.1 Dissulfurispiraceae bacterium | reverse complement strand
CTGCTGCACCGGCGTCGGCTTGAGGCGTCGCAGACAGACCTTGATGCGGGCAATCAGTTCTAGCGTCTCAAACGGCTTGACAACATAATCGTCCGCACCGCTTTCAAGTCCGATGACCTTATCGGATATCTTGTCCCGAGCGGTCAGCATGATTATGGGCAGGGTCGGATGCTGCTCGCGCAGCGAACGGCAAATAGTAAACCCGTCCGCGTCCGGCAGCATTGCATCCAGAACGACGATATCCGGCAGCAGGTCGAGCTCTCTCTGCCCCTGCCGCCACGTTTCGGCCGTTGAAACCGTGAAATCATGCAGTTGCAGGTTTGCCTTCAGAACCCTCAGGATATCGGGGTCGTCATCAACAATCAATAAACGGGCGTTCTTCATGGTTCATTTATTTTACAATACGCAGACCGTCGCGGCAGTGTGAACTGGAAGCAGGCGCCTGCGGGAACATTTCCGGACACTGTTATCCTTCCGCCATGCGCCTCGACAATGCTCTTGCAGACCGCGAGGCCGAGCCCGGTTCCCTCTTTTTCCCCGATACGATAGAACCGATCGAAAATGCGCTCCCGCTCCTCTTCGGGGACGCCCGGCCCTTGATCAGTAACGCCGACCATAATATACTCATCATCGCACGATAGGTGCACACCGATTCGCCCGTCATCAGGAGAATATTTCAGGGCATTTGAAAAAAGATTTATCAGAACCTGGCGGATACGATCTTCATCGGCACAGACGGGCATCGACTCTTCGCCGGTTCGTTCAAAAACAATGTGTCTCTGCTCGGCATCAACATAAAATGTTGCGACGACTTCGTCGATCAGTCCACCAAGATCCGTCTCGACGAAATGCAGTTCCGAAGCCCCCAACTCTATCCGTTCTATGTCGAGCATGTCATTTACCATGCGGATGAGCCGGTCGGCATTTTTGCGGATAAGCTCAAAGAAAACGGCAAGGTCTTCGAGCGCTTCGCGCTTGTCCGGCGAGGCGATGCGCGTGGCGAGACGCGTCGAAATGTAATCCATGGCCCCTTTAATCGATGTGAGCGGCGTCCTCAGTTCATGCGAAGCCCTGGCGACAAAATCTGATTTGCGCTGGTTTGCATCCTGCAGCAGGCGATTTGCTTCGAGCAGTTTTTCGTTTGTTTCCGCAATATCGTGGGTGGCGCTTCGTATCTTGTCGTTCAGGGAATTGTGATGGTCCTTTATCGTCCCGGCCATTTCCGAAAAGGCGCAGGATAATTCTTCAAATTCATCTCCGGTCTGCAGCGCAGTGTGCGGCGGATAGATACCTGCCGAAAACTCACGAATCGACGTATTTATCTTCTGCGTCGGCGTCAAGACCAGACGTTTCATCATGAAAAACAGGACTCCGGCAAGGGCGCTCACAATAAAGATGCCAGCAAGGATCATGTTTCTTCTGCTGACATCGATCTCATGCAGCGTTTTTTCTATGGGAAGCGTTATGCTGATAGCCCCCCTGATGTCACCGATCTTGTATCCCTGCTGCCTGTGGCACCTGAGGCACCCTTCTTCGACATACAGAGGAGCGACGTATCGAAGAAAGGGCTTCTTATCGGCAATTTCCACGGTAAAGAGTTCGGATGCTTCACCCCGTTCGAAAGCGCCGATGGCCGCGCGTTCGAAATCATCGGGTGCATTCTCCGGATTGGTCAGCTTCAGGCTGGTGATATGAAACCAATAGAGGCCTTGCTCTTCAGCATAACGGGAAAGCTCTTTTGTGATCATAGCAGGGGTTTTCAAGAGATATTTCTTGCCGAAACGGTCGCTTATCTCGTCGTCGGCAAGATACCGGCTTCGCTTCATACCCGGAAGTTTTTCGATAAATACGCCGCCGTGATCGGCAATCCATGCGCGGGTAATGACCACCTGTTTGAAAAGCACCCTCGCCTCACGTTCGATCTGCCCCATAATAAGGCGTTCCTGCTGCTGCGAAAGAACGATAAACGAAACAAGCAATGCGGCAGTTAACGTTCCTGCTATGCCTATGAGAAACTTGACGACCAGCGGGATCTGAAAGCGGAAGCCCATGGGCATAGATTAACAGAAATAGATCATGCCGATTTGCCGAACGGGCAGACCGGATACCTGCACTCGGAGCAGTGCAGACAAAGGCCCCCATGCCCTAATGCAGCGAGGTCGTCGCGAACAATGCGTTCACCGGCAAGAACGCGCGGGATGACGAGATCGAAAATCGTCGTTTTATGATACATGCCGCATGCGGGGATCCCGATGATAGGAACAGGAGCGGACTGCCTGTCTTCCGGACTGATAGAAGCCATGAGAAACATGGCCCCCGGCAAAACCGCAGAGCCGTATGTGATATCTTTTGCTCCAAGCCGGT
>DATHDH010000215.1:0-2044 GCA_035319145.1 Dissulfurispiraceae bacterium | reverse complement strand
AAACGATGCGGAACATAGAAAAAAAGGGCATCGAGCCGAAGGCTGCGATGCCCTCTCGAGGAGGTGCGCATCAGTTGAACTTACGCTGAATGCCCACCTTTCCCGCCTTCGATCTCGGCAATCCACTTCGGATGTTTCTTTTTCGCCATCCAGTACGGCACTTTGCCGCCTATCATGATCTGAACCGTACCAGGATTCGCCAATGTGCTGAGGTAGATATGCAACGGCATGAACACGCCTATCAGAACAAAGCTGGCGTTATGGATGAAATGCGAGAGGAGCATCCACTGCCGGTTTTCCGGGAAAAGCCACATCATAAAGCCGGACGCGGAAATAGCGAGGCCGGCACAGAGGACCATCAGATACGCGAATTTCTGTCCGGTATTGAGTTTTCCCATCGGAGGGACCTTGACCTTGTGGCTGAGATAGCCGCCGGCGACGGCAAGCCATCTGATGTCATCCCCGTCGAATCTGAACGCATGTTTCAGCCAATGCGCCGCACTCAGCAAAAGCGCGGCAAGAAATACCACTCCCAGCCAGTTGTGAATGACCTTCATACTGTTGAATCCTCCGAAGCCGGCGCCAATCTCTTCGATCTTGAAAAGAAACCCAAATCCGCTGACCGTCAGGAGGATGCAGCTGATCGCAAGCGCCCAGTGACAGAAACGCTCGAATCCCGTTGCCATCGTGATCGTATTCGTATTATTCATCGCCGTCCTCCTTTACCTTGTGCGGACCTACAGCGACATAGTGCAGTAATGTAGCCGCCGCGACGCCGCCGATGCCGATGTACGAAAGAGGCTTCAGATACTTGTGCCAGAAGACCACCATTTCGTTAATCTGCGGTTTCTCATCATACCCGTATACTTTCGGTGCATCCCGAAAGGCATACAGTGCCCCGAGACCGCCGAGGTCCATCTGGCCGTACACCTTCTGATGCCCCATTTTTTGAGCCTTTGCAAGAAGTTCCTGGCGGTCGCCGTACGATATGGCCCCGGTCGGGCAGGTCTTGGCGCAGGCCGGCTGAAGATTATTCGCGATGCGGTCGAAACATAGGTGGCATTTCGTACATTTCCCCTGTTCGTCATAACGCGGGACGTTAAACGGACAGGCGGCCAGACAAAGCTTGCAGCCGATGCACTTATTCTTGTCGACCGCTACGGCCCCCTCCGGTGTCCGGTACAGGGCGCCGGGGGCCGGACAGATTTTCATGCAGCCCGCGTCTTCGCAATGCATGCACCGCTGATTCACGAACAGCCAGCGCAAAGGATCCTTCTCGGAAGGGACCTCGACAAAGCGGATCCTGTTGAAGAGATGCGGCGTCAGATCACCGGGGTTTTCATACGCGCCCCGGTTTGTCGTCTTGTCGCCGGGAAGCTGATTCCATGCCTTGCATGCCACCTGACACGCGCGACAGCCTATGCATAATTCAGGCGATACCAATAATCCCATTCGTGCCATGGTCTCTTACCCCCTCGCTTTCTCAATATTGACCATGAACGCCTTGGACTCGGGGATCATGGTATTGGGATCGCCGATAGTCGGTGTAAGCAGGTTGGCGCTTTCGCCGCCGCTTCCGTCCTTCGGGAACTGCCATCCGTAGTGCCACGGTATACCGACCTGATGTATCGTCGTGTTCATGACGCTGAACGGCTTGAAACGCTCCGTGACCAGTGCTACAGCCCAAAGGCTCCCGCGGGCAGACGAAACCGTCACCTTGTCTCCATTGTTGATTCCCTTTTCTTTCGCGAGCTCCCTGCTCAGTTCGACGAACATCTGCGGCTGGGCCTCGAGCAGCCATGACTTATGTCGCGTCATGACGCCGGTCTGCCAGTGTTCGGTCACGCGATAGGTCGAACAGACATAAGGGAATCGCGTGTCTCACGAATGGTAGACATCCTCTTTCAGGCCGCCGTCCTTCGTGTAAAACATCTTGATGGTAGGATTGATGCGGTGTTTCGCATTCATCGGATTCTCCTGCAGCGGACACTCCAGAGGCTCATAGTGTTCGGGGAACGGCCCGTCTGCCAGCCCCGGACCAAAC
>DATHDH010000214.1:0-6850 GCA_035319145.1 Dissulfurispiraceae bacterium | reverse complement strand
GGTCGGAACTGGCCATTGCATCCCGTGCGCCTTTTTCATGCGATCCCGCGTCATGCCCATAAAATCATATGCGGTCCCGGATGATGCTTGTCGGATTTCGTCCCAGATCTCGGCAGTCTTTTTATAGGGGATGAGGTGCTTTGCTTCGTCTGCACGGCCGACGGCTGCAAGAAGCTTCCGCCCGAACTCGTTCATGACGTCGAAATCCGGGCGAGCTTCACCGGCAGGTTCGACGCATTTTTCGAGAAGCTGGTATCTTCTTTCAGACTGACCGTAGACACCTTCTTTTTCCACCCAGAGCGCCGCAGGCAAAATGAGGTCGGCAAGCTCAGAGGTTTTGGAGGGGTGGTACGCCTCTGAAACAACAAGAAAGGTCTCCTTGGCTGCCATTCCCTTGCGGTATTCACCGACATTCGGCAAACTCTGACCTGGATTGGTGCAGGCTATCCAGAGGCACTTTACGTCTCCTTTCCCGAAAGCCTGGAACATTTCTACCGCTGACAACCCCGGCTTGGCCTGAATTCTGCCCTTGGGCACCCCCCAGAACTTCTCCATGTCTTCGCGGTCTTTATCATTAACGACAAGACGGCCATACGGAAGCAAATGCGCGAGCAGTCCGCCGTCGCGAACGCCGCCGCACGCGTTCGGCTGACCGGTCAGTGAAAAAGGAGTGGCTCCCGGACGGCATATCTGGCCCGTCAGAAGGTGGAGGTTATGCACGAGGTTGTTCGCCCAAACGCCGCGGGTGCGCTGATTCAGTCCCATGCACCACATGCTCATCGTCGCCTTCGACTGAGCAAACCAGCGGGCGGCCTTGATAATGTCCGCCTTCGGACAACCTGAAGCCTTTTCAGCCATCTCGGGCGTGAATTGTTCGATGAATGCGACGTAGTCTTCCCATGAGGTTTTTTCAATCTTTGGCGGCGGACCGGGGGCGACAACCTTCTTAAAGACCGTGTGCTTTCCTATGAAATCCTTATTGTACAGGCCTTCCTTCACGATAACATGCGCCATCGCATTCAGAATAGCGAGGTCAGTCCCCGGCGTAAAACTCATATAGAGATCAGCCTTGCGGCCCAGTTCAGTTTTTCGCGGGTCTGCTACGATGATCTTCACGTCCTTGCGCTTGTCTTTCTGTTCCCGCAGAATCCGATAAAGAACCGGATGAGCTTCGGGCATATTCGAACCTATCAGAAAGAAACAGTCGGAATGATAAAAATCGTCGTATGCCCCCATCGGCTCATCCTTGCCGAAGGTGCTTACATAGCCGACAGCCGCGGAGGCCATGCAGAGGCGCGGATTGCCGTCGGTATTGTTCGAACCGAGACCGGCCTTGAAAAGCTTGCCCATGAAATACGACTCTTCCGTATAGGCTTGTCCGGAACCATAGAAGGCGATCGAATTGGGGTTCTTTTTGTAGGCATCGGCAAACTTTGCTACCATGAGGTCCATCGCCTCTTTCCATGATATGCGCTCGAATTTATCTCCCTTTTTCAGCATCGGATAGGTTAGCCGATCAGGCGCGTAAAGGATAGGAGGCAACAGGAGGCCTTTGAGGCAGACATACCCCTTGTTCCAGTTGTCCTTGTCTCCCTTGACCGCCACGACCTTGCCTTTTGTCACGCCGACATAAACGCCGCAGCCGGCGCCGCAGTAACGGCAGACGCCTTTTACCCATTTATCCGCGCCGACGGCGGCCCTGGCTTCCTGAGGGATGGGAAGGTCAAGTCCGATGGCTGATGCCGCGGCAAGCGCGGCAGAAAATTTCAAGAGCTGTCTCCTCGTAAGCTCCATTAGTTGCCTCCTTTTTTATGAAACGGGGTCTTCGATGTGGCAGCGAGTGTATGTTTGTCATGGCACGAAGTACAGGTGAGCTTCGCTGACTTCTTCTGCATTTCCGCAACCTGATCGGCATGACAGCCGTTGCATCGCTCAAGCGGCGGCTTTACAAAGAATGTAGCGTCGAGCGAGCCATGGCAGACGACACACTGCACTCCCATCTGGCCGTGCTTGCTGCCCTGCCACGCATCGTACTGTTGCGCATGACAGTCAAGGCATTCCTGCTCTTCTGAAACGGCAGGGTGCTGTTTCTGTTTTTTTGGGCCTGCGTTTGCAAGCAGCGGCAGAGCAACCAGAAGAAGAATCAGAAGGAGTGAGAACTTATTCCAATGTTTCATGTTCCACCTCATTTCAGGGTGGGGCGGTGCGGTCCGCACCGCCCCTCGTGCGGCTATTTCGCTGCAGTCGGCTTGGGAGCCATTGCTTCGTTCAGCGTCTTGATGCCTTTCTGCGAAAGATCGATTGACCGGGTCAAGGATTCTCGAGCCGCTTCGGGATTATGGAACCCGTCGGAGTTTTCGGCGGTCCACCACTCCCAGTAAATATGGGCCTGATCGTGCATTTTGCGGACATCCTTTAAGACATCTTCGGAGACGCCAGCCTTTTTGGCTTCTGCAAAGGTGTCGATGAGCTGCCCGAGCCAGAACTCAGCCTTGGTAATCTTGCCTTTGACGTAATTCTGAATGGCGTCGACCTGGTACTCGGCATCCTTTGGAGACCAATAGGTATGGCACTTCGTGCACGTGTCCTTGAGCATATAGCGGGAACTCCTCTGGCCGTGCCACGTATAAGTCTTGTTGCCTTTCTTCACCTGCGGCATATGGCAGTCTTTGCACTCGACGCCGGCGCGCTCATGTTTGCTCATCCAGAATGTTTCCGTTTCGGGATGCTGCAGCTTATTGAGCGACGCGCCTGTTACTGCATGCTTGAAGTCTTTGAATTTGTATTTTTCGGTCATCGCCTTGTTGTAGTCGAAGACATTGACCCACTGAATAAGATTGGTGCGCCGATCAGCCATGGTGATCGCCTCCCCGGTCTCCGGGTTGTGGCCGGGATTGCAGTTATACTCGACATGGCACTGTGCGCATCGCAGCGTGGAATCCTTCTTGTTCAGTATGCCGATGGCACGAAAATCACGGAACATCACCTTCGTCATCGTTATCTGCTTGCTCTTTTCCTTGTCATAGGGATAGGTGCCTTCGCCCCTGTCGACGACGGCGTTAATCAGGGCATCACGAGTAACGCGGGGCTGTGTGGAGTGAGGGTCATGGCACATGAAGCAGTTTGCAGGATGCTGCATGCTTCTCGCGAAATCCACGACTTTCGAAGTCCTGTCCCATTTTGCCCGCGGGTCTTTATCGCCCATGTATTTCCAGTCGAGGATCATATCCATCGTCTTGCACTGGAAACAGACCGGGTTCGCTGCGGTAGCCGATTGCGGAATGAATACCTTCTGATCGGATGACGTAGGATCCTTGTCGATAAGAACACTCCATGCAGATTTTTCGGCTTCCTTGGCGGAATTAATCTTGGTCCAGTCTTTCAGTTGAAATCTTCCGCCGTATCCTCTGTCGACAATCAGATGATCAACGAGCATGAAGACGTGGCTGCGCGGTTCGGCGTGTTCTTTCGTGAAGCCGTGGGGCGCGAGGAGCTTGTCGAAGAGTGGCGATCTGCTCCTGAAGCTCGCCTTTTCAACCTTAGCTTTAGACTCGAGATTCACTTCGACGAAAGACTCATATTGCTCTTTGTGACACTTGCCGCATGTTGCGAGATCCATCTTTGTTGCGGGGCGCGCGCCCGGGTCGGCAAGATGCTTGTCCAGCGATTCATGGCATGTTGTGCAGGCCACCCTGGCATGTTTGCCGCCGGCGTGCATCCCCTTGATTTGTTCATGACAGGCATAACAGGTTTCAGCGTCTGATGAGCTATGTTGCGGGGTGCTCTTCTTGGCATCTGCGGACGTATATCCGAACATTGCGACAACGGCGATTGCAACAACAAAGACAAGTAGTAAGCCGGATACTTTGATTTTTCGCATCAATAACCTCCTTTTCTGATTTCCTGTTGACGGCTCTTCGGTGCCCGGTTTGTCGGAAACCACCCCTTTCAATAGATTTGTATTACACACATTCTATCGTGAAGAAAGGTAAAAGTGATGTTAATTGGTGTTAATTTTGTGTAAAGCCTGCCGGGGTTCCCGCAACCCGATTTTTTTTATCATGACCGCTGCCTGATCTCAGGGTTCATCCGGTCCGGTTGGTCCCGGTAACTTCCCATCGTGCTATAATAATCAACAGTCATGTTCGATTTGGGTATTCAGGAACTCATCGTTATCTTTATCGTTGCTCTCGTCGTGTTCGGCCCTGACAAATTGCCCGAAGTCGGCAAGGTATTGGGGAAGGGGCTCGGAGACCTGCAGAGGGCCCTGCGCGGGGCAAAAGACGAACTGGATGCCGAAGTCAACAAGGTCAAAGACGAAATCAAGGATCCCCTTGAGCTGAAAAACCAGCTTTTCAGCTCAAACGATCTTTTTTCGGATGTCGCAAAGAATCCTGCATCGACCGAAGAGACTGCCAAGAAACCTGCGGACAGTTCCACCGCTGCAGAGACGAAGCCGAATACCGAACATGATCCAAAGCCGAACGACACGCCTTCACAGAAAGGGAACAGCTAGTGGCTGAAGATAAATTGCCCCTTACGGCTCATCTGGCCGAGCTCCGCAAGCGCATCCTCATATCTCTTGGCGTCATTCTGGCTATATTTGTTGCAACGTTCAGTGTAGCTGACGACCTTTTCAAATTTGTCATGTTCCCGATGAAATACAGCCTTGATTTCTCGCTCAAGGAAAGTTATATCCGTTTAATCCCGCAGGAAAAACTTCAGTCCCTGAAGCTTGTTTTCCTTGCGCCCGCCGAGGCGTTCTGGATGAGCTTTAAGGTCGCGTTTGTCGCCGCCATTATCCTTTCTCTTCCGGTTATTTTCCATCAGGTCTGGAAATTCATCGCACCCGGGCTTCACTCGCATGAACGCAAATATGTCGTGCCGTTCGTCTTTGGTGCTACGGGGCTCTTTCTTGTCGGTGCTTCTTTTTGCTTTATTATTGTGCTCCCCTTCGCGCTTGAATTTCTTCTTACTTATAACGTAGGCGACATTCTCGTCCCTATGTTGTCGGTCGGACAATATGTGGACTTCTGTTTGAAATTTATCCTTGCATTCGGGCTGGTATTCGAACTGCCTATCATCATGATATTTCTTGTGAAACTCGGAGTCGTGACGCCGGAGACTCTCGCAAAGAACCGTAAGTTTGCCATAGTGCTGTCTTTCGTCGTGGCGGCATTTCTTACGCCGACTCCCGACGCCTTTAACCAGACGCTCATGGCAGTCCCGATGATGATCTTGTACGAAATCGGCATCTGGATATCGCCTTTTTTTGTGAGAAAGCAGGCTGAAAATGGATCGAAGGAACTTCAAGTCAATAGCCATTGACATAGCTGAAGGCATGGTCGTCGTCAATCCCATCTTCCTCAAGACATTTAAAAATGAAGACATTGTATCGATGTATAAGGCAGCGGAGCGCCGTCTAACCGAGATCAGGGCAGAACCTTTCCCATACGGACAAGCCGATCCCATTCGGAGGAGAAACCTTCGCATTCAGCGGCTGCACAGCAGTATGGTCATTCTTCGCAATCTCGCCAGGGAAAAGAAAATTCTTCTTGTTTAGGAGGCAGTGTGAAGTTAGGCATTATCGGTCTGTCGAACTCCGGCAAGACCACGATTTTTAATGCACTTACCGGGCAGAATCTCGAGACTACGATATACGCCAGCGTTGCAGCAGAGCCGGCTTACGGCGTGGTCAAGGTGCCGGATGGGCGCATCGATTCGCTTGCGTCGATCTTTAAACCGAAAAAAACGACCTATGCGACCGTCGAGTATGTCGATTATCTCGGCTTGACCAAGGGCGATATCGCTCAGAACCGCAAAGTGTTCGATCTGGTCAAGGACGTTGATGCTATCGTGCATGTCGTTCGGGCCTTTCCGGACGATGCCGTGGTGCATCCGATGCAGTCGGTCGATGCCATGCGCGATCTCGAAACGCTCGCGCTTGAGTTGATTTTTGGCGATCTGGAATTCGTAGAAAAAAGGCTCGAAAGAATGGCTGAGGCGGCGAAAAAAGGCAAGAAACCGGGCGATGATGAAAAGAAACTCCTTGAAAAATGCAGGGAAGCCCTCGAAAAAGAGATTCCGTTGAGAAACATCTCGTTTACGGATGACGAAATGAAAGCAATGCGCCACATGCAGTTCGTTTCAATGAAGCCGGAGGTTGTGGTGCTCAATCTCGCCGAGGATATGCTGAATAGCGATGCGGCTTGCGAACTGCAACAGAGTGCTGCAAAGTATTTTTCCGACAAAGGTTCTGCAAACATGGCACGCGTTGTCACGCTGTGCGGGAAGATAGAAATGGAGATAGCTCAATTGGCGTCGGATGAAGCCAAGGCGTTTCTCGATGACCTCGGCATTATCGAACCGGCCCTGAACATGCTCATTCATGTCAGCTACGAGTTGCTCGGTTATATATCTTTCCTGACGGCCGGCGAGGATGAAGTGCGGGCCTGGACCATCCGCAAAGGGCTTGCGGCACAACAGGCGGCGGGGAAGATCCATTCGGATATCGAGCGGGGTTTTATACGTGCCGAGGTGGTCGCTTACGATGACTTCATGACCGACGGCGGCATGTCCGGCGCCCGCGATAAGGGGCATCTGAGGCTCGAAGGAAAGACCTATGAAGTAAAAGACGGGGATATCATCAACTTCAGATTTAACGTCTGATGACGAGCGAAACCCATCGGCCGTCGACGAGCCTTTCAACCACCGTTACTCCTAATGGCGAGAACATTTCGATAACTTCGTCTTCCTGTCCCGTCATGATCCCGGAGAGGAGGGCGAGTCCGCCAGGCTTCATCCGGCTGACAATCTCCGGCGCAAGGTTTTTCAATATCTCCGACAGAAG
>DATHDH010000213.1:0-2696 GCA_035319145.1 Dissulfurispiraceae bacterium | reverse complement strand
GGAAGCTCGCCCCTGCTTATCACCGGAAAGATCAACCCGCTCCGCGACGACCTTTACGTTTCGCTCAAGGCCGATTTTCAGAACATGGATTTGAGCCCCACAACGCCGTATGCGGGGAAATATCTCGGCTATACCATTGTGAAGGGCAAGATGGGCCTCGGCATGGAATATCTGATCGAGAAGAAGAAGCTCGATGCCAAGAATGTCATCTTCCTCGATCAATTCACGCTCGGCGACCGCGTCGAGAGCCCCGAGGCAACCAGGATGCCGGTCAAACTCGCCATTGCGCTCCTGAAAGACCGCAAGGGTGAAATCCATCTCGACCTGCCGGTGACCGGAACGACCGACGATCCCGAATTCCGCGTCGGCAAGATAATCTGGAAGATCATTCTTAACATTCTGGTCAAGGCGGCGACGTCGCCCTTTGCGCTTCTTGGAGCAATACTGGGTGGCGGCAGCGCCGAAGAGATGAGCTTTATTGGCTTTGATTACGGGACGGCAGTCCTGACGCCGCAGGAACAGGCAAAGATGGACAAGCTGCTCACCGTGCTGTCCGAGCGTCCTGCGCTGAAGGTCGATGTCGAAGGACATGCTGACATGGTTGCCGATCGTGAGGGCCTGAAGCGGGTTGCCCTGCAGAAAAAAGTGAAAGCGCAGAAGCTCAAGGAGCTGGCGAAGAGCGACAAGAGCGTAAACCCCGACCGTGTCGTCGTTGCTCAGGAGGAGTATCCGAAATATCTGAAACAGGCTTACAAGGACGAGAAGTTTCCGAAGCCTTCGAATTTCCTCGGCATGGCCAAGGACCTGCCGGTGCCCGAGATGGAAAAACTGATGCTCACCAACGCGCCGGCTACTGACGACATGCTCCGCGAGCTGGCCCGCGAGCGGGCGCGCACGGTATACGAATACCTGCTCAAGACCAAGAAGATCGGGCCCGACAGGATATTCCTCGTCGAGGCCCAGTCGGTGCAGCCCGAAGCGAAAGAAAAAATAAAGAACAGCCGCGTCGATTTCAAGCTGAAATAACTGCCTATCCCGCACCGGTCGTCTTCTCGATTTTATGCATGAAAAGAGGGTTAATAGTACACCTGAGTCTGAGATTGCATCCGTCCCTTGACATGCTCTGAACATAACCTATACTTGAATTAGGACTATGCAGAGAAAGGAGGTGTATCGCCATGCAGATTGAGGTGAGTGCTGAAGAGCGCGATCTGATCAGAAAGGCCGTCGACTCGTACCTCTCGGAATTGCGCGTTGCCATTGTCGAGACAAAGCATGACAAGGCCGGTCTCCATAAGGAAGAAGAACTCCTGAAAGGACTTTTGAAGAAGCTTTCCTGAAGCTCGATAAACAGGGCGGCGTGATTGATCAACATCAGCCGCCCTGGAGTGTCTGTCTCTCTCACAGTGCTTTGTGCTATCTCATAAAATCGGGAATGATTATTTGGTAGCACGCGCTACCAGTTCAGCTACCTCAACGCTTCCTTCAGCAAGTCAGCCATTTTCCACGTAAAGATGCGACGTCCCGCTTCGTTCAGGTGATAATCATCGGGCTCCAGTATGGACTTATCAATCCGGTCGTTTGTGAGGGGAATGACAATCGGGATGAACGTCTCGTGGCTGATCTGTTGGAAGACTCCGATTTGAGAGGCGTCAACCGGCGGCATGAGCATGAAGATGAACGGAGTATCCTCCTGAACGGCAATGTTGTGCATGGCTTCAAGCCGCGCCATGCCGGCGGTCAACAGCTCACGGTTATCAACCGGGATATGCGGGAACACGGTTATCAATGCCGTTAACTGCGGAAAGTCGGGCAGGATGCGGACAAGAAAGTTCTTGCGTATTTCGCGCCGCAATCCGTAAAACGTGCTGGTGCTGGCGAAAAAGAGATCGGAGGTTTCGGTCGGGGTCAGGTGAACCATACGGTTGACCGGCAGGATGTCTGCCGTGTTCAACAAGTAGTGCATAAAAAGGTCGGTTCGCAGGGTCGGTTCCAAAAGGTGCCGCGGTTCCAGGCAGACAATAATGGCAGCGGGGCGAGAACCATAGGCAAATAGCTTCCGGATGCCGAAGTACCAGTCCAGGTAGGTCGTTTGTTCGATGGCGAAACGCTGCAGTGACCAGCCGCGCGTCAGGCGGCGATTCGCCTCCGCAATGTCGATATCAGCGATGAGCAGTGAATTGCCGACGATCAGTGCTGTTTTCGGCGATGTCTGCCTGTCCAATTTCATTGCCGCCTGCAGTTCGTTGTTAATCCTGCCGAGGCTTGCGCTGGAGCGATAGATGAAGCTGCGGGTGCCGATTTCGAGAGCGGCGCAGACGAGCAGCATAACTGCCAGGAACAACGCAGTCGCGCGTTTCAGCACGCGGACCGAATACGTGCGTTTGCCCTCAGAACTGGAAGTAGATGAATGCATTCGACTTGCTCCCTGCAAACAGTAGTGTTGCTGTTGAAACCGCAACCGCCAGCAGAGTGCGCAGATAAGGATGCGCCCTTTCAAAAAGATATTCTTCCTTGCGATGCTCGTTGATCAGATCCATGAAGAACAGCGGGATGGTGAACATTGCAAGGAACTGGAATGCGATCGCATATTCCGGAATCCAATGGATGCGGGTGATGCCCTGCAGAAGCGTGAATGCGTCATGCGTGGAGACCGCGCGGAAGAAGACCCAGCTCAGACAGACAATATGAAACAC
>DATHDH010000212.1:0-20998 GCA_035319145.1 Dissulfurispiraceae bacterium | reverse complement strand
ATTCGCTTCGGGGGCTCCGGCGGAGCTGGTCGGCAACGCAGAGGTGTTGGAGGCGTATCTTGGTGAGGATTTCAGGCTGTGAGCGCGCTCGAAAACCGGCTTGATCTCAGGCTCTCCCAAAGGCTGGTGCTTACCCCCCAGCTTCAGCAGGCCATCAAATTGCTCCAGATGCCGCAGCTCGAACTCGCGCAGACGCTTTCGCAGGAGATCATCGAAAACCCTTTTCTTGAAGAGACCATGGATGAGCACGAGGATGAGGAGATTTCTCAGGAGGCCCGCGAAGAGGAGAGGGCGCTTCCCGATGATTATCACGATACCGCGGAGCTGAGCGAGGAGAGCCTCAACCGCTTCAGCGTGGATGATTACTTCGAGGAGCGCGGAAGCGACGGCCGCGACCTCGGCTATTTCAACCCTGGCACGGAAGAAAAGCCCTCTTATGAGCTTTTCTGCTCGAAGACTCCCGACCTCTATGATCACCTGCTCTGGCAGCTGCGCCTCTGTCCGGCTCGCGACGAGGTGCGCATCGTAGCCGAGACGGTCATCGGGAACATAGAAGAAGACGGATATTTGCGCATGTCTGACGAGGAGCTGGCGCAGCAGGCCAAGGCGTCTCCCGAACTTGCGGCGGAGGCGGTCGCTCTCGTGCAGGGTTTCGATCCACCGGGCATCTGTGCGAGAACATTGCAGGAATGCCTTCTTTTGCAGCTCCGGTCTTTGAATCTGACCGAGTCTCTTGTCGCAAAAATCGTCGCCGGCAGCATGGAGGATATGCAGAAGCGCCGGTTCCAGCAGATCGCAAAACAGCATAATGCCGTGCTGGATGAGGTGATGGCTGCCGTACGCATCATCGAGGCGCTCGACCCGCGGCCGGCAGCGAACTTTTCATCGGGAGAGACGACCTACATTGTCCCCGATGTATTTATTGCGCATGGTGATGAAGGGCTTCAGATTACGCTCAACGACGAGCGGATGCCCCGCATCAGGCTGAACAACAGCTACCGGAATCTGCTGCTGCGGAAAGACCAGCTGACCAAGGAGGAAAAAGGATTTCTTCGGGAGAAGCTCCGCCTGGCGACGGAACTGATCAAGAGCCTCGACCAGCGGAACCGCACGATTTACCGGGTTGCGGACAGTATTCTGAAGTTTCAGAACAACTTCTTTGAAGGAGGGCGCCAAAATCTGCGACCGCTGACGCTGAAGGATGTTGCCGCCGATGTGGGCATGCATGAAAGCACGATCAGCCGGGTCACTTCGAACAAATATCTTGCCTGCGATCACGGAGTATTCAGTTTTCGTTTCTTCTTCAGCAGCGCTCTGCAGTCCAACACCGGCGAGGTCTCCTCAACGTCGGTGAAAGATCTCATCCGCAAGATTGTGGAGCAGGAGGATTCGAAAAAGCCGCTGAGCGACAAGATGATTGCCGACAGGCTGGGTGCGCAGAATGTGGTAATTGCCCGCCGCACGGTGGCAAAGTACCGGGAGGAATTGAAGATCCCGCCGCAAAATATGAGAAAACGCTATGAATAAGAAGGAGAGAAATGTATGAACATTATTGTCAACGGACGTCACCTTGAAATAACCCCGCCGCTCAGGCAGTATGCCGAAGATAAGATAGGCAAGTTTACGAAATATCTCTCGAACATATCCGACGCGATCGTAACGGTAAGCGTCGAGAAGCACCGCCAGAAGACGGATCGCCAGAAGGTCGAGGTGTTGTTGAAGGTCAACGGATACATGATTCAGGCGGAAGGCGCCACGGGCGACGTTTACTCGGCGATTGACGCGGTTGTTGAGAAACTCGAAAAGCAGGTAGTAAAGTATAAAGAGAAGGTTTCCGCTCACCGTGTGAAGGGAAGCGACAAAAAAGCGGCGGCCGCAGTTGCCGTCGAACCGGTAAGGGAAGGGCGTATCATCAAGCACAAGAAGTTCGACATGAAGCCGATGACGCCCGATGACGCTGTTGACCAGATGGGAATGCTCGGCAAGGATTTCTTCGTGTTTACGAACCTTGCGACAGGAGAAATGAACGTTGTTTATAGCCGTAGGGACGGTAATTTCGGCCTTATCGAACCGCACCGCTAAATTGTGCAGTCGGCGGGCGTGTGCCCGCCGCCGCCTCTTCCGATGACAGAACAAGCCGTTGCTACCAAAGTCGTCATTGTCAGCGGATACTCGGGTGCCGGAAAGACGGTGGCGCTCCGTGCGCTGGAGGACGTCGGCTTTTTCTGCATCGACAATCTTCCGTTGCCCCTCATCAATTCTTTTATCACGACCGCCTTGCAAACTCATTCTTCCGGACGCATCGGCATCGGCATCGATATTCGTGAACAGGCGCTGCTTGTCGACGCAGCAAATTATTTTCATGAACTCCGCAGCCAGCACCCGATCGAAATCCTTTTTCTCGAGGCTGAACTGGATATCCTTGTGCGGAGGTTCAAGGAGACCCGTCGTCCGCACCCCCTGGCATCGATGCTGAAGATTACGAATCTTGGCGGTGCGATCGAAGAGGAAGGGCGCCGCCTCGAAGGGTTGCGGGTGGCTTCGGATCGTATCATCGATACCTCGACCTACACGCCGCATCAGCTCCGTTATCTGATCTCATCCATGTTCGGTGCGCGCGAGGCCGGAGATAATCTGATGAGCGTTTCGGTGGTCTCGTTCGGATTCAAGTTCGGGGCGCCGACGGGCCTCGACCTCCTGTTCGACGTCCGTTTTCTGCCGAATCCGTATTTTGTGCAGGAACTGAAACCCCTGACCGGACGCGATCCTGAGCTGGTCAGCTACGTCATGAGCCAGCCCGACACCTCGGAGTTTCTTGACCGCCTGCTGCCCCTCCTTGAGTTCCTGATTCCTCATTATATTAAAGAGGGAAAGTCGTATCTGAGCATCGGCATCGGCTGCACCGGAGGGCGGCATCGCTCGCCCGTCATTGCCGAGAAGGTTGGAACCTACCTTGAGGAGCATGCTCCGGTCGCCGTGACGGTCTCTCACCGCGACATGGAAAATGGCTCTTCCTGATGCCGCTGCCTTATATTTCTTATTTAAAATATTTATCTTCCGATAATTTTCTTCAATTCATTTTTTCCCTTTCCTGACCCGTTCTGCAAACGATTTGCCGAAACAGCGCCCTTTCGGAGCTGCGCCGTCGGGTTTTCCGGTTAATGGACCTATAAAAAAATCAAATCAGGGCGCGGGTTTGCGGGCTCTTTCGCCTTGACAATCCCGGGAGGCTATGGTAACGTTCGATCCAGTTATTTTGCAGAGCCGTTCGCCACGTTAACATCCCAGTTCCCGAGAGGAGACGTTATGCTTGAATTCAATCAGTGGTTTTTTGTTCTCCTAGTCAACTTTCTCGTCCTCTTCGTAGTACTCAAGAGCCTTCTCTTCGAACCATTATCAAAAGTTTTCAAGGATCGTGACCGCGCAACCAAGGGGGCCCTCGAGCAGGCGAAGGCCATGACGCTCAAGAAAGATGAGGCGGTCGCCAAGATGAATGCGGAACTGAACGCAGCCCGCATCAAGGCGAAAGAGACCGCTTCGGCGCTTCGCGATCAGGGCGTCGCCGCGCAGAAGGAATCGATGTCGAAGGCCGAGGCCTCTGCCGTGGCAAAAATAGAGGCGGCCCGCAAGGAAATTCAGGCGGAGGCCGAAAAGGCTCGTGCAGGACTGAAGGCCGACATCGATCGTTTCTCCGAAGAGATTGTCAAGAAACTCGTTAATGTATGAAGCTCAGTCTTGATAAAGGGGTAAGCATGAAAAAGGCACTGGTAGTGATGGCAGCACTGCTCCTCCCGGCGGCGGCATTTGCGTCCGGCGGCGGGGAGGGTCATGAGGGAATGAGCCTCATGGACTGGGGCTGGAGGATTATGAACTTCGCGATCCTCTTGGTCCTGCTGGTGAAGTTCGTCGGCAAGCCGCTTCGCGAGTTTCTGCAGCAACGCAAAGAGCTGATTGCAAAAAGCATCAGTGAGGCGAAAGAGGCAAAGGAGCTTGCGGCTAAGGCGCTTTCTGAGGTTGAAGAGCGCCTGAAGGTGAAGGACAAGGAAATCGCCGACATTATCGCATCAGCCCAGGAGTCGGGCGAGCGCGAGCGCGGGCGCCTTATTGAAGAGGGCGAGCGCATGGCGGTTCGCGTTGCCGAACAGGCGAAGACGAACATCGACTTCGAGTTGAAGCGGGCCAAGGAAGTCATCCAGGCCGAGGCCGTTGCGGCATCCCTGGAACTTGCGGAAAAGAAGATTAAGGATCGGCTCACCAAAGAGGGGCAGGACAAGCTCCTTCAAGAATCCATCAAATTGATCGAGGGCAGAAATTGAGAAAGGTCAGTGGAGTCAAACAACTCGCCAAGAAGTTTGTCATCAACGTCAGCGTTGATGAAATTCCGCAGGCTCTTGAGCGCCTCGGCGTGGTCGTGGGCCTTATGGAACAGGACAAGGGTTTCCGGAACCTTCTGGTCAGCCCGATGTTCAGCAAGGAGGACCGCACCAAGACGCTTGAGGCGCTCTCCGGGAAGCTGCAGTGTTCGGAAAAGCTGAGCAAGTACCTGTCCTTCCTGTCCGAAGAGCAGGCGCTCGGCGCACTTCCCGAAATAACCGGTGCGATAACGGAGCTTTACCTTGCGATGCAAAAACGGGCCAAGGCGGTCATAACGACTCCTGCACCCGTGAGCAAAGAGGTCGAGTCGCAGTTGCTTACGGCTTTGCAGCAGCGGACCGGCAAGCAGATTGATGTCGAGTATGTGCTCGATCCTTCGCTATTAGGCGGTGTGCGGATTCAGGTCGGCAGCACCATGTATGACACGAGTCTGAAAGGCCAACTTGGTCTTTTAAAAGATAAGCTCATAGAGGGGTGAAACGATGGAAATCAAAGTTTCGGAAATCAGCGAGTATCTCAAGAAACAGATCACGGACTTCGAAAAGAAAGTCGATGTCAGTGAAGTAGGTATCGTCACCGCTGTCGGCGACGGTATCGCCCGTATTTACGGCCTTGATAACTGCATGGCCTCGGAACTCCTCGAGTTCCCGAACAATGTCTTCGGCATGGCGCTCAACCTCGAAGAGGGAATGGTCGGTTCGGTCCTCTTTGGTGAAGACAGACTGATTCGCGAAGGCGACGTCGTCAAGCGCACAGGCCGCATCATGTCGGTTCCCGCGGGTCCGGAGATGATCGGTCGTGTCCTGAACGGCATCGGCGAGCCGATTGACGGCAAGGGCCCGTTGAACTGCAAGTCCTCGATGGTTGTCGACGTCGTTGCACCGGGCATTATCGACCGCCAGCCGGTCACCCAGCCGATGCAGACCGGTATCAAGGCTATTGACGCCATGATTCCTGTCGGCCGCGGCCAGCGCGAACTTATCATCGGCGACCGTCAGACCGGAAAGACCGCCATCGCGATTGATGCCATTATCAATCAGAAGGGCGGAGATGTTGTCTGCATCTATGTTGCGATCGGTCAGAAGAGGGCGTCCGTTGCCCGTGTCGTCCAGACGCTTCAGGAAAACGGCGCGATGGATCACACTATCGTTGTTTCGTCCACAGCGAGTGAGCCGGCGCCGCTTCAGTACATCGCACCGTATACCGGCTGCGCCATCGGCGAATTCTTCCGTGATAGCGGCAAGCACGCCCTCATCATTTACGATGACTTGTCCAAGCAGGCGACCGCATATCGCCAACTCTCTCTGCTCCTGCGCCGCCCGCCGGGACGTGAGGCATTCCCCGGCGATGTTTTCTATCTCCATTCGCGTCTTCTGGAACGCGCCGCAAAGCTCTCCGATGCCAACGGCGGTGGTTCCCTTACGGCCTTACCGATTATTGAGACCCAGGCCGGCGACGTTTCCGCGTACATTCCGACGAACGTCATTTCGATAACGGACGGTCAGATATATCTCGAGCCGGACCTCTTCTATGCAGGCGTCCGCCCTGCGGTCAACGTCGGTCTCTCGGTCAGCCGCGTTGGCGGTGCAGCACAGACCAAGGCGATGAAGCAGATTGCCGGTACGCTCCGTCTCGACCTTGCCCAGTTCAGAGAACTCGCGGCCTTTGCCCAGTTCGGCGCGGACCTCGATAAAGCCACGATGCAGCAGATCGAGCGTGGTAAGCGCATGGTTGAACTGTTGAAGCAGGGCCAGTATGCGCCGCTCTCCCTGTCCGATCAGATTGTCGGCATCTTTGCCGGTACGCAGGGCTTTATGGATACTATCCCGGTTGAACATATCCGCCGCTTCGAAGTGGAGCTGATTGCCTTCATCAAGGATCGCAAGGCTGATGTGCATAAGGCTATCGCAGAGAAGAAGGTGCTTGACGATGAGCTCAAGCCGAAGCTGGCCGCGGCGATTGAAGAATTCAAAAAAGGCTTCGTTGTCTAATCTTAAGGAAGAAAGGTAGACACTATGCCGGGATTGAAAGAAATTAAAAGAAGGATTGGCTCGGTAAAGAGCACGCGCCAGATTACCAAGGCGATGAAGATGGTTTCGGCCGCCAAATTCCGCAAGGCGCAGGCGCGAATCATCGAGCTCAAGCCGTATGCCGAGAAGATGTCTTCAGTGCTGTGCGAGCTTGCCAAGACCGTAGAAGAGGGGCATCCCCTCCTTCAGGCGAGGCCGGTCAAGAAGGTTGAAGTCGTCGTTATGACCGGTGATCGCGGCCTGTGCGGTGCGTATAACACGAATGTTATGAAGGCAGCCGTCAATACAATCAGGGAACTTCAGAAGCAGGGCGTGGAGGTTAGCCTCAGCGCTATCGGGCGCAAGGCTGCGGATTTGTTGCGTCGCAGGAAGTTTACTGTTCGTGGGCGTTGGACGGGTCTTTCGGGCCGTGTAACTTATGGCGATGCCCAGATGATTGCGCGTGACATCACTGAGAACTATATGAATGAAGCTTTTGACGAAGTGAGGCTCGTTTTTACGGAGTTCAAATCGCAGGCCGTGCAGAAGGTCGCCGTCTCGCAGCTTTTGCCGCTCCAGGCGGTCGGGACCGAAGGCGCGTGTCCGGTTGATACTCCAGACAGGGGCGAGTATCTGTATGAGCCTTCGCAACAGGCTATCTTTGAAAGACTGCTCCCGAAGAATATCGAAATTCAGGTCTTTCGGGCTATCCTTGATTCGCAGGCATCTGAAGAGGCCATGCGTATGGCAGCTATGGAAAATGCGACCAAGAACGCGAACGACATGATTAAAAAGCTGACGCTCCAGTACAACAAGGCCCGCCAGGCCTCGATTACCAAGGAGCTTATGGACATCGTCGGCGGCGTCGAGGCGCTGAAGAAATAAGAGAATGAGCTATCAAGATACAGGAGGCATTCAATCATGAACGAAGGTAAAGTTTCACAGGTCATCGGTGCAGTCGTCGATGTCGAGTTTGAACAAGGGCTTCCGCCGATTCTGCAGGGTCTCCGGATCGAATCCGCAGGCGATGCGGCAAAAGGTATTCCGCCGATTAACGTAACGCTGGAAGTTGCCGGCCATCTCGGCGACAACAAGGCTCGTGCAATTGCCATGCAGACCACAGACGGCGTTACACGCGGGATGAAGGTTGTGGACACCGGCCTCCCGATCTCCGTTCCGGTCGGTAAAGGCTCACTCGGACGTATCATGAACGTTATCGGCGAACCATACGACAAAATGGGTCCGATTGAAGCCGAGGCGAGGTGGCCCATCCACCGCGATGCGCCGGCTTTTGTCGAGCAGGAGCCTGTTTCGACGGTCTTTGAGTCGGGTGTTAAGGTTTTCGATCTGCTTGTTCCGTTCATCAAGGGCGGCAAAATGGGAATGTTCGGCGGTGCCGGTGTCGGCAAGACCGTCGTTATTATGGAAATGATCAACAATGTCGCCATGAAGCACGGCGGCGTCTCGGTCTTTGCCGGTGTCGGTGAGCGTACCCGTGAAGGAAACGACCTTTACCGTGAAATGAAGGAAGGCGGCGTTCTTCCGAAGGTCGCACTCGTGTACGGCCAGATGAACGAGCCGCCGGGAGCGCGTCTTCGCGTCGCCCTGACCGCGCTGACACAGGCAGAGTACTTCAGAGATCAGGGACAGGACGTTCTTATCTTCCTTGACAATATCTTCCGTTACACCCTGGCCGGCTCAGAAGTCTCGGCGCTTCTCGGCCGCATGCCTTCGGCAGTCGGATATCAGCCGAACCTCGGTACCGACATGGGCGTCCTGCAGGAGCGTATTACGACGACCAAGAAGGGCTCCATCACTTCGATGCAGGCCATTTACGTCCCGGCCGACGACTTGACCGACCCTGCGGTTGCCACGGCATTTACCCATCTCGACGGCACCGTCGTTCTTTCCCGTCAGATTTCGGAGCTCGGTATTTATCCCGCGGTCGACCCGCTCGACTCCACCTCGCGCGCCCTTGACCCGCGCGTAATCGGTGAGGAGCATTATCGCGTCGCACGTAAGGTTCAGTCGATCCTCCAGCGGTACAAGGAATTGCAGGACATCATCGCGATTCTCGGTATGGAAGAACTTTCTGAAGATGACAAACTTACCGTTTCCCGCGCCCGTAAGCTGCAGAGATATCTCAGCCAGCCGTTCCATGTTGCTGAAACGTTCACGGGTACGCCGGGCAAATACGTCAAACTGGAAGACACCATTCGCGGCTTCGACGCAATCGCAGATGGAAAGTATGACGATGTGCCGGAGCAGGCATTTTATATGGTCGGTACGATCGAAGAGGTCGAGGAGAAGGCTCGCAAGCTTGGCTGGTCGAGAGAAGCCTAATCGGAACGGGGTGATACTCCATGGAGAATAAACTGAAGCTCGAAGTCGTAAGCCCGCATGGTCCGGTCTTCATTGAAGACGTCGATGAGGTTTCGGCGCAGGGCACCGACGGCGATTTCGGCGTGTTTCCCGGCCACGTGCCGTTTATCACGACACTCAAGATCGGCTTGCTCACCTATCGTAAAGGCAGCGACTCGCGGTTCATATTCGTCAACTCCGGATATGCCGAAGTCTCGCCCGAGAAGGTGGTCATCCTTGCGGATAGCGCCGAGAAGTCCGAGGAGATAGACGTTGAACGCGCCAAGGCAGCCATGCAGCGCGCTGAAGATCGGATGAAGCAGGCGGACAAGATAGACTTTGCCCGCGCGACTGCCGCTCTTGAACGCGCAACAATTCGTATTCAGCTGGCAGGCAAAAACCGTCCGCTGTAATTAATTTCCGTCATGAACCCGGAGAGTTTCAACGCGAGACTCTCCGGGTTTTTTGTTGAAACGCATTTATAGACACCCGCATGTTCGGGCCGGAAAGCGTTTGAGGAGATTCCCGCATGATTATATCCTTACTGCTCGCCCACCCCTCGAAGGTCAGCTTCAACCATGCCATTGCGCATAAGGTGCTTGCAACGTTGCTGGAACTCGGACATGTGGTTCATTTTCATGACCTTTATGCCGAGGCGTTTGATCCGGTCCTCCCAGCGGATGAAATTCCGAAGGAGGCGGTTATTCCCGTTAGCATTCGCAGGCATTGCGAAGAAATCGGAGAGGCCGACGGGATTGTTGTGGTACACCCGAACTGGTGGGGCCAGCCGCCAGCTATGCTCAAAGGGTGGATAGACCGTGTCATCCGGCCCGGCGTTGCCTATGAGTTTCTCGAAAACGACAGCGGTGAGGGCGTGCCGAATGGGCTTCTGAAAGCGAAGGCAGCTGTGATCTTCACTACATCAAATACGGAGGCTGTCCGCGAATCGGCGGTTTTCGGCGATCCTCTCGAACGCATCTGGAAAGATTGCATCTTCGGCCTCTGCGGCGTTAGGGATGTTCGCAGAAGAATGTTCGGCATCGTCGTTACCAGTTCCGAGGACGAACGGCAGGGGTGGCTCGAAGAGGTCCGTACGATCATTATTGAAGCTTTTCCGTCCTAATGAGGAGTGTGAGCGGTGCTTATACACCGCGGTAGGATTCGCTTGTTGAACTGCTCAATCAAACGCCCTTTTGTCGTTGACCTGCCTTTAGCTTTTCACTCAGTGCGGCGATAATAATAAGCACCATTGCATTCACAGTATTCGTTCGGTACAAAAGGGGCATTAAATGACCGGTACAATCCTTATCGTTGATGACGAGCAGTCAATGCGCAGTTCTCTAAGGCGCCTGCTTGAGTTCAACGATTTCACCGTTGCTGAAGCATCCAACGCCTCGGAGGCGCTCGACGAATTGGAGCATGAACTGCCGTCGGTGATACTCCTCGACGTCAGGATGCCGGAAGTCGACGGGCTGGAACTCCTGCCTCGTTTGCTTGCCGTTGCACCCCATATTCCGGTCATTATTCTTACCGGTCATGGCGATATTCCTATGGCCGTCAAGGCTACCAAACTCGGCGCATACGACTTCCTTCCGAAGCCGGCAGACAATGAACTCTTGCTTCGGACCGTGCAACGGGCCTGCGAGATGGCCCAGCTAACGTTCGAAAAACTGAAACTTCAGAACGAGGTCGTAAAGCTCA
Source organism: Dissulfurispiraceae bacterium (assembly GCA_035319145.1). Lineage (GTDB taxonomy): Bacteria > Nitrospirota > Thermodesulfovibrionia > Thermodesulfovibrionales > Dissulfurispiraceae > JAAYUK01. Next base: position 10,553 of record DATHDH010000212.1, on the reverse strand, counting down.
ACGCCGCGGTTGATATGTCGCTTGAGTGGATGCTCGGCAATAGCGAAGCGATGCGGAGCGTCATCGAGCAGATACAACAGGTGGCCTGGAGTAATTTTTCGGTAATCCTTCAGGGCGAAACCGGGTCCGGAAAATCGCTGATAGCCACTATCATTCATAATCTGGGCAAGGGCATCGAGAAACCCTTTGTGAGGGTCGACGTGGGGGCATTGCCTGAATCTCTCATCGAAAGCGAACTTTTCGGACACGAAAAAGGCGCCTTCACCGGAGCAGGCCACAAGAAAAAAGGGTATTTTGAAATGGCTCACGGAGGCACGCTCTTTATCGATGAGCTCGAAAATATATCCACCCATATGCAGAGCAAGCTGCTCGGTGTCATCGAACAGAGGAAGGTATATCCTGTCGGCAGCACTGCCCCGGTCGAAATCGATGTCCGCATTATTGCAGCGACAAACAAGGATATCAAACAGTGCGTCCAGCAGCAGGAGTTCCGGGAGGACCTTTTTTTCCGGCTCGGCGAGTTTTTTATCCAGATTCCGCCATTGCGTGAACGCATGGATGACATGATGTTCTTTGCGAAACGTTTCTTCAATGAAGCGGCGGAAGAAATAAAGCGGCCCATGCATGGAATATCCGATGAGGTCTTCGAGGTTTTGGCGCGTTATTCGTGGCCCGGAAATGTCCGCGAACTGAAGAATGTCATCAGGCGGGCCGCGCTTCTGGCGAATGACGGCGTCATCCGCCCGGACAATATAAGTTTTCTCGGTGGTGCCGCATCAGCGGCACCGACTCAGATAATGCCCCTTAAGGAGCTGTCTGCGCTTGTCGTCAGAGAAGCTGAATCAAAGGCGATCAGGCAGGCGTTGAAAGCGACTCTCGGCAATAAGACCAAGGCGGCTGCCCTGCTCAAAATAGACTATACGACTCTGCTCGCAAAGATTAAGGAGTATCGCATTTCCTAGCTCGCTCCGGCGCGGGCTATTCGTTTTCAAAGCGAGCTGATTAGCCCCTGTGCGGCAAAGAAAAGTGGACTCAGGAAATCGGACCTGTTGTCTTTCTGCATCCCTTTCGTTTTCATGTTCGCCTCTACTATGGGAACGCTCCAGTACCGCTATGGGAAATATCCTATAGTCGCAAAAGCCGTACGCCGATCCAAGAATAATTCAATTAAAACCTTATCAACTCAGATAGTTATATGATACCGCACCAAATAATATTCGACATTGCAATCCTCTTTAACTATTGGAAACTTCCCATAGCTGAAGGTCAGATGTAGAAATATAGTATCTATATCAATCAGTTATGCTATGGCACTGTTTTTGATATTTCTCCCGCAGAACTAAACGGCGGGGAGGAAAATAGAATGTCCAAGCTTATTCTACTAGTCGATGACGACCCGGACGCGCGTGTGGAGCTTGCCTCGGCGCTTCTGGCGTGCGGATTCAGAGTGAGGCTGTCGACCGATCGGGAAGAGGCACTGGTACTTGCCGACCTTTACAAAGACATGGGGTTAACCATTGATCTCGCTATAGTTGACCTCCAGTTACCGGGCACATCCGGGCAGCTGCTCACAAAGGAGTTGAGGGGTAAAACCCCTTCAGTGCCGGTTTTCGAAGTCTCAGGGCCGGTAGACAAACAGATCCTGAGTGCAGAACTGAGGCAGGGGAAGAGCAATTTCATCAGTAATGCAATTGCCCATCATGAAAAGATACGACAGTTCGGAACGCATCATCAGAACTGAAGTTCAATGCACGATAGAGGAGGACAGATATGCAGGCAATCATGAAAGACGACACAACGACAAGCGCCCTGAAAGCAGGGCAGACGATTCAACTCGTGACGTTCCGTATCGGTGAAGAGGAGTTCGGGATAGATATTGCGATGATTCAGGAAGTTAACCGGAAGGTGGCGATTACCGCGGTGCCGAACTCTGCGGATTATATCGAGGGAATCATCAATCTTCGCGGCTGCATTATTCCGGTCATCAATATGAGGAAACGCATGAAACTGCCGATAATAAAAGATGAAGGCAGTGAGAGAATTATCGTGGTCGAGGCGGGTGCAACGGTCGGAATGCTTGTTGATTCGGTTTCCGAGGTCCTGCGGGTATCCTGCGGGATGGTCGAGCCCGTTCCGCCGGTTGGACGCAGCGAAGGCGCGAGCATCGTCGGCGTCGTGAAGCTTGACAGTCGGCTATTGCTGCTCATGGACGTGCATAGCATTGTCGGACAACAAGAGCATATACAAGCCCTGAGTGATAACTAGGGAACCAGCAGGAGGAAGAAATGAAAGCGATAGCGAAAAATACAAAGATTCGTTTTGCAAATATATCTATCGGCACACGGCTGGCGGCATTTAGCAGTATCCTCGTGCTTGCCGTCTTTGCGATTGCCATTGTCGCCGTCTACTTTATGGCATCCAGCGTAGTAAAAGAGCAGAATCTGCAGGCCCTCAAGAACGAGGCTGCCCTGGTGCGCGACATGATTGCGGCTTTCGACCGCACGGCAAGGACAGGGGCCGATAAAATCGGGGGCCTCTTCGCCGGAATGTTTCATGGAGATTTTTCTCTGGGCGGCACGCCTGACGCGCCTGTTCTCAGTGTGGGCAGCAAGCCGCTGAACAATACCTTTTCCTACGTCGATGAATTCACGAAACAGTCAAATGGCTCCGTTGCCACAATTTTTGCCAGAAAAGGCGATGACCTGCTGAGAATCAGTACATCGCTCAAAAAAGATGACGGAACCCGGGCAATCGGAACGACTCTCGACAAGGCACATCCCGGCTACAAGGCGATTATGGAAGGGCAAGAGTATAGCGGTGCTGCGCGGCTTTTCGGCAAGGATTACATGACAAAATACACGCCAATCAAAAATGCGCAAGGAAAAATTATCGGAAGCCTCTTTGTCGGCTTCGATATTACGAAAGACTTAAAAGAACTCAATGCTGAAATAAAGGCAATAAAATTCGGCGATACTGGATATGCGTATGCCTTTTACGGCGAAGGCAAGGATGCTGGCACATTTATCCTTCACCCTTCTATGGAAGGGAAGAATGCTCTCGATACGAAATCGGCCGATGGAAAGGCGATCTTCAGGGAAATGATCGAGAAAAAAGAAGGCGTTATCGAATACGACTGGAAAAATACGGGAGAGAGCTTTGCACGCTCGAAATTGACCGCCTTCGTCTATTACCCAGGACTCAACTGGGTCGTCGCGGCGGGCGGCTACGCGAGTGAACTTAATAAGGCCGTGACGGTCATGGCCGTGGTCTCCGCGGTAGGAGGCGTTGTCGGGGTGGCAGTCCTGAGCGTCCTCATGTTCATCATGATCCGCATTATCCTGAGACCTCTCGGCCACCTGGTCGATACGGCGAACAAGGTTGCATCGGGCGATCTGACCGCGTCGCTTGAGTATTCCCGTAATGACGAGATAGGAAAGGTCTTTCGGGCTATGGGGGCGATGGTCGACAACCTCAAGAAACTGATCGGCGAGATCAAGAACTCCACTTCCACACTTGCGGCCGGAAGCGAAGAGCTCAGCGCAAGCGCAAAAGAAATTTCGCGCAGCATGGAAGATCAGTCGAACCGCTCGTCACAGATAGCCACCGCTGCCGAGGAGATGTCGCAGACGGTCGTGGACGTCGCGAAAAATGCATCCAATATTGCGGAAGCCGCGCAGAACGCTGCATCGCGGGCGAAAGACGGCGAAAACGCGGTAGAAGAGTCGATAGCCGAGACGAAGGGAATAGCCGAAACCGTCAATACCTCGGCAAAGGTCATGCAGGCGCTTGTCGAAAAATCGAATCAGATCGGCGAGATCGTAAGCGTCATAAACGACATTGCGGATCAGACCAATCTCCTGGCATTGAACGCTGCGATTGAGGCTGCACGGGCCGGAGAACAGGGACGTGGCTTTGCGGTTGTGGCTGACGAAGTTCGCAAACTTGCCGAACGTACCGGGAAGGCTACCTCCGAAATTACCGGCATGATCCGTTCGGTGCAGAACGAAGTCAAGGACGCCACGGTTTCTATGGACGACACGAAAAAGCGCGTCGTGAGCGGCGTTGAAATGTCGAAGAGGGCAGGGGCTACGCTTCGCGACATCGTGGCGGGCGTCGAGACTCTTCAGTCCATGGTACAGCAGATTGCATCGGCTACGGAAGAGATGTCGAGCGTGGCGGAGACCATCAGCAGCGATGTCCAGAATATCGCAGGATCGGCAAGAGAGATTTCGTCCGGGTCGGATCAGATTGCGGTGACATCCGCAGATATTGCAAAGCAGGGATCGAATCTGCAGGCATCTGTATCGCAGTTCAGAGTCTGAACATCGACCGATAGCATTGAGCGCAGGAGAGGCGTAGCGGCGGTACAGCCGGGCCTCCTCCTGCGATTCTTTTGCGCGGAAAAGGTAGGACGAGGATTGCTTGAAAAATATTTGATCTTGTGCTGACAAGTCGGCATAATAGCTTGAACCTAAAGTTGGCTTCCAAAGCCGTGGAACTGATGGTAACCTGCAACGCGACTGGCCTGCAATAAACTGAATAAAACTGATATGATCAAGGCCAAGGTTAAGACGAAGGCGGCCGCACTAAGACAATGACAAAATGCAGTCGATAGACAACAATCCTCAAAAAAACGGCTACCCGGATTTATCCATTGCCGTCTTGTAGCTCTGTTTCTAAGCTTCGCGATGTAGAACAAGCGGATCGAGCCGACCCTGCGGGCAGCTCGTCCGCACCCTGTTAGGCGGCAGTAGGACATAATTCGGAAATCCGATGAATAAATGCATGATACCGGTCATTATTCTTTTTTCTTGCCGAAGTCGTCAACAGCGTCCAAGGGGGTTTGTTCATGGCGCATCGTAAACAACAAGATTATGTTTCGACTATCAAGAAATACTTGCCGAGGTATTTTTCACGAACAAAAGTTTTAGAGGTCGGCGCGCTTAATATCAACGGATCTTGTCGGAGCCATTTCGAGCAAGCGGATTACTGTGGAATAGATCTAGATATTGGGCCAGGTGTCGATAAGATTATGGAGGGACAACTTGCAGATTTCCCTTCAGGTCAGTTTGATGTATGCATTTCCGTGGAATGTTTCGAACATAATCCTTTTTGGCTCGAAACATTCATAAACATGGCTCGTATGACAAAGGAGAGTGGGATAGTCATTATCACTTGTGCTACAACCGGGCGTAGAGAACATGGCACAAGTCGATCTGATCCAAAAGCCTCGCCATTTACGATAAGCAATGGCTGGAACTATTATAAAAATCTCACTCAGAATGATTTTTCCAGCCGGATTGAATTAGGAAACTGGTTCGATGATTGGCATTTTGATGCTGATCACATATCTCATGATCTATATTTTATCGGTTTGCGTAGACAAACAATGCCGGAAAAGCTTCCGTCTGCATTAGTTGATGCATTAAAGATACAAAATTCGTCCTATCGTTCGTTGAAAGCGTTCAGGAGAAGCATAAAAGCAAGCATAAGGGGCTTTTTGGACTCAATCAGCGGGCGTTCCGCCTAACAAGTGCCTCCGACGGACGCGCAATAAGGCCCCGCGTCGCTTAGGCTTGATGTTATGACCAGAAAGTGAAGCGGAGGGTCGTCCCTTCGAAAAACTGTGCCACTTGAAAACTGAAAAGGGGAACAACGGTTCTATTTCATTGATGTGCATCAGTGTAAGACCTCCCAGCGGGCTTCGGCGCCATGATGAATGACAATGATATGGAAGTATAAGACCAGGACTGCAGAGGAGGCCGCTATGGACGTTCGGGACATGAACGGGAATCCGGGAATCTGGGAAAAATTGTCGTGGGAAGACATGAGCAGCAAAGAGCAGGAACTCTGGTCCGTGCTCGGATGGCGCCAGTATTCATGGAACAGAAACGAAGCGCCGGCAAGCAGCGATAAAGCTTGGAGCGACCTCGGTTATGAAGAACAGAGGGCCGCGACAAGCCTTGGTTTCACGCAGGATATCTGGGATAATTTCGAGGATCAATAAAAAAAGCGAAAAAAGAATAAATTGATTTGTCGCGTGATAAACGTAAAGCATTCACTGCATCAGGGACCTCGTCACCAAATACCCTGAGGCACTGACTGGCTGACAAAGGGTACCGTTGCGCTCCTCAAATCTGAGATAATAGAGAATGGATAGAAGAACCTTTCTTAAGAGTATGATACTGCCGGGGGTGGCCTCCCTCTTCGGAGGCTATGCCTTCGCTGTTGAGCGCAGAGACATCGAAGTCAATCACTATCATATCGCGGTTCGGCATCTGCCTCCGGAATTCGAGGGCTTTACCATTTCTCACCTCACTGATCTGCACTACGGTCCGTTTATGGGAACCGCCTTTTTTGAAAGGTTGGTGGAACAGGTCAATGGTCTTCGCAGCGACATTGTGGTCTGCACGGGCGACTATGTGCTCAGCCGGAATTCCGTCGAGGAAATAGACGGTATCTGGCCGATTCTCTCGAAGCTTCAGGCGGGTTCAGGCGTTTATTCGGTGCTCGGCAATCATGACCACTGGGCCGGTGCAAAACGTTCACTTTACTGGCTCGAAAAGAGCGGTCAGTCGCTTCGCCACAGGAGAATCTCGATTCAGCGTGGCGAAAATCGCCTCTGGCTTATCGGCTCGGGTGACCTGTGGGAGGATTATCGACCGCTCGGGTCGTTGCTGGAGGGAATCCCGCAGGGCGATTGCAGGATAGTGCTTGCCCATAATCCCGATACTGCTGATCGTGTGCAGAAGGCTTCGTTTGATCTGATGCTCAGCGGCCACACGCACGGCGGACAGGTCAGACTTCCGCTGGTCGGGGCGCCTTTCCTGCCTGTCCGTAACAAGGACTATACCATGGGGCTTGTCATATCGCAGAAAGGCATGCCGGTCTTCATCTCAAAAGGCGTCGGCACGACGCTTCCGGTGCGGTTCAACTGCCCGCCCGAGATCGCGGTCATCAAGCTCGCCAGGGCGTAGCTACAGATTTATCGTCCGAACCACCAGAAACGCTTTGCACGCCATTCCGGATCATCGCTGTCATTATCGGCGGAGGGTTTTTTACCGTCACGTTCTTTCCCTTTTGCCCGGAAACTGAGAAAGAGAAGATACAGCAAACCGCCGACTACAGTCAGCCCAATGAAGATCATGAGTTCCAGCGGGAGCAGCTTGGCCATACTGTCGTCTCCTTGCGCAATCAGCAATTCATCGTCATGTCATAACTATAAGATGACAAGCCGGGTCAGTCAAATTCAGACGGTCATTCGAATGACCGTCTGAATTTGGGATGGAGAAGGATGCAACAAGGATTATTGTTCGAGCACTGCCACCCCTTCGGGCGCCTTGAACGTAAAAATACCGCTCTTGATGCCGGTATTCGTCCTGACATCGCTGAACGTAATATCGACACGGTTGCCGATCTTGTCGATCACCGCAAGGGCCTGTATCGGAAAGCCTTCATCGTTTGTAACGAGTTCGACATGTTCGACATTTCCCATGGAGGCCTTCGGGAGCAGATGCAATCTGTCGTCTTTCATCGTGACCGAAAATTCCTTGTCTATGGAGCCGAAGCCGCTCAGAAGCGCTATAGGCGCCTGACCGTATGTCGCGTGGCTGAACGGGGCTTTGAATGCCTGTTGCTGGTTCGGCTGATAAATAATTATCTCTTTTCCGGTAATGTAGACGACCTGCGGTTTTTCGCCTTTGTATTCCCACCGCATCTTTTTGGCCTTGATGAAAAACTGGCCTTTGTATGTTTCTGTCTTTTTCAGATCCTTGATCGTGCTCTTCTGGACAAAAGAGCCTTTGATGTCCTTGATGCCTTCGTAAGCCTTTTGTATCGCTGTAACCTTTTCGGCAGCGGCGCCCCCGGTCTCTTCCGCAGACGCTGAATGAGAAGGCGCGGACAACAGCAATAAGCTCATGCATAATGCTATGACTATTAAATCGCGTATCATGGTTGTCTCCGTTTTTGTTTATTATGACCGAAAGTGCAGGGGCAATGTTTAACGCCTGCCGAGGAAGTCGCGGGGCTTTCCGGCTCCCTTCGGCGGACCGACCATCCCGTCCGTTTCCAATTGCTCCATCAGGAGAGCGGCGCGGTTGTATCCGATCTTGAATCGTCTCTGAATCGATGAAATCGAGACTTCTCCGGCGGACTCTGCAAAATCGAGGACACGCTGGTAGAGTTCGTCCCGTTCTTGATCCGCGACATCTTCCCGCAGCCGCTCTTCCATGACCGCCATGGTTTCGAAGCTGCTGTAGTCGGGCGGTTTCTGGTCCTTGATAAAATCGGTGATCTTGCGGACCTCGCCTTCGCTGACGAATGCCCCGTGAATGCGCATCAGGCGCATGCCCGGGACCATGAAGAGCATGTCGCCCATGCCGAGGAGTTGTTCGGCGCCCTGAGCGTCGAGAATCGTGCGCGAGTCGATACGCGACGTTACCTGGAAAGAGATGCGCGCCGGGAAATTCGCCTTGATGAGACCGGTAATGACGTCGACGGACGGTCGCTGCGTTGCGAGGATGAGGTGTATGCCCGAGGCGCGCGCCATCTGTGCGAGGCGGGCGATGGCGGTTTCGACATCGGTCGGAGCGGTAAACATGAGGTCGGCCAGTTCGTCGATAAATACGACGATATACGGCAGGCGCTCTTCGGACGAAACCTGACGATTAAACGTCTCTATGTTGCGGGTGCCTTTTTCCGCAAGCAGACGGTAGCGGCGTTCCATCTCGAAGACCATCTTCTTCAAGGCATCCGATGCGCCCTTCGGATCAGTAATGACGGGAGAGATCAGGTGAGGGATGTCGCCGTATGCCGAAAGTTCGAGGAGCTTCGGATCGATCATCAGCATTTTCACTTGAGCAGGGGACGCTTTGTAAATGATACTCGCAATCATCGTGTTGATGGAGACGCTTTTTCCAGAGCCCGTCGCGCCCGCGACAAGCAGATGGGGCATGCGCGCGAGATCGGTCACCACCGGGGTGCCGAAGATGTCCTTTCCGAGGGCGAGCGTCAGCAGCGACTGGCTCTTCTGAAACTGATCGGATGCGATAATATCGCGCAGCGCAACCGTCGCCCGTTCCCTGTTCGGCACCTCGATGCCGATGGTGGCCTTACCCGGGATCGGATAGACACGGATGCTCGGAGCGCGTTGCGCGAGGGCGAGATCATCGGCCAGCGAGACAATGCGGTTGATCTTCACGCCGGGTGCGGGCTCAAACTCGAACATCGTGACAATAGGCCCGGGGTGCGACTGGCGAATCTTGCCGTTTACCCCGAAATCGGCAAGCTTCTTTTCAATCGCACTGCCCGACGAGACGAGTTCATCGCGGGTCGGCACCGCAACCGAGTCTGTCGGCAGCAGGAACTCAATCTGCGGGAGCCGGTAGTCTCCGGCATCGGCGACGGGCATGGGCGGCAGCAAGCGCTCCTCCTCCGTGCCGTCGTCCTTCGACTTCCTGAGTCGCCTGAGCAGGCGGTCCTTTGCCGGAACTTTCTCAACAGCGGCATCTTCCTGATAGTCGGGGACTTCGTCGTCTTCCTCCAGCGGGGGAATCTGGCCGGCATCATCCGATATGTCCCTCTTTTGGCGGAAGCGCTCGAATGGAGAGACGGGGCTTGCGAGAACGATACCGATGATGAGCACGGCAAAGGCGACGAGTGAGGCGCCGAGAGGAGAGATAAACCGCTGCAAGGGCTTGATAACCACCGCTCCGGCGAATCCGCCCGGATGGTCGAGCGGTATATGGATGCCCTCGCCGATGAGTTCGAGAAAGAATGCGATCCCGACGATGAGAATGATTGCACCGGCAACGTGTATCCTGTTGCGCTTATGATGAAGAATGCGGCGCACTCCGTATATCAGCAAAAAAATCGGCAGGGCAAGTGCCGCGGCGCCGACGAGAGAGTAGAGGATGTCGGCGAGATAGGCGCCGGCAATGCCGCCGTAATTGAGCGGAGCGGCATTGGTGTGGGTAAACAGAGACGGATCCCACTGGCTATACGAAAGCAAACAGATGCCTATATAAACGCCGCAGAGGATAGCGATAATCCCGGCTACCTCGTCAAGGCGGCTGCGCGGCTCCCCGGTCGCCTGTTGTGCGGTCTCTTCGCGCAGAGCGGCCATATTCTTTACACTTCCAGGATCAGCGGCATAATCATAGGATACCGATCCATGGTATCGCGGAGATATTTCTTCAGCCTCGAACGGAGCTTTGCCTGTAGCAGAGCCACGTCGGCAATCACGTCTTCTTCGACCGTCGTAATCGTTTCGGTCATCAGGTCACGGACTTCGGTGATGATATCCTGCGAGACGTCCTCAAAGACGAAGCCCCGCGATATGATTTCGGGTCCGATGACAACCTGATGAGACTCTTTTTCGAGACCGACCAGCACGATGACGATGCCGTCATGACCGAGCCGGCGTCGATCGCGCAGGACAATGTCTTCAACACTGGGCGCCCCTTTTCCGTCGATGAAAACCCGCCCTGCGTGGACTTTTCGGAGGAGTTCGGCTCCTTCTTCGGAAATCTCCAGAACCGATCCGTTGTTCA
>DATHDH010000211.1:0-3739 GCA_035319145.1 Dissulfurispiraceae bacterium | reverse complement strand
GGTCCGGCAAGGGATCCGAGGATTACACAGCTGCGGCAATATCGGAACTCGGTGACCTTGTTTTGCATAGTGTCGCGATCAAGCCTGGCAAGCCGTTTATCGGAGGATTCGTTGACAGGAAACCGGTCTTCGGTATCCCCGGTTACCCTGTGTCAGCTTACATAACATTTCGCCTCTTCGTCAGACCGGTCATCGCTCACATGCTGGGAACCGTCGTCGACCCTGATGAAAATGTCGAGGCGGTCTTATCGCGTCAGATCACTTCTCCGCTCGGTGTCGATGAGTTTGTTCGCGTCAAAGTAGGCGCCGTAGGCGATAAATTCGTAGCCACGCCGGTCGGTCGTGGGGCTGGGCTGTTGATGTCGGTTGTGAGGGCCGACGGATTTCTGCAGATACCCGCCGAATCGGAAGGCTTGTCTGCCGGAGCGAACGTCCCGATTCAGGTCTTGCGGGGGCGCGATGAAATCAATAATACGGTCGTCTGTATCGGCAGCCACGATAACGCCCTTGATCTCCTGGCAAATGCGCTGAAGCAGCGATTCCCCCGCCTGTCGCTCTCATCCGCGCATGTCGGTTCCATGGGCGGGCTCGTCGCGCTGCGGCGCGGTGAAGCGCATATGGCGGGGACACATATGCTTGATGAAGAGTCCGGCGAGTACAATATTCCGTATCTCAAGAAGTTGCTGCCCGACGTCCCGGTGGTTCTCGTGAACCTCGTCTACCGTCAACAGGGATTCGTCGTTCGGCGGGGCAATCCGAAAGGGATTCACGACTTTCAAGACCTCTGCCGCACGGATGTGCTATTCATCAACCGCCAGGGCGGGTCGGGGACGAGAATGCTCTTGGACAAACATCTCCAAGACCGCCGCTTAGATCCGCGATCGATTCAGGGATATGAACACGAAGAGTATACCCACATGGCGGTTGCCTCGGCTGTTCTGACCGGCCTTGCCGATACCGGCCTTGCCGTACTTTCTTCAGCCCAGGCACTGGGCCTCGATTTCGTTCCCGTTGCCGAAGAACGCTATGATTTGGCAATTCCGGCCCGCTTTTTCGATTCGGCGATGATGCAGGGCATCATGACGATTCTTCTCGGGGATTCTGTGTTTCGCGATGCAGTCACTGCATTGGGCGGCTACGATACCCGGGATATGGGAAGAGTTCTCTACCGCTCATAATTTTGCTTTCTCTCTCCATTGTCCCCTCATGCTCCCGGTATTCGAGGACATTTCTATTTTGCCTTGACAGTCACAGCATGTTCTCTTGAAAAGGCAGGCGGTTCGGGCTATACTGTAGCAAAAACAGACGGAAACTATTTCAGCGTGCCAAAACCTTTCAAAAAAAAGAGTGAGCCGCCGTATGAAGCCGAGGCGCTGATGGATGTCATGCGATTATTTTCCGATGACTTCTCCGCAGCAACCAAGGTCGGCCGCACGTCGGCAAAGACTCTTAACAGATCCCGTCAACTCACCGGAATGCTCCAGATGATGACCGACAATATTCCCGATATGATTTGGGCGAAAGACGTCGGCAACAGGTATCTTTTCGCGAACCTTTCAATGCGTGAGCGGCTGCTCTGCGCAGAAAGTCTTGATGAAGTCATCGGACGGACCGATATGTATTTTGCCGAGAGACAGCGCGCCTTGCGTCCAGGCGACACTGATTGGCATACGTTCGGGGAGCTATGCCGAGACAGCGATACCATCGTCCTGAAATCCCGCGTGCCGCATCTCTTTGAAGAGTCTGGAAATGTGCGAGGCATACCGCTTCGGCTCGATGTCCATAAGGCGCCGTTCTTTGATGCCGGCGGGAATTTAATCGGTACGGTCGGATGCGGACGGGACGTTACGGAAATTGCCGGGCTTCGAAGCGCTCTCAGGGAGAGCGAGAGTCGTTTTCGCCTCGTGCTCGACAGTTTTCCCGATGCCGTCGTGCTTCATCGGGACAACATAATTCTCTACGCCAATGGCATCGCTGCACAGCTTGCAGGTTTGTCCGACCCGGCTACGATGATCGGCAAACCCATATGGGATTTTGTCCCGTGTGATCTGCACCTCATGTTCAATGTTCGGATTGCACAGGCGAAGCGCTCGGACAGGCCGCTGCCGATGGTTTCGTACCGGGTGGAAAGGACCGGTGCGCCGCCGCTTTTTGTCGAGAGCGTCGTGCTCAGGATAGATTTCGGAGGCGAGAAAGCGCTTCTGACCATCATGCGCGATGCCACGGATCGCAGGATAGCGGAAAATTCCCTGCGCGAGAGCGAACAACGGTCGCGGCTGATTCTCGATATGTCCCCGCATTCCATGATGCTGCATCGTGACGGGATCATTCTTTATGCCAATCCTGCGGCAGCCGGAATGCTCGGCTACGAAGTCCCCGGGGAGCTTGAAGGACGCGAACTCATGGAGTTTGTCCATCCGCCGTTCCGCAACCATGTTCGCGACAGAATCAAGCGGCTGCGATTCGTCGGGATGACGCTGCCCCCCGATATTCAACAGTGTATTACGAAAGCGGGCGATACGGTCGATATTGAAGCAATTGCGACGCTGATTAGTTATCAAGGCAAAAAGACCGTATTGAGCATCGCGCGCGACATGACGTCGCAGCGGGCCCTCGAAAGTGCTTATAAAATGCTGCTCAACGCAATGACCGAAGGGTTTGTTCTTCTGGAGGTGTTGTTTGATGAAGACGACAATCCTTATGACTGCAGGTATCTGAGTGTCAATGCCGCATGGGAGCGAATCCGGGGCAAGCACGCAACCGATGTGATCGGCAAGACCATCCTTGAGGTGCATCCCGACTTTCCGCGCGATTGGATTGCCTATTATGGTAAAGTCGCGCAATCAGGCGCCCCCTTGCGGGCCAAACGCGTGTCGGGTGACGGGCTCAAGTGGTTTGTCATTACGGCATACCGGACAGGCCCCAGGCAGGTTGCGGCGACTATTGTCGATATTACTGACAAGGAGCTGGCGCACGCAGCGCTTCGCGCCAGTGAAGAACGGTTTCGCCTCTTCTTTGAAGAGGCGCCGGTCGGATACCAGGCGCTCGATAAAAACGGTATGCTGCTCGACATTAACAATACCTGGAGAGAAACCCTCGGGTATGATCGCGATGAAGTTGTCGGCCGTTCCCTTAGGGAATTTCTTTCTCCGGCGTCGCAGACAATTCATGACACAGCCTTTGCCGATTTTCTGACAACCGGAGAGATGCACGGACTCGAACTCGACATGCAGCATCGTAACGGGAGCACCGTCCCCGTTTCTGTGGAAGGCAGGGTCGCATATGATGAACATGGTCGGTTCAAGCAGACGCACTGTATTTTTTATAATATTTCTGACCGCAAAAGGCTTGAGGAACAGCTCCGGCAGTCTCAAAAAATGGAAGCGATAGGTGTCCTTGCCGGCGGAATTGCGCACGACTTCAACAATATCATTCAGGCCGTTGTGGGCAATCTCCATCTGCTTCGCACTCGTGTGCCCCAATCTTCGGATGCGTTGTCTTTCGTCGATGAGATTCTCGATCTTACGCAGCGGGCAGCCGATCTCACCGGCGGCCTGCTCGCTTTTAGTCGCAAACAGATCCTCCTGACCAGGGTGTTTGATCTGAACAGCATCGTCAAGAGCACGCTTTCGATGCTGGAGCGGCTCATCGGTGAAACTATCGAGATTGAGAGCTATCTTTTTCCGAAGCCGCTCGTCGTCTCTGCTGACATCGGGCAGATCCAGCAGGTAATTATGAA
>DATHDH010000210.1:0-11099 GCA_035319145.1 Dissulfurispiraceae bacterium | reverse complement strand
TTATCAAGGTCTGCCGGTGAGTCGTCAGTTGCCGCAGGTTGATGTCTTCTGAAACATCGACTACCGCAAGATCGCCGTCATCCATCACCGTCTCGACAAACTGCCGATTCTCGCCCGAGACCTGCTTCTTGATTTCGGACTTTGCCTCCTTCAGTATCTCGTCGCGCCGCTGGACCAGCTGTCGCCTCAGGCGCTCGTTCCGTTCACTCTCGTTTTCTGATGTATCCGCCTTCTTCGATACCTTGACCGCACCCTTTTTTGACGGATTTGGAGCGGTTTTCAGCGCCATCTTTTCGGTTTCTTTCGTCTTTTTCTTCGTCATACACAGCCCTCCGCCATTTGTTCAATCCCCCTCCATGGCTACAGACATGCAGAACCTGTCAGGGCAACTGCGATCGTTTTTATTTTGTCGCAGCCTCTGTCTCTTCCTTGTAGACTTCTATGATGCTGCGCACCGTTATCCCCGCAGCCTGGAGCGCCTTCTGGATATCAGGGAGTTTGGCATCAGAGACCTTTACAAGGAAATTGGAATTCATCGGCATCTCAGACCTCCATAATCTCTTTTTCTTTATGGTGGAGCACCTCGTCTACCCTTGCGATGAATTGATCCGTTATCTTCTGGATCTCTTCCTGAAGTCTCTTCACATCGTCTTCGCTGAGATGCTGCTCTTTTTCTGATTTTTTTATATCGTCGTTGACATCCCGTCTGATATTGCGAACTGCCACTTTGGCCTCTTCAGCCCTTTTCTTGACCACCTTCACCAGCTGCTTGCGCCGTTCTTCCGTAAGTGTGGGAATATTGATTCGGATAATCTTGCCGTCGTTGCCGGGCGTCAGTCCGAGATCAGACTTCATAATCGCCTTCTCGATATCGGTAATCAGTTTTTGTTCCCACGGCTGGATTGTGATGGTGCGGCTTTCGGGGATGCCGAGCGTCGCCACCTGGGCAAGCGGCGTCGGCGTCCCGTAATAATCAATCTTGATGGTGTCGAGCAGTGAAAGCGATGCGCGGCCCGTCCGAATGGCGCCGAAGTCTTTCCTGAGCGACTCGATAGCAGTGTTCATCCGTTCGGAAGTTTTCTTCTTGATCTCCTGCATATGCCACCCCGTTTAGGATTTGACCAAGGTGCCGACCTTTTCGCCACGGACAAGACGTCTGATAGCGTGCGGCTTCATGACGTCGAATACGACTATCGGAAGCTTGTTGTCCATGCAAAGCGTAATGGCCGTTGAATCCATCACCTTGAGATTCTGCCTGATGACATCTAAATACGAGATGGTGCTGTACTTCCTGGCGCTCGAATCCTTTTTCGGGTCGGCAGTATAGACGCCATCAACCTTTGTCCCCTTGCAGATTACATCCGCTCCGATTTCCATGGCGCGCAGTGCGGCAGCAGTGTCCGTCGTGAAAAACGGATTTCCGGTACCAGCAGCAAAGATGACGATGCGTCCCTTCTCAAGGTGGCGCAGCGCACGCCTTCTGATATAGGTTTCAGCAAGCTCCCGCATCTCGATCGCCGACTGAACCCTTGTCTGCAACCCGAGTCTTTCGAGCGCATTCTGCAGAGCGAGGGCATTGATGACTGTCGCCAGCATCCCCATATAATCGGCGGATGCCCGCTCCATCCCCTGCAAAGACGCTTGAACTCCGCGGAATATATTCCCGCCGCCGATGACAACCGCCACCTCGACCCCGAGCGAAAATACCTCCCCGATTTCCCGCGCCATATAATCGACCGTAGCGGGATCAATACCGTACTGCTTGTCACCCATGAGCGCTTCACCGCTCAGCTTCAGCAGCACTCGCCCGTAAGCCAACGGGGTCTTGCTGACGTTTGTCGCGGATTTCGGTTTCATATCGACGCGGTCCTAACAGGTCTCGCTTTTTGCCAGCCCTTCGCCGAGCTGGAAGCGGACGAAACGGCGAACGACAATATTTTCGCCGAGTTTAGCGATCTTTTCGGTCACCAGGTCCTTGACCTTCTTCTTGCCTTCAGGGTCCTTGATGAAAATCTGATCGAGCAGGCACATATCCGAGAAGAACTTGTCGAGCTTTCCTTCGATAATTTTCTCGACCACCTGCGGCGGCTTGTTCGTCACCTGAGCCCGGTAGATATCCTTCTCGCGCTCAATCACCGAAGCCGGCACTTCCTCGCGCGTGACGTACTGAGGGTTCGCCGCGGCCACATGCATGGCAATGTCCTTCAGCAACCCCCGGAAGTCGTCGGTACGGGCGACAAAGTCGGTTTCGCAGTTAATCTCGACCATGACGCCGATCTTGTCCATATGTATATAAGAGCCTACCAGTCCTTCGCTGGCCGTACGCCCCGACTTCTTGGCAGCCGATGCAAGCCCCTTCTGGCGAAGAATATCTACCGCCTTCTCCATATCACCGTTTGTTTCGGTAAGTGCCTTTTTGCAGTCCATCATGCCTGCACCGGTCTTCTCGCGCAGGTCACGTACTGCTTCAGCGGAAATACCCATTATCTGTCTTCCTCCTGGTCGCCTGATCTATTTCGTTGCAGAAGCCTGCTCTACAATGGCCTCTGCGGCAGCTTTCTGCTGGGCCGCGGACGCCTCGGCAGCCTCCTCCGTCTTCTTCTGGAGAATACCCTTGCCTTCGAGAACCGCTTCGGCCATCTTCGACGAGATAAGCTTGATGGCGCGAATGGCGTCATCATTGCCCGGGATGACGTAATCCGCATCATCAGGATCGCAGTTGGTGTCAACAACAGCGACCACCGGAATTGCAAGGCGACGCGCCTCGGCAACCGCAATGCGCTCTTTCTTGGGATCGATGATGAAGACCGCACCCGGATACCCCGCCATATCCTTGATGCCGGAGAGAAACTTCTCAAGCTTCATCCGCTCGTTCTCAAGACCCGTAACCTCTTTCTTCGTAAGAACAGCGTATGTGCCGTCTTCTTTCATACGCTCGATTTTCTTTAAACGGTCGATGCTCTTTTTCACAGTGGCAAAGTTCGTGAGCATGCCGCCGAGCCATCGGCTCGTCACATAAAAAGATCCGCAACGGCGGGCTTCATCGGAAACCGAATCCTGGGCCTGCTTCTTGGTGCCAACAAACATGACCGACTGGCCGGCGGCGGAGATGGTCTTGACGAAGTGGTAAGCTTCTTCTATGCCCTTCAGGGTCTTCTGGAGATCCACAATGTGGATGCCGTTGCGCTCGCCGAAGATGTATTTCTTCATCTTCGGATGCCACCGCTTGACCTGATGCCCGAAATGCGCACCTGACTCAAGCAGTTCTTTCATTGTTACGACACTCATGGTACGTCCTCCTCTGGTTTTGCCTCCGCCCTCCCTTTTTCCCTCCCGTCAAGGACAGGAGACCAGCAAAAGGGCATTTTTCGGGCGTGCGTTTTTTAGCTTCGAAGGTTAGCACAATTTTTTCTGTTTTATCAAGCACACATGAAAGAACAGCATGAACGACACGAAAAGGCGGATACTGCTTACCCGATTGGCTCTCCGAATGCGCAGATTGCATCCCGCTGCTGTTTGGCCCGATAGAGCGCTTCGTCGGCGCCCCGGTACATATCGAGACTGTCAAGAAACTTTGCGACGCCGGTATTCGCGATACCGATGCTCACGGTGGGGCGCACGCTGATGCCTTTGAACTCCAGCTTTCTGAAACGATCCTGCACCCGCTGCGAGAACTTCCTTGCCCCTTCCATATCCGAATTCAACAGGATATAGGCGAACTCATCGCCTCCGACCCTGCAGAGCGCATCACCCCGCCGACCGACCAGTTTCATGACGTGTACGATGCCCTTGATGACTGTATCCCCGGCCAGATGGCCGTAAGTATCGTTCACCGGTTTCAGGTTGTCGATATCGAGGGCAAGGAGTGAAAACGGCTCATTATAGCGCTGATGGCGGAGAAACTCCTCATCGAGCTTCTTGAAGAAGAAACGCCGGTTGAATATTCCGGTAAGCGGGTCGATAAGCGTTGTTCGGCGCAGCTGGGCATTCTTCTTTTTGAGGTCTTCGGTCTTGCGTTCAACCTCTTTCTTTAACTCTTCATTCCAGTTCGCTATTTTCGCGTAGAGCTGCTTCAGCAGGATCATCTGGCCGACAAAGCTCGACAGGATCATGACGACATTGACCATATTCTCGTCGAAGATATCTGCCTGGGGGTGGCTGAAATTGATGACGCCGATTATCTCGTCTTCCGCCTGAATCGGCACCGAAAGCAGCGATGTCACCTCAACCTTCATATCGAATCTCTTAAAGCGCGCATCCTTCGAAATGTCGGGGATAAACACATAGGTGCCGGTCTGCGCAACCATGCCGGCGATCCCCTCGCCTATCGGAAAGACACTGCCGATCTTGTTCGAAAAACTGGCGCTGGCATAACGGTCGCCCTTTCCCTTCCCGGCCATAAGGCGCAGCGACGTGCCGTCTTGTTCCTTCAACATGATGGAACAGTTCTCGAAATCGAGTTCTTCGGCGAATATATCGAGAACGTTTCTGCAGAAATGGTCGGTTTCGACCAGATTGCCGTCAATACGTCCTACCTTGATGAGTGCCGACAGCGCCCTGATCGAAAACTCGTAGAAGCGATCCACTTCATTCAAAGCACGGTGCAATGCCTTCGAAACGAGCTTGTTTCGCTCTCCCTCGGCACATTGTTCATTCAATTTCTGCGCGACAAGCAGTTCCCGTTCGTTCAATCCTTCCAGCAGGATGGGGGTCGAAGTTCCCGAGAGGCAGGAGCGGTAAAGGCGTTCCAGCAGAAGTGATACCGGGAAACCGGGCGAGGCCATTTATTGCAGGAGATCCGGCGGGAATACGTCCCCGTCAAAGGACGATGAGATCTCTTCGAGATCCTGCTCCGAAAGCCCGAGCACCGCCAGCGCGGAATTATCAAACGGATTGGCAAGACCGCTTTCAAGCATGCCGAAGCCTTTCCAGCCGGCAATTGCATTGGCGATATGGACAAGCGCAACCATCGGTTTATTGTCGCGAGCTTCAGCGGGGGCATGGTGAAATTCGATGACGTCAAGAAGGACCTTCGGCAGATTCCACTTGTCCGCTATCCACAATCCTATGTCGCTGTGCGTTATGCCGAGCACCGTCCGCTCAGCATCGACGAGCGACGCGGCCCGTGGGAGCTCATCCATGATCCTGGCAAACTCTTCGTTGAAGTACTTGTTGATGACCAGCTGGCCGATGTCATGCAAAAGCCCGCCGACAAACGCCTTATCGCAGAGATCACGGCTCGACTTGCACGCAACCTGGTTCGCGATAAACGCAACGGCAAGAGAATGCCGGAAAATACGCAGATATGCCGACGCATGGTTGTCCTTGCTGTCCGAAAAAATTGTCATAAGTGATATGCCGAGCGCGATGCTGCGGATATTCTTGAACCCGATCTTCATCACCGCATCGCGCACGCTCAGCACGGGATTGCCTCCGCCGTAAAACGCCGCATTCGCAAAACTGAGCACCTTCGCGGCAATGGCGGGATCCTGCTTGATGGTATCGACAACGCTTTCGACGCTCGCTGAATCGTCATCCACCATGCCGAGTATTCGCTCCGCAACCGACGGCAGAGTCGGCAATTTCGGGATCTTTTGGACAAATATTCTGAGCGCCCGTTCTTTTCCGGTTTCAGTACTCATAATCGTTCCCATTATAGCACAATTCAATTCTCACGCAATGCGATGTACATGCATGCACTTCGGGTTTGGACACCAAAAAAAGCTCCGTGCTAGAATGACGGCTATATGATGAAGTTGGGATTTTCACCTTGTCCGAACGATACCTATATTTTCTATGCCCTGGCCAATCATCTCATCGATTCACGCGGCTATGACATCGAGTTTGTCATTGACGAGGTGGAGTCATTGAACCGGCGCGCCATGGTGGGAGAGCTTCCGGTCTCAAAGGTATCGTGCGCCGCATTCATCCGTCTGCGGGACCGATACCGTTTTCTCAAAAGCGGAGGCGCATTCGGACGCGGATGCGGACCCCTTGTCGTCGGTCGGAAAAAAGTGGACGCGTCGTTTCTGCAGGGCCGGACCATTGCGATTCCGGGTGAAGCGACTACTGCTCACCTGCTTATCCGCCTGTATTGCGATGCCGCGGGCGTCGCTCCGAAGGCTTTCGTCCCGATGGTTTTTCATGAAGTCATGCCTGCAGTGGCTGCAGGCCGCGTCGACGCAGGCGTCATAATTCACGAAGGCCGTTTCACCTTCGGTTCATGGCACCTCCATGCATGGATCGATCTCGGAGGCTGGTGGGAAAAGACAACCGGCCTTCCCCTCCCCCTGGGCGGCATTGTCGCAGAAAAGGCGCTGGGGGAAAAGACCCTGCAGGACCTGGAAGGTCTCATCCGGGCAAGCGTCGGGTATGCATCCGCCCATCCCGGCGAGGCTATGCCGTTCATCCGGCGTCATGCGCAAGAGATGGCGGACGATGTCATCAGGCAGCATATTGCACTCTATGTCAACGAGTTCAGCATGGACATCGGAGATGAAGGTACGGCGGCGCTCGACGAACTCCTCCGCCGCGCATCAGCAGCAGGATTCTGACAAAAAGGAGCTTACCCATGCATCAGGATATTTTGGAACGCTTCACCAAAGACCCGAAAATAGCATACTTTTCAATGGAGATCGGCCTCCGCACCGAAATGCACACGTACAGCGGCGGCCTCGGCGTATTGGCCGGTGATACCATCAAGTCGGCCGCGGACCTGCGCCTGCCGATGGTGGCTGTCACGCTCAGCATGAGGAAGGGATATTTCCGCCAGGAACTCGATGCGGACGGCAGACAGAGGGAAGCCCCTGACGAATGGAACCCCGCCGACTTTACGGTTCTCCTGCCGCAGCGCGTCGGCGTCTGCTTCGAGGGCCGCCCGGTATTTGTCGCAGTATGGATGCACCTGGTTCAAAGTGCTACGGGAGGCACGGTGCCGGTCTTTTTCCTCGAGACCGATCTGCCCGAAAACGACCCGCAGGATCGGACAATTACCCATTATCTTTACGGCGGCGACTCCATCTATCGCCTCAAACAGGAAGTGGTGCTCGGAATCGGCGGCACCCGCATGCTGGAGGAACTCGGGTTTGAGATCAAGAAATACCACATGAACGAAGGCCACTCGAGCCTTCTGACGCTCGAGCTTCTGAAGCGCTACAAGAAAGATATCGAAGAGGTCTGGGACGAACGGCTCGTATGGGATGTCGAAAAGGTCCGCAGTCTTTGCGTCTTCACGACCCATACGCCCGTGGCCGCCGGACACGACCGTTTCCCGTATGAACTCGCGGAAAAAACCATATGCGACGTATTGCCGCTTGACGTGATCAGGGAATTCGCAGGCAAACAGGACCTGAACATGACCCTGCTCGGCATCAATCTGAGCAACTACATCAACGGGGTTGCAAAGAAGCATGGCGAGGTCTCCCAAAACATGTTCCCCGGGTACGAGATCCACGCCATCACGAACGGGGTACATTCCTATACGTGGGTATGCGAAAGCATGAGACGGCTGTATGATAAGTACCTACCGGGATGGGCAAACGAACCTGAAATATTTGTGCGTGCAGGCCGCATACCTGACGATGAACTTTGGGACGCGCACATGGAGGCAAAAAGCAGGCTTATCGAGTTCATCAATCACGAATACGGTACCGAACTGCGACCGGACATTCTCACCATCGGGTTTGCCAGGAGGGCAACGGCTTACAAAAGGGCGGACCTGCTCTTCAGCGATATCGAGCGTCTCGCGCGTATCGGTGAAGGCCGTATCCAGCTTATCTATGCTGGAAAGGCGCATCCGCACGACGAGTCGGGGAAACAGCTTATTCAGCGCATTTTCCAGATGAGAAATCTGCTGAAGGGGAAGATTACCATTACCTTCCTCGGCAACTATAATATGGACGTTGCACTGAAGCTGATCTCAGGAGTGGATGTCTGGCTCAACAACCCGCTGCGGCCGCTCGAGGCATCGGGCACAAGCGGCATGAAGGCGGCGCACAACGGCGTACCGAACTTCAGCGTGCTGGACGGATGGTGGATAGAAGGGCATATCGAAGGCATAACCGGCTGGTCGATCGGGCCGTCGCCGGATGTCCCGGCCGATCCTGCACGCGATGCCGATGACCTTTACGGCAAGCTCGAATCAGTCATTGTCCCCACGTATTATGAAAACCGCCGCATGTGGATCAAGATAATGGAGAACGCGATCAGCAAAAACGCCTACTATTTCAACACGCACCGGATGATGCGGCTCTATGTAACGGAAGCATATATCAGATAGCTGCGAGCCAGAAGAATGGAAGCCGGAAGGCGAGAAACTAATGAAGCTCTTTTGCTAGATTTCTTCCGGACTTCCAACTTCTACGCTTTTGCCTTCGCCGCCTCGTGTTTCAGAAGCCGCCGTTTCACCTCCACGCCGCACGAAAAACCGCCGAGTCCACCGTCGGCGCGGATTATGCGATGACAGGGGACAATAATCGGCAGGGGGTTTTTCCCGGCAGCCTGCCCGGCCGCGCGGGCGCCGTGCGGGCTGTCTGCGGCTGTGGCAAGCCATTCATATGAGCGCGTCTCCCCAAACGGTATTCTGAGAAGTGCCTGCCAGACCCGACGCTGAAATGGGGTGCCTGACTCAAATCTGATCGGTTGGACAAACCGCTGTATGCCCCCCTCGAAATAGCAATCCAGTTCTTTCCAGAACAGCCGAACTGAAACAGGAAGCTTCGACTCGGGTGTTGCCCGCCCATCAGGCTGAATGTCCAGGGCAATCAAGAACGATTCGTTGAAGCGGCAGTTGAGATACCCGACCGGGCTCCGGTAACTGTAGGATTCCTGTCTCATAAGAACCTCCTGGTGCTCGGCTGACGAAGCGGCTGCGCCGCATTGACTTCATGACCGATTTCCTGCTGCAATTTTATCAGCCCCTGTTCTATAATGCAAAAATGCGTTGGAAGCTCTTCTTCGTAATTTCCGTGGTGATTGTTGGCGTCGCTGCCGGAGGTTTTCTCGCGGTCGCAACCGGCATACCGTCGGTCGATGACCTGAAAAAATACCGGCCTTCGGACGGCGCGAAGATCTATGCCGACGACAACACGGTTATCGGCGAGTTCAGGATCGAAAAGGGCATTCACCAGCCGCTCAAGGCCATCCCGAAATCTATGAAAGACGCGATCGTGGCTGTTGAAGACTCGCGTTTTTACAGTCACAAGGGGATCGATTTCCTCGGCATCGCGCGCGCCGTCATCAAGGATGTCCTCCATACGAGCTTCAAGGAGGGCGCAAGCACTATTACCCAGCAACTTGCGAAGGTAATGTTCCTGACCCCGGAAAAAACGATTACACGCAAGCTCAAGGAAATGCAGCTCGCCATCAGGCTCGAACAGCAGCTCAGCAAGGACGAAATCCTTGAGCTCTATCTGAATAATGTCTACTTTGGCCATGGCGCATATGGTGTAGAAATGGCGTCGCGCGTCTATTTCGGCAAGTCGATTACGCAAGTGACACTGCCTGAGGCCGCACTCCTTGCCGGACTCGTCAAGGCCCCCAACACCTATTCACCGTACAATGACCTCGTAAAATCGAAGGAGCGACAGGAAACCGTCCTGCTCCGCATGGAGGAAGAGGGATACCTGAAGCCCGCGCAGCGAAATGCAGCCCGCCAGCAGCCCATAACGCTTGCGGCTTTCCGGGGGGCGGCAGAGACGAACAACTATTTCCTCGAATATGTACGTCAGCAGCTTGAAGCAAAGTATGGAGTCGAAACCGTATATAAGGGTGGCCTCCGTGTTTATACCACCCTGAACAGGACCGCCCAACTGCAGGCGCAAAAGGCCCTGCAGGACGGTCTTCGCCAGTTCGACAAGCGGCGGGGCTGGCGCGGAGCAATCGGGAAGCGTGAGAACCTCAAGAATGATGCCGATGAGCCGAAGGTTGCATTTTCGCCCACGGTCGGCGACATCTCGCGCGGCGTCGTCCTCAGTGTCAATGCCAAGGAAGCAACAATCAAGAGCCGGGGCCTCACAGGAACCCTCTCGGTTGCCGATGCAAAATGGGCAAGTACCGTCCTTGACAGCAGCGGAAAGACTCGCACGCTCAAGAATCTGAAGTTGACGGACCTTATGAGCACCGGCGATATCATCTGGGTTCGTATTAAATCTATCGGCGGGAAGCAAGTCGCTTTCAGTCTGGAACAGGACCCCGACGTCGAGGGGTCGGTAGTTGCGATTGATCCGAAGACCGGCCACATCAAGGTGCTCGTCGGCGGATTCAGTTTTTCGAAGAGCGAATATAATCGCGCCGTACTCGCTCGGCGTCAGCCCGGCTCGGCATTCAAGCCTATCGTTTATGCCGCGGCCCTGGCGAACGGCTTTACACCGGCCAGCATTGTCGATGACGAGCCGGTTACATACGGTTCCTGGTCTCCGGAGAATTACGATCACAAATATTACGGCCCGACACGTCTGCGTAATGCCCTCGCTTTTTCCCGCAATATCATAACCGTCAAGCTGCTCGAATCGGTCGGCGTCGGCAAGGTAATAACGCTTGCAAAAAACCTCGGCATCCAGCAGGAAATTCCACCCGAGCTTTCAATCGCCCTCGGTTCGGTCGCGGTGACCCCACTCGAACTCACGGCGGCATATGCTACATTTGCGAACGGCGGGGTTGCCATGAAGCCTGCTGCCATTATTGAAGTTAAAGATGCGAAAGGCAATATTCGGGAAACAAATACCCCGCAGGGAACGGTGGCGATGAATGCGCAGGACGCCTTTATCCTCACGACAATGTTGCAGGATGTCATCAATTACGGCACCGGCGGACGGGCGGGCATCGGGCGTCCTGCTGCCGGCAAGACCGGAACGACAAACGATTACAAGGACGCCTGGTTTGTAGGATATACTCCTGATCTCGCCGCAAGTGTCTGGGTTGGATTCGACGACATGAGACGGACGCTCGGAAAGGGAGAAGTCGGCGGTCGCGCCGCGGCGCCCATCTGGAGCGCATTCATGAAAACCGCCTCGACGGGCGGTGCATTCCCGATGCCCGATGGCATTGTGCAGATTCCTGTTGATCCTTCGTCCGGTTTATTGTCGAATGATCCCGGCAGC
>DATHDH010000209.1:0-4865 GCA_035319145.1 Dissulfurispiraceae bacterium | reverse complement strand
TCCAGCTTATTATACAGTCCCAACACGCTTGACAGGTACGGGATATCCAAATACAAGCGAACTGATTAGCCCTTGTGATATAGCGGATGGCCCGAACATGCAATAGGTGTGGGGGCACAGTTCCGCCTTTCTCTTGCCCGCTCGCGCGGGCCGTGAGAACTCAGGCACCTCGCATGTATTCGGACACCCCGCACCTACGATATTTCTAACTTCTTGAATAATGCCGTCTTATGCTCGGCACAAAGCGATGCTTTCGGAATCGCTCCTCGGACTCATCGTTCGTGAAATGCACGGATGAGAGCCGAGATCAGCGCCTCCCGCTGCAAAGGATTTCCGAAGGAATGGCCCGACTGCGGCAATGAGATATAGCGTGCAAGCGGATTGCTTGTGACCGCACGGCGGACCTCTGCTTCGGCAATACGGGTATCGAGCTCTCCCCGAAAAATAGTTATGGGAACCCTGATCATGCACAACTCGTCCAGCATGTCGACGCGCACGATATCTTCGACAAATCGCCTGCCGAAGTAATACGGAGCGTCGCCGATCACAACCGGTCCTATCGGAAAGAGCTTGTCCGTCCATTCCAGAACTGCTTCGAGCCGTGCGCCGCACAGAGATTCAATCCCTCTTGCCACAAGAGATATGCGGGGCATGATTCGCGGCGCTATCAGCATGAGATGCCGTATCCGCCTGTCCCCAGCAGTCTGCAGAGTCGCGGAAATACCTCCGATGCTGTGGGCGATTAGAACAACACGATGGAATGCCATTCGTTTTTTGAGTGCACTGATAACTGCGCCGATGTCCTCCTGCTGGGCGGTATAGGAAGAATCCTCGGGTCTGCCGCCGCTCGGAGATATGCCGCGGAAACTGAATCTGAAGGCATTGACTCCCTCAGACTGAAAGGCCTCGCAGATCGAGCGATAGAGCAGACGGTTCTTGTTCCAAGTCTTGCCGAATCCGTGACAGACGACAACCATCTCCCGACTGTCTTTTGCTTCGTGGAGATTGCCGAACAGGCGCACCCCATTCTGCACAGTTATCTGCAGGCGCCGACTTCCCATTGATCCAACAGCCTTCATACTTTGTGATCGTGACATTTCCGAAGCCAATAGGACAAGCCGTATTTTTACGCTTTTTTTATGCATTTCCCTGCTACGATTTATTCAGGAGGTGCACATGGACTTCATCTTTCTGGCGATTGTCGTCATTTTCTTTCTCGTAACGTGGTTGTTGGTACTCGTTGCTGAAAAGGTCAAATAACAGGAGATAGGACAAGGAGGAGCTATGGAAACCGTCTATTGGATAAGCGGCGCTGTTGCCGTCGGACTCTTCATTTATCTTGTCGTTGCGCTGATGAAGCCGGAGATATTCTCATGACGGCGAGCGGCATGATTCAGATAACTCTTTATCTTGCGGCGCTTATCATGTTCGTGAAGCCGCTCGGCACCTTTATGGCTAATGTGTACGAAGGCAGGCCGTGCGGGCTCAACCGCATAATCGGCCCGCTTGAACGGACGTTCTATCGGCTGCTCGGTGTGCATGCGGATGCGGAGATGTCCTGGAAGGAATATGCAGGGGCCGCAATCCTTTTTAAACTCGCGTTTTTCTTCCTTTTATATGCGATGCTCCGTTTGCAGGGGCTGCTGCCGCTGAATCCTCAGAACTTCGGCGGCGTTGCGCCCGATCTCGCATTCAATACTGCCGTCAGCTTCATCACCAATACGAACTGGCAGGCATACGGTGGCGAATCGACTATGAGCTATCTCACGCAGATGACGGGCCTTGCCGTTCAGAACTTCGTTTCTGCCGCGCAGGGCATGGCAGTGCTCGTCGCCCTTATCCGAGGCTTTACGCGCAAGACGGCCGATACGATCGGGAACTTCTGGGTCGATCTTACCCGTTCGACACTGTATGTGCTTTTGCCGCTCTCGCTCATTCTGGCGATACTGCTTGTGTCACAGGGCGTCGTGCAGACCTTCAGCCCGTATCCGAATGTCCCGTTGCTGCAGAGCGTGTCATACGACAATCCGAAAATGGACACCGAAGGCAAACCGCTCCTGAATGCAGAAGGCAAGCCGATTACCGAGCCGGCACAGGCAACTGAGCAGTCGCTGCCACTCGGTCCTGCCGCCTCGCAAATCGCCGTCAAACAGCTCGGCACGAACGGAGGCGGATTCTTCAATGCGAATTCAGCTCATCCTTATGAGAACCCGACGCCGCTGTCGAATTTCCTTGAAATGCTGGCGATTCTCCTGCTTCCCGCTGCGCTCTGTTATACCTTCGGAAAAATGATCGGTGATGTCAGGCAGGGGTGGGCGCTCCTCGCTGTCATGTTTGTCGTGTTCGTGCCGCTTCTGATCGGCTGTTACGCGGCAGAACAAGCGGGGAACCCGCTCCTGTCCGTACTCGGCGTCGACGCGTCGGGAGGCAACATGGAAGGCAAAGAAGTCCGCTTCGGCGTCGCCAACTCTGCCGTGTGGGCCGCCGCGACGACCGCGGCCTCGAACGGCTCGGTTAACTCGATGCACGACTCGTTCAGCCCGCTCGGGGGGCTGGTGCCGATGGTCCTGATACAACTGGGAGAAGTCGTTTTCGGCGGTGTAGGTTCCGGCCTCTACGGCATGATTGCATTTGCCCTTGTGGCTGTCTTCATTTCGGGACTCATGGTCGGCCGCACGCCGGAATATCTCGGCAAGAAAATCGAGGCTTTTGAGGTGAAGATGGCGGCGATCGTCATTCTGATTCCCTGCTGCTTCGTTCTCCTCGGGACGGCGGCGGCAGCAGTGACCGATGCAGGAACTTCAAGCGTCACGAATCCCGGCCCGCACGGGTTCTCCCAGATGCTCTATGCTTTTTCATCGATGGCGAACAATAACGGCAGCGCATTCGCAGGACTCAATGCCAATACCGTTTTTTACAATACGCTCGGAGGCGTTGCAATGCTCTTTGCACGATTCTGGACAATGATTCCAATACTCGCCATTGCCGGTTCTCTGGCAGCAAAAAAACAGGTGCCGGCCGGTGCAGGAACCCTGCCGACCCATACGCCTCTGTTCGTGCTGTTGCTGGTTTCGGTCATCATCATCGTCGGTGCGCTGACGTTCTTCCCCGCATTGGGGCTGGGACCGATTGCAGAGCATCTGACGCTGTACCGGTAAGAGGAGGGCTAACTTCACATGACACCTAAAAAGAAACTATCGCTTTTCGATGCCAGGATTATGAAGCGGGCATTAGCGGATTCATTTATCAAGCTGAATCCTCTCAGGCAGCTGCGCAATCCGGTCATGTTCGTCGTCGAGGTCGGAAGTATCATGACGACGCTGCTGTTCATCCGGTCGCTCTTTGTTTCCGGAAGCGAATCGGCCGGGTTCATCCTGCATATTTCGATCTGGCTTTGGGCAACGGTTCTTTTTGCCAATTTTGCGGAGTCGGTCGCAGAGGGTCGCGGCAAGGCGCAGGCGGATGCGCTGCGGCAATCAAGAAAGGACGTTCAAGCAAAGAAGCTTGCCCAGCCTGACAGGGAAGCTCAGATTACCAGCGTCCCCTCATCGCAGCTCAAGAGGGATGATTATGTTCTCGTTGAAGCCGGGGACGTCATACCGGGCGACGGAGAGATAGTGGCCGGAGTGGCGTCGGTCAACGAAAGCGCCGTGACCGGTGAGAGTGCGCCGGTCATCAGGGAAAGCGGAGGCGACAGGAGTGCAGTTACCGGCGGCACGCTGGTTCTTTCGGACTGGATCGTTGTCCGCATTTCTGCAAATCCCGGCGAAACCTTTCTCGACCGCATGATTTCGATGGTCGAGGGTGCGAAGCGCCAAAAAACGCCGAATGAGATCGCTCTCGACATACTGCTCGCGGGGTTGACCATCATATTTCTCATCGCGACGGCAACGCTTCTGCCGTACTCGATCTTCAGCGTAAAGGCGGCAGGCCAGGGAAGTCCCGTAACGATCGTTGTTCTCGTTTCGCTGCTCGTCTGCCTGATCCCGACGACCATCGGCGGTCTGCTTTCCGCTATCGGAATCGCAGGCATGGACAGGCTTATCCAGGCGAATGTCATAGCCATGTCGGGCCGCGCGGTTGAGGCAGCCGGCGATGTGGACGTTCTTCTGCTGGACAAGACCGGGACCATCACTCTCGGAAATCGGCAGGCGACGGCGTTTATCCCGGCACAGGGAGTTGACGCAAAGACGCTAGCCGATGCAGCCCAGCTTTCCTCGCTTCCCGACGAGACTCCTGAAGGCAGAAGCATTGTCGTACTTGCGAAAGAAAAGTTCGGTCTGCGCGAGCGCGATATCAGTGCTCTCGGTGCAAAGTTCATCCCATTCTCTGCACATACCCGGATGAGCGGCGTAGATATGCAGGGTCGTCAGATTCGCAAGGGCGCGCCCGATGCGGTCGAAACCTATGTCCGGAGCAACGGGGGTGGCTTTCCGGACGATATCAAGATAGCAGTCGATACCGCAGCTCGCGAAGGAGCAACGCCGCTCGTCGTAGCTGAGGGGAACCGGGTGCTTGGCGTTATCAGGCTTGGCGATATTGTGAAAGGCGGTATCAAGGAGAGGTTTGCCGAACTCAGGAAAATGGGCATTTCGACAGTCATGATAACCGGAGACAACCCGCTCACCGCCGCGGCCATCGCGGCGGAAGCCGGAGTCGACGACTTCCTGGCCCAGGCGACGCCGGAAACAAAGCTCCAGCTGATACGCAGGCACCAGACGGGCGGCAAGCTGGTTGCGATGACCGGCGATGGCACCAACGATGCGCCGGCGCTCGCGCAGGCGGATGTTGCGGTTGCCATGAACACCGGCACACAGGCCGCCAAGGAAGCGGGCAACATGGTGGACCTCGACTCGAACCCGACC
>DATHDH010000208.1:0-14819 GCA_035319145.1 Dissulfurispiraceae bacterium | reverse complement strand
GCCCTCAAATCCGGCGGGTTCTCCGCCGCCCGATATCAACGCGGTATTCGTGAGCACCTGTCCGGCAAGGCCGGCGCCGACGGATATCCGAAGAATAATGGCATTGCCGGTTGCACCCGCCCCGATGACGGTCGTCGATGTACAGGTTACCAATTGTCCTGCAATCGTGCAGGTCCATCCCGTGCCGGCAGCAGATATCGGCGTGAGTCCGGCGGGAAGCGTATCCGTTATGGTAATCGTGCCGCTGCTTGCGACTGCTCCCACATTGCTCGGCGTGAGCGTAAAGTAGCCCGTGCTGCTCGACGCTCCGAGGCTTGCAGGCGCGTGAGTCTTTGCAATCGCGAGGTCAGGAGACGCACCCGGGATCTCGGCGAAGTTGTTAGCGGCAGACACCGTGTTGCTTCCGGTGAGCGGGATTGCACTGATCACACTCGGAGAAACGCCGACCGCTGTAGCAGCGCCGCCCGTAGTCCCGGCAAGAGTCTGTCCGTTCGTCGTCCCGGCCGGCTGATTCGGCTCGGTGACGGTATAGGTGCCTTCGGGAAGATTGAGAAAATCGTAGGTTCCGTCGGCATTGGTCGTCGTTGTGCGGCTGACCGGATTACCGTTGACATCATTCCCCGCAAGATTCAGCGTCTGGCCGCCGATTCCGTGATCAGAGCCGTCGAGCGCACCGTTGTTGTTGAAGTCGAGAAACACCACGCCCGAAATGCGGCGTCCGTTCGGGACCTCTGCGAAATTATTGCCGCTCGATGCCGTATTCGGCGGAAGAGTGATGTTGCCGATGCGGCTCGGCAGGGTCGCCGGATTTGTCGCCGTGCCGAGTGTACCGCCGTTTGCAACCGCTCCGGGTGTCGTAATGCCATTTGAGGTATTTGCAGGCTGATTCGGCTCGCGGAGTGAGTAGGTCCCCGGCTGAAGGTTCGTGAAGCTGTAATTACCGTTCGCGTCGGTCGTTATCGTGGCAATGACCGTGCCGCTGCCGTTCAGCAGCTCAACCACGACGCCTGCAATGCCTGCGTCCGCGCCGTTCTGGACGCCGTTGTTATTCTCATCAAAGAATACCGTTCCGGAAATACTCGATAAGACTACTTCAGCAAAATTGTTGTTGGGCGAACCGCTGATTTCTCCGCCTGCGCCGGTCTGGTTCAGGACTATCCCGACTATCTGGCTTGTTGCTGCCGTTGGGTTGGAAGCGGCGCCAGCAGTGCCGGTGCTGCCGTTGACCGAAGTGATCGTCCCCGCGGTGGTGATGCCGTTTACCGTACCGGTCGGCTGCACCGGTTCACAGACCGAATACGTTCCTGCGGGCAGTCCGGCAAACAGATAGTTGCCTGCCGCGTCCGTAACGGACGGATTTACAAGCCCCGCCACGCTTACCAAGGCACCGGCACATGAGGCACCGGTATGCAGTTCTATACTGACTCCGGCTATCGGGGTATCCGTGCCGGGTTCAAAAGTTCCGTTCGGAGTAACGTTGTTATCCCTGAGGACCCTGCCCGAAATATATCCGAGCGTGCTGACGGTCAGTGTTGAATTCGCAGGCTGCTGATTGTTGCCGAGGTTCGTCTGCAACGCCCCCGCAGGGATGTTGTTGGTATGAACACCGGCCGTCGAGCCGGTGACATTGACGGCGATAGTACAGCCGCCAGCCGGTATCGTCGCACCATTCGCGTAACTGACCGTTCCGCTGCTCGCATTCGCCGTTACGGCACCGGGGCAGGTCTTTGCGACACTCGGGGGGGATGCAACGGTAATAGGCCCGGGCGCCGTCGGGAGCGTATCAGTAAATATAGATGCAAGCGTTATTGCGGATGTATTGTCGTTATTCAAGAATATCGTAAGTGTTGATATTCCACCGGGCGGAATTACCGCAGGAGAAAATTGCTTGCTCACAGTCGGAGGCGTTGAAACGATCAGCTGGGCGCTAGTCGGTTCCTCGTTGCTCACGCCCTCGACGGTCGTCACCGAGCCGGCTGGGATCGTATTGGTATAGACCCCTGAGATATTGCTCAGCACATCGACGGTAATCGCACAGGATCCGCTCGCCGGGACAGTCGCGCCACTGAGCCTGATGCTTGTCGCGGAGGCAGGAGCGATGACACCGCCGCCCGCGCAGGTTGTCGAGGCATTCGGCGTTGTAGCCACGACGAGACCGTTCGGCAGCGCGTCGGTAAATGCCGCACCCGTAAGGTTGGTTGTGTTGGCGTTTTCGAGCCGGATGGTCATTGTCGCCGCAGCCCCGGCCGCGCGCGAAGCCGTCCCGGTCGTGAAGGACGCAGGATTGCCCGCATCAAGCGTCAGATTCGCAATCGCCTTGTGAATTGTGAGCGGGGCCTTTGCCCGCAACGTGTCGCTTGTCGGCTGGGAATTGCTTACCGGAGAGCCTCCGGATGTGGCGGTCACCCCGCCTGCCGGAATCGTATTCAGGTAATCGCCCGATGCCGCAACAAGCACATCGATTTCCGCATAGCACGATGCCGCAACGCCTCCCGATGCTGCCGCAATGGTTCCACCGGCTACTCGCACCTGATTTGAAGCAGGAGACGATACCGTTGCTCCGGTGCATGTCGTAACCGGATTCGGACCGCTCGGGACCGTTACCCCCGCAGGCAGTGTATCGGTCACCGCGAGGTTCGCCATGGGGAGATTCGTCGGATTATAGAACGTGATGCGCAGACGCGAACGCTGTCCGGGTTTGACGACATTCGGCGTAAACCTTTTTGCCACGCCGAGATTGCTCTGTGTCGTAAGGCTGGTGGTCGCCTGTCCGCTGTTTGTCAGCCCCTGATCAGTAAGTATCGAACCGGCCGGGATATAGTTCGTAATGCCGCCGACGGTCGTCGAGGTGACGTTGACGCTCACCGTACACGCCGCACTTGCTGCCAGCGACACTCCGGAAAGACCGACCGTAGTGCCTCCCGGCGCTGCCGACACGATACCGCCGGGGCATGTCGTGGAGACGGCGGGGGTGGCTGCTATGACCATTCCATTCGGTGCGGCACCGGATGTTCCGTTTGCCGTAAAGTAGTCGGTCAGGCGCAAGTTTGTGACGGCCAGGGTTCCGTTCGTAATAGTTATGGTGAGCTGGCTGACCTGTCCGGGGAAGGTGAGCGTGCTCGGATACGTCGCCTTCGAGACAGTCAGATTCGTCGGCGCATTGAACGCAAGCGTTCCGGCCACTGCGGACTGGTTGCGCACGCCGCCGTCGGCGGTGATGTTCCCGACCGGTATCGTGTTGGTCCAGTTGGCGCCGCCGGTCGCGACCACATCAAACAGAAGGTCGCAGTTGCCGAGTCCCGCGATAGCTGCACCCGTCATGGTTACAGTGCCGGCTCCCGCTGCGGCAGCAATCGCCGTGCTTCCTGCACATGTCGTGTACGCATTCGGCGTCGGTGCCACAACCATCCCGGCGGGCAGCGGATCTGTCACGCTCACATTGGTCAGCGCAGTTGCACCGGCATTTGCCAGCCGAATCGTGACGGTCGACCTGCCGCCCGATGAAACACTCGACGGCGAGAATCCCTTGGTCGCCGAAAGCGAGGAGTTATATGTCAGCGAAGCGTTGGCGTTCACCGGGCCGACAGTATGTGTGGTGCTGTTTGCATATGTCTCCGTGCCTCCGGCCGTTGCCGTATTGGAATAGATTCCTGCGGGGCCTATGACGTCAACCCGGATAAGGCACGCGCCTGCGGCGCCGGTGCCGTTGGCTGCCCGTGCCGGTACGGTGCCGCCGTTCATCGACAGGGAGGTTGATCCGGCGACGGCGGTGATCGTCGGACTGCCGCATGTGCTGGCGGCATTGGCAGGCGTAGCAATGCGCATCTGCCCACCGCCCGCAGCCGTCGGAAGGGTATCGGATATGCTCACATTCGTCAACACATTTGCCGACAGATTGGTAAGCGCAATCGTCATGGTCGAAATAGACCCCTCGGGCAACGGCCCGACAGGGCTGAAGCTCTTGGCTGCGCTGAGTATCGCCGTTGTGACGTTGCCTCCGGTAGTATTCGATGAGCCTCCATTGCATGTGGCTCCGCCGTTGTAGCAGACATCGCTGGCCGCAAAGACATTAGCGATTGACGAACCATTGGCCGCTGAAGTCGACGTCATGGCCCAGAAGGTCACCGTGCATGTGCCGGGATTGTTGATATCGGTACGTGCCGGAACGGTCGCAATAGTAAAGACCGGCGCAGCCGCGCCTACTGCCCCGCTTACCGAGAGGCCGGAACAGCTGGCGCCAGACAGCGACGGCGTATAATTGTTGCCGTTGATGGTGCCGGTGAGGAATGTCATTCCGTTGCTGAAGTTGTCTCTGATCGTAAGAGTGCTGATGCCGACCACCGCATAGTTCTGAACAGTTACGCTGAACCGTACTGGATTGCCGGGCGCCGGGTTCGCCGGAGTTGCGCTTTTGAGGACCCGCAAGTCGTCGGCCACCAGGATAGAGGCGCTGCGGCTTTGGCTCACGACGCCTGGGGACGGCGTGATAATCGCACCTTGGGCTATCGTATTGGTATACGAAATCGGAACGCCGTTCGTCTGGACCGTGCCGGTGAAATTGACAGTCACAGTACATGTGCCAGAGGGGGGGATAATGCCGTTTGTCAGACGTATGCCGTCTCCGCCGTCGATGACGGAAACTGATCCACCGGCGCATGTTGTGGAGCCGCCGGTTGCCACTAGACCGTATCCCGTTCCCGCTATGCCGTCAATGGGATTATCGTCGAATGTCGTAATGGTTATTGGACTGGTGCTGCTGTTTGTCAACGTAATGATAAAAGTATCCGCTTGTCCGCTGGACAATGAACCGTGGGCAAATGCCTTGTTGACGCTCAGTGGAGATGTCACGGTAATATTTCGCGACGCGTTTGCGGCAGCCGGAATCCCGAGATCATTGGTGAACTGCGAAGAAGCGTTGATGGTGTTCGCTTGAGCACCCGTGGTATAGGCGCTATTGGTATGTGCGGCCTCG
Source organism: Dissulfurispiraceae bacterium (assembly GCA_035319145.1). Classification (GTDB taxonomy): domain Bacteria; phylum Nitrospirota; class Thermodesulfovibrionia; order Thermodesulfovibrionales; family Dissulfurispiraceae; genus JAAYUK01. The sequence continues at coordinate 9,847 of DATHDH010000208.1, read as the reverse complement.
ACGCTTACCGTAATGGTGCAGGTTCCGCTTGGGGCAATCGTGCCTCCTGCCGCTGAAATGGTGGTGGCGCTTGCAGTGGGAGTAAAAGAAGGCGCCACGCCTCCGGCGGTGCAGGTAGACGTCGCGTTGGGAGACGGAGCAACCCTGATAATGCCGGATCCGCTCAACTGCGGGAATGCGTCGGTAACGCTGAAATTGGGGATCGAAGTAGAAGAGTTAGGATTTGTTATCGTTATCGTTAGCGTTGTTGGATTGCCGCCGAGATAGACTGTGGACGAGCTAAAGTTCTTGGAAATTGTCGGCGGAGACAGCGCAAGGACATTGATGCTCTGGTTTACATTGCCGATATTTTGAACAGCCGCGCCGTCGGTGCCCGTCACCGATCCGGTGAGTATCGTATAGGTGTAAGTCGCATTGCCGCCGTTTGATGTGCCCGCGGTAACCGGAATTATTAAGGTGCAGGTTCCGTCGGTCGAGCCCACGCGGGCCGGAATCGTACCGCCCGCCAGGCTGACAGTCTGCGTGCCGACCGCGGCAGTCAGAGTCCCGGTTGTGCCGATAGGGCCGTTGGCATCGGCACATGTATAGGTCGCGGCCCCTGATATTCTCAGGGCGTCCGGCCATGTTCCCGGCAGGCTGTTGCTGAACGCCGCGCCGGTAATCTGTGCCGAAGCGTTGCTGTTTGAAAGCGTTATCTGAAGCTGCGTCGTCTGCCCCGGATAAATCGTGCCCGGTTGTCCGCTCGCCAGCGTGACCGATGCGCCCAAATCCGCAAGAACCGGACCTGCCGCCATAAGAATCATCATAAAGACCAGGGAAAATATCGAAGACCAACGGAGGCATGCGAGAGATTTTTTTATGTGCTTTGGGGTGCGATATGCCGGAAGAGGAGAGCTGTTACTTTGTAAAACATACGGTTCCGGACTCGAAATGTCCGGCTCTCCCTCAGATGTTCGCAATCCTTCCGCGCCTTTTCTCACAACCATTGATGCCTCCCGCTCTCAGTAATATCGTGTCAGGTTCTTTAATAAGCAATCAGAATCAAATCAGCCGGCAAGGCATGGCTCCGGACCATGAGACCGGATCAAACTACCGAAGCTGTTGCACTGCCGGTTCCAGAAGTGGTCGAGGGGATTCCCCTCTTGCAGAATAGATTCTTTGCCGTCGTTGTCAGCGCATCAGGGCGTATTAATACCGATACGCTGTCGGACATGATACTAATATTGTCGGCGATAGGCAATGAGACTTAAGACGCCCAGGCAGGAGTACTACTACAAAAAGTAACAATTGCTTTCTTTAGTCGCTTCATAGCAGAAAACATGCATTATTTTTATTGTGTAATTTCCGCGATACATTCGTTGACGATACGTTCGACATCTTGAGGCCGAAGGCGGCTGCCCGACATTCGGGGAGAACCGCCGATAGTATCACTGCCGCCCCAGCGGTCGGCACCGCCCTTCCCCTCAGCCAGGTTCAGACGATCGTACATACGTTCAAGGGGGAACCTGACGAACGGCGACATCTTGCCGATGGAATAGGTATAAACACCGTGCTCTTCAATGACCAGCGACACAAAGGCCTTCGTGCCCTCGGCAAACAGCCGTGTTCTCGCATGGGAGCCGGTTTCTTTGATCAATTTCCATCCGGCGCCGCCGCCGATGATTTCATATTCGGAGTCAAGGGAAAGCTCCTCTTCGCTACCGGCTGCGACACTGTCGAGCCTCCGCCCCACTTCCGCTACGATTTCCAGTCGTTCAGCAGGCTGGCATAAATATAATTTCCGGCTGCACCGTGCGTCGGTATACGGCTGAAATATCCACGCCTGCTTGCGCATCGCAGAACTGTCCGGATGGCTCGGATAGGCGCCTGCAGTTGTGTCCAATATATCTTCAAACAGAATGAGCCTCAAAAGGTGGCTTTCAAACCCAAGGCCTGTCAGCTTTTCCGGATGCTGCAGCAGCCACCAACTGAGGCAGACATCCTGGTCGATGTCGTTTATGAACACTTGGGCACGCGGCTTCCCGTCCTGACTGAACAGGTCATACAGGCCGAGGCGAAGCGAAAAAAAGACCTGCGCGCAGGTGCTGCGGGTGCCGAGGCGGGTTACGCCTTCATGATGATTGAAGTTGGCATATGGCCCCTTCAGGTCCACGAGCGGCGGACCCGATACATATCCGTCAAGGGCAATGGAGTACGGCGGCTTCGAACCGAGGAAGTCGGCCCACGACATCACAACGCCGGGCTCAAGCACAAGGGTAATCATAATGTCGCCTCCGTAGGAAATATAATCGCGGCCTCAGATGTACAACCGGAATATTCATGGGTGATTATACATAATCGCGATTCACCGCATCACACGTGCCGCTCTACAGATCGGGAAATGCGTTGCAGTCACAGCCACGCAGTGGTACAATGAAAAAATTCTTGAAATGCCTGAATATTATTAGGGGGAGCAAAACAATGCAGATCAATACACTGGCGACCATTCCGTTTGTTGGCCTTCTTTTCATGACGCTGTTCGGGTGCACTTCCGAACCGCCGTTGAAATTGGAGTTTGCGGAGCCGTCGGAAGTAACGGGAACTTACACGCTTATCCTGTTCGACAGCGGCCTCGGCAACGGCATTCAGCGCATAGCTGTTCTCGACGGGGAACGCGATAAAATAACCTTTGAACCGTATGCCCCGGAGCGCGAATTCAAGAAACTTCCCGGATTGAGCGGCCCTGAAGCCCTCCGGCGTGCAGAGGCATACCTCAACATGACTCCGCAATTCCAGAGAACACAGCTCAGCCGTATCAAGAACAGGACCGGCGAAACAATCGGCTTTGAAATGCGTCCGCTGTATCAGCGTATTGCATTCGGCACTAACGACGTGCTCGATATCAATTACCGTCCGAGCGATGATACCGTCTTTATTCACATGAAACTGATCGATTCTGTAGAGCGGACGTTTCGTGGTGGAAGCTGATATCTTTCGAGCCTTTTCCTCTGCCGCCACAGTGTAGTATAATATTGTCGACGCCAAACTGCCCGGGACAACCACGGTAAGTCAGGAAGCTCAGGGAGATTGCTCATGCTGACTGCTCTCACCCAAAAAATTGAAGGCTTATTTCGCGATCAAAAAGCATTCATGGATGTACATTACTCCGACAACAAATATAAAGAAGCCGAACGAGTACTAGCAAATAGAATGCTGAATCCTCACGTATCGGCTGAAGAACGTTTCGAAGCAGCTCGAAGCATAATCGGTATAAATGTGACATACCGGGAGAAAATTTTGCATCCGCTCGTCACATATCAACAAACTATTTCGGAACAGATAACTGCATGCTCCCACCACTTTCTTCATGAAGCTGTCGGCGTGCCGTCATATGCAACCTGGCTGTCCTTGGCTAAAAAGACATGCGAAAATCGTTCGAAGCTTGTCATGACGGTCCGTGACAGCATTGAGATGGACACGGCGATACCAATGGCGATACTAGAAAAGAAAGGCTATCTTAATGAATCCGTTTCGGAAGAAGACATCATGAGAAAAAGCCTCACGGTGCAAGCATTACTCAGGGACAGCCTAGAAATAGAGCATGCCTTGTCTTCAGAGAGAGAAAAGATTGCCATGACGATTTTCCAAGACAGGGCTGGCAAGCAGCCCGACAGTTTGTTGGGGAAAATAAAGAAGTTTTTTTGAAATTACAGATTCCTGCATGTACGGCAGTGTCTCGTTGTTGATTGCTGACACGCCTCTGCTGTTGACCACTAAAATTCCGCTATTTTGTAAATATCCGCGCAGCGTCCCTCCTGGCCGTCCGTGCCATGTCAATCTGAATACCGAAACCCGATGGAGGCGATCAATGAGCCGGGAAAAAGCTACAATAGAGTTGCAATGGCTTTCATGCATTCGACGACGCGCATTTTGGACGATTTTTACAAAAAGTCCGACGATAGCCCGACAGTGGAACGCGCAACATTGGAAAAGGCTGTAAATTCTCTTTAACAATCAACGCGCGAGAGTGGCGGAACTGGCAGACGCGCTGGACTTAGGATCCAGTGGGCAACCGTAGGGGTTCGACTCCCCTCTCTCGCACCACTTCAGCAAGAAGAAGCAAACATTTCTTCACCGGCGGTCCTCATCGACTTTATCGCTGATCCGACATCGATCGGATTTTTTGTCCAGTAAAGCTTTGGCTAGTGCGGCTTTGCGGGCCTTTCGAATCTCCTCTGCATTAAGCTGCCAACCAAAGGTTTTCGATCTCATCAGGTTGTCGTCCGAATCCTGCCGGTGGTGCAATCTGAGCGCATGGCCTATTTCATGAGCGGCGGTGCGCGCAGTCGGCGACTTCGCAGAGTGTGCGGCGTCGCCTAGAATAGGCACATCACGCACACGAATGTCGTGGTCATTATTGTAAAGGCCGTTGTATGACTGGTTCTCTTGCAACTTCGGTTCAATCCATAAATCGAATCCGCGCACCGCCGCTTTGTCATGCAGAACGATTTCAGTTTCGAAACAAATACCAGCCTGTCGCAGCCAGATATCGCTCATCTCCCGGGCAACAGGAATGAACTCGGCTGGCCGCCAGTTGCTCTCCCCAAGATGGATGCGAAGAGGAATATGCAAGACCGGCTGATTGACTGCCGGAACGAATGTATTTGCAGGCTCTTCTTCCATTGCAGCCCCGTTTTCAGAGGAAGCGCAGCAAAAAAGCACCAGACATAAAAAAAGCGCCAAAATCGCCGGCATTATTCGGTCAACAGCCTTTCCGCTACAAACTGCGCACCGGTTTATTTTTCGCCGATGCGATCCGCCGCATTGGCAAGAAGCATGACAGAATCGCCTATAATATTCACCTTAACCTTCACGAAGTCGGCCATCTTCAGCCATTTCTTCATTTCCGGAACTGAATAGCACCGTCCGCCTTCGGTATTGACAAGCATGTTGACCGCAAAGAGCGCATTGTAAGACGGGGAAGCGAGATTCGGTTTGATGAAGAATTCCTGGATAGCTATCCTCCCCCCCGGATTCATAATGCGTCTCACCTTTTTCAACAGTGTCAGATTGTCTGTCTCGGAATATGCATGGAGCACCTGACTGACCAGTGCGAGATCAAATGAGCCTCTGACCGGATCGCGCAGGAAATCGCCTTTCTGATGCCGTATCCCTTTGACTCCGCTCTGTCTTATGATCTTTTTGGCGATACGCAATGTTTCCGGAAAGTCGAAAAGTGTGGCGTCTATGCCGCACCGCGCCATCTCGATTGCGTACGTTCCCGGTCCGCCGCCAATGTCGATTGCCGATCTGACGTCGCGCAATCCGACAATTGCCATAACCTGCTTCGCCTTCAAAACGGCGATATTATGCATGCCGCGAATGAAAGCTTCGTGGTTATGCGTACCGCGGCTCGGCGTACCGCTCCTGAGCACTTCGTCCAGCCCCGACCAATTATTCCAGAGGACCGCCGCATGTCTAATAATGTCGCCCTGATAGGATGGTTTGCCACGCACAAGGAACTCTTCGACAAGCGGTGAGTTCCGGTAGGTTCGCGCCTTCTTCCGCAGAAGGCCGAGACCCGTGAGGGCATCGAGCAATATCGTCGTGGCACGTAGATCAGTTTTTCTGTGTGCGGCAATCCGGTCGGCAGTGAGCGGTTCAGTGAGCAGGTCGAAAATACCGAACTCGTTTGCCGTCATAAGCACGCGCGGTGCGCAGAATGCGCTCCATATCTTTCTCAATTCTTCAGCACGTTGCAAGACTTTCATTGAACCCTCCGATAAAGACCGACTGAACTCACGTTATTCATATGCTACCCCGCGTCAGCTACAAGCGACAGAGAAGGTCAGCTTGATTATAGCGCAAGCCCGAAATGTCGGTATTGGAATACCCACAACCTCTCAGCTATGATAGATTTTTGTTTATTTTCAAACGGGAAGGGTGCCGATGGTCTCAATCACGTTCTACGCAAAAGAAGGCTGCTGGTTTTGCGACATGGCCGAAGAAATGCTCAACGGCTACCGGGAAAAGTACGGGCTCGCGGTAACAAAGGTCGACATAGCCGCAGATGAGGAGCTCTATCAACTATATCGCTTCGATATCCCGGTCCTGGAGTTCGCAGACGGCACGGCGCTGCACGGGCGTATTCGCAAGCAGGATTTGCTGGCTGCAATAACGCAAAATCGGACGCAATAGCGCGCAATCATGTGAGGCCTATACGCAAGAAAGGCATCATGCCGAGCACCGGATTTCCATGATCTGTCCACAGCCGCGAACATTTGGGTCTCGACAACGGACTTCATGCGAATCTGGACTTCACGCAATTTTTCGCCTTTTTGCAGCATATTATTGCACTTCACCCCGTTTATGCAGTAAAATCCTTGACAGAGTCCGGTGTAAAGCTGCTGACGGCAGCGTCAATTTTCAGTGGTTCCCGTTGCGCTGAAGCAGTAGCATCTGTCTCTATTTATTACGTTATTCAACTGACGCAGTACATTCGGCATAGAATTTGCACTGAAACAATCGTGCAACGGGCCGTTTTATTTCATGCGTGTGAGGTGAGCGAGCAATGCTGGTGAGAGTTCGGTATCAGGACGGGAGCTACGATGTGATCCACCCCGAATTGTTCGACTACAAACTCTCCGAAGGAAACATTTCTGCGTTTTATCGCAATTCGGAGCAGCGATGGATCATCCCAGGAGTTGATCTACTCCGCTCCAAGCAAATGCCCAAAACCCCCAGACGCCGATACGGCGACGCGTAACCTTCCCTGTATGTATTTCGCAGACGAGCGCTTTCAGTGCGCCCGTCTGCCGCGCAAATCCGACTCAGTCCCAATCAAGCAGGCGTTTTTGTCCTTTGAGCGAGCGAATGCCGGTCACGTCCTGGCTCACTTCCAGACATCCCCTATAAACGCCTGAGCCGTCTCTCATCGCAAAGTACCGGATGTGAATGAATTTGCCGCCCATTTCAATCCAGAATTCGGCCTCATCCTTGTTGCTCGCTCGGAATTCGTCCAAAATCCTCTGCACCATGTGCATACTCTTCTGCGGATGACAATTCTGAACCTTCCTTCCTATGACAGCTGGACTCCGCGGAAAGATGCGATGGTTCGTTGCCGAATAATATCGCACCTCGTCGTTTTCATCAACAAACGATACGTCCACCGGCAGCGCCTTGAGCATCAGGTTCACCTGCTCCGGAGAAAGCGCGCCCGTGTCAAGCTGGAGCGCCGATGTTCCGGCCCCCCGCACTTCAGATGCAGAGGCTTCAACAGGCCACTCAGCCTCGGGCTGCTCCCACGCATAGCCGATCTCTTCTTCTCCCGTTCTCACTCGTATCCAATCGCTCTCAGAAAGCTGCGCCAGGGCCATCGGGATCAGTATCTTTTCCTCCTTGTAGATCATGTCCCGCAGCGCCTTCACCAGCTCAGCTGCTTTCGAGACAGTCTCTGCAGCGTTCCCGCCGACGACAAAAGATGACGTCTCTTTCAGCAGGGTGCGGATATCATCATGCACCGCCCACATGACCTTCGGCGGGGCGGTGATCCCGTGGGCCTCAAGCAAAGGGAAGAGCTGATTTTCCTTGCGCAGATAATGGAGATTGACGGCCCCGATATCCTCTATCAGCCCGGCAAGTTCGTATTGGGTGAAGCGGAACATCGTGTCGTCAGGCGGCGTTCCGATACGGGCAAGCACCAGCTCGACATCCTGCAGCAGCTTTCCCAGATGCCTGTTTTCGCGCAGAAAGGTATGAACCGGATGGCCCGGCTGGACATTGATACAGGTGTCCTGCTGCTGGAGTGCATCCTGAAAGACCTGGACATGCACGTCGCAGAGCCGCTTGACCTCCGTCTCGGGCATCCCTTCGGCAATAAGCCGTTGCTCCATTGCCGCAATCTCACCCGGTGCAACATCTTTGATGAGTTCCGCAAAACGCTGCTTCAACGTCGCTATGTCCTGTCCAGCATGCAGATCCCTGATGATGTCTTTCAACACTTCATGCCTGGCATCAGCGTCCTGCAGCCGTATTGGCCCCGTGTCTGCCGATTCTGGGGCATCAACGCGCTGCCCGGTCCGTTTGCTGATCTCTTGCGCGATCCGGTTTATCAGACTGTCGAGCGGAATGCCGCCTATTGATGCCGCCTGCCGGAGCGTTGCGACACTTCCGATGGTCTTCCGCATCACCGGGTTTTTCAGCATCGCGAATTTCGGCTGATATTCGATCATCGCTTCTACGAGAAATGGATATTCATTCAGCAGGTCATCTATCTTCGTCTCTCCGCTCAACTGCATGGCTTCCTCCTCGATATACCCGAAAAGAATATTCTTACGCTGCCAGGGATCCTTGTCGGAGAACTCCACCCTGCACGCCTACAACAATTTCCTCAACCGGCGTTCTGACGCCCGCCAGCTCCCTTGCCTTGAGGACTATCATCGGCAGCTTGGAGCAACATGGAACTTCCATATGCACGACCGTAACCCGCTTCAGCCCCGCGTGGCGGAAGATGTCGACAAATTTCGCCAGATACTCATCCGCATTGTCGAACTTCGGACACCCGATCATAAGTACCATGCCCGCCAGCATGTCGCTATGGAAACTGCCGTACGAAAAAGCGGTGCAGTCTGCCGCCACCAGCAGATCCGCGCCCCTGAGAAACGGCGCCGTAGGCGGAACTAGCTTGATCTGAATCGGCCAGTGCGTGAGTGCCGATGCCCCTCCGGCATGTACCTTCGGCTGATTCGCCTGCTGGCAGGGTGAGACGGGCGCAAACGAACGGATATTGGCGGAGGGGCATCCGCAGCCCATGGATTTCGGAGCGCCGGCAGTTGCCTTCGTTTCCGGCTCCTGTTTTTTCAGCAATTCATGAACGGCTTCTTCACTGAACTCGTCCGCCTCGCGCTGTATTACCTTAAGTGCATCGGTGGGGCAGCCCTTCAGGCATGCACCAAGACCGTCGCAGAATATCTCGCCGACCAGCTTTGCCTTGCCGTTCTCGATCTTCAGTGCCCCTTCCGCACAATCCAGGATGCACTGCCCGCAGCCGGTGCAGAGGTCCTCGTTAATCTCGATAATGTTTCTTTTTACCTTCATGGAATGGTCTCCTCGCATAGTTCCGATTTCATATTGTTCAGCTCCGAACAGGAGCGCTTCTCACACTGCATGATTCAAGTTTACCGCTTCGACGCGGGGGTGTCCTTGATTTGAGTCAAGATTTTACTGCGGGGAGGAAATGGGAACTATTGGGATAAATTCACCCCTGCACCGGAACGCCGTGATCGTCCCAACCGCGCAGGCGGTAGTATTCAGCGCGGAGCGCCATTACTTCATCTTCCGCCACACGGTATCCGCCTTCAGGCAGCGCTTCTGCGAAAAATCGTTTCGGCAGCACATCATCCTTGTCGGTAATGCCTTCCCGGACATTATAGTGCCTGACAAGACTTATCACCTGTGCGGCAATCTTCCTCAGGTCGGCTATCGTCAAATCCTGCCCCGTCGTGCATCGTATAATCTCCCGCAATTCATCCCATCCATAGAAATCCCGATAGAAGCGACAGCTCACTAGCGTATCGGCAATGGTCAGACGGTCTTCAAAATCGAGGAAGAGCGGCACTTTCCCCTCGATTACATCGGGCTTCACCATCCCCGACAACTCGGCCTTGTAAAACGTAGAGCGCAGATGGCAGGCCCCTCTGTCGGAAGTGGCATACGCGAGCCCCATGCCTTTCAGAAAGCGCGGGTCGTAACCGGCCGGCTCCATTCCTTTGACATGAACGGCATCGTCCGCCATCCCGAGTTCCTCCGATGCTTCGCGCATACCTTTGGCAAGCACCGCACCAAGCCCGCGTCGATTGACGATATCTTC
>DATHDH010000207.1:0-4803 GCA_035319145.1 Dissulfurispiraceae bacterium | reverse complement strand
ACTTTGATGCGATCAGAATCAAGGTTTCGTCTCCCGAAAAGATTCGTGAATGGTCATTCGGCGAGGTAAAGAAGCCGGAAACCATCAATTACCGTACATTCAAGCCGGAGCACGACGGTCTCTTCTGTGCGAAGATATTCGGTCCGGTCAAGGATTGGGAATGTCTGTGCGGTAAATACAAGCGCATGAAGCATCGCGGAGTCATCTGCGACAAGTGCGGCGTCGAGGTAATACAGGCGAAAGTGCGCCGCGAGAGAATGGGACATATTGAACTCGCCACACCTGTCGCGCATGTCTGGTTTCTTCGCGGCATACCGTCGCGGATCGGCACACTGCTGGACATGCCGATTCGTCAGCTGGAAAAGGTGCTCTATTTCGAGGAATACATCGTCATCGATCCCGGCGAGACGCAGCTGAAAGAGAAAGAGCTGCTGAATGAAGAGGATTATAAGAAGAGCCTGTCGGACTATGGGACAAAATTCAAGGCGGGCATGGGAGCGGAGGCGATTCGCGAACTCCTGAAAAAGGTCGATCTTGAAGTGCTGGCGACCGAACTGAAGCTGAAGATAGATGCCGTGGCGTCCATCGGCGTGAAACGCAAACTGACGAAGCGTCTCAAGATTGTAGATGCGTTTATCAAGTCGACGAACAAGCCTGACTGGATGATCCTCGATATCATTCCGGTGCTTCCGCCGGATCTCCGCCCCTTGGTTCCGCTTGACGGCGGACGTTTTGCAACGTCCGACCTGAATGACCTCTATCGCCGGGTCATCAACCGCAACAATCGGCTGAAGCGTCTTATGGAACTGAAGGCGCCGAGCGTCATTATCAAGAACGAAAAACGCATGCTGCAGGAAGCCGTTGATGCGCTCTTCGATAACAGCAAGAAGTCCAAGGTCCTGAAGGCGGGCGGCAAGCGTGCGCTGAAATCCCTGAGTGACATGATCAAGGGGAAGCAAGGTCGCTTCCGCCAAAACCTGCTCGGTAAGCGCGTCGACTATTCAGGCCGTTCGGTTATTGTTGTCGGGCCGGACCTCGAGCTCAACCAGTGCGGTCTTCCGAAAATGATGGCGCTGGAACTGTTCAAACCGTTTGTCTTCAACAAGCTTGAGGAGAAGGGGTTTGCCACGACCATAAAACAGGCAAAGCGGCTGGTCGAAAAAGAGCGGCCGGAAGTCTGGGACGCCCTTGAAGAGGTTATTCAGGAGCATCCGGTCATGCTGAATCGCGCGCCGACGTTGCACAGGCTCGGCATTCAGGCATTTGATCCCGTTCTCGTGGAAGGAAAGGCAATCAAACTCCATCCGCTCGTCTGTACTGCTTTCAACGCAGACTTCGACGGCGACCAGATGGCGGTGCACGTTCCGCTCTCCATTGAGGCGCAGATTGAGGCACGTACACTGATGATGTCGGTCAACAATCTGCTTTCGCCTGCAAACGGCAAGCCGATTGTGCTTCCGACGCAGGACATGGTCCTCGGCATCTATTACTTGACCAAGCAGAGAAACGGCGTCAAGGGCGAGGGCAAGATATTTGCCGATACCGAAGACCTTCTTGAGGCATATGACGCCGGTGCGCTCGATGAGCACGCACGGATAAAGTTGCGCATGAACGGCGCGTTGATGGAGACAACAGTCGGAAGGATTATTTTCGGCGAGATTCTGCCGAAAAATATCCCGTCCGAAATGGCGAACAAGGAGCTCACGAAGAAGGAACTCGGCAAGCTTATCGAGTATATTCACCGGGTTGCCGGCAAACGCGAAACGGTCGTATTCCTGAACAGGCTCGAAAAACTCGGATTCAAATACGCTACCATGTCGGGTATTTCGATCTGCATCGACGACATGCATGTTCCCGTTACCAAAAGCGAGCTCATCAGGGACGCCGAACAGGAGGTCATCGAAGTTCAGCGGCAGTATGCCGACGGTCTTATTACGCAAGGTGAGCGGTACAACAAGGTCATCGACATCTGGGCGCAGGTGACCGAGAAGGTAGCCGACGAAATGATGAAGGAACTCGGTGCGGAAGATGGCCGCAATCTGTCCGAGGAGGAATTGAAGGAACGTCGTTCATTCAACAGCATCTTCATGATGGCTGATTCCGGCGCCCGAGGCAGTGTTGCGCAGATTCGTCAGCTGGCCGGCATGAGAGGCCTGATGGCAAAACCGTCGGGAGAAATTATCGAAACGCCCATTACTGCAAACTTCAGAGAAGGACTCACGCCGATTCAGTACTTTATCTCGACGCACGGCGCCCGTAAAGGCCTTGCCGATACCGCCCTCAAAACGGCCAATGCCGGTTATCTTACGCGTCGTCTTGTCGACGTTGCGCAAGACGTTATCCTTATCGAGGATGATTGCGGCACAAGAGACGGTATCATTATATCGGCCCTGATCGAAGGCGGCGAAATCATCCTGCCAATGGAAGATCGCATTTTCGGACGCACGCTTGCTGAAACGGTGAAGGATCCCGTGACGCATGAGATAATTGCCCAGCGAAATACGGAAATTGACGATGATTTCTCCAAGAGGATTCTCGATGCGGGCGTCGACAAGCTGAAGATCCGCTCGGCCCTTACCTGCCACTCGAAGATCGGCGTTTGTGCCAAGTGTTACGGCCGGGATCTCGCCCGCGGCGAGGCAATCGAAACGGGCGAGGCTGTTGGTATCATCGCTGCACAGTCGATCGGCGAGCCTGGAACTCAGCTCACCATGAGAACCTTCCATATCGGTGGCGCGGCGACGAAGGTCATCGAACAGGCGGTCTTGATGCCGAAGAACGCCGGATTTGTGAAATACATTGATGTGAATGCCGTCAAGACAAAAGAAGGCTGTTCGGTAGTTTTGAATAGAAATGCCATGATAGCCATCGTCGATAAGGCAGGGCGCGAGAAAGAGAAGTACAATCTGGTTTACGGTGCGAAGATCTTTGCCGATGATGCGGCTCGGGCCGAAGCCGGCCAGCGCCTTGTCGAGTGGGATCCTTATTCCACACCGATTTTAACTGAAATCGGCGGTAAGATCGCATTCGGCGATATCCATGAAGGCGTTACCTTCAAGGAGGAACTGGATGAGACGACGGGACTTGCGCATAAGGTCATTATCGACTATCCGGCGAATATGCGCCCGCGGCTCTCGATTAAGGACGACCAGGGCAAAACAGTAAAGATTCCGGGAACGAATAATAACGCCCGGTATCTGCTTCCCGCTGGGGCTCATATCATCGTTGAAAAGGGTGCGCAGGTAGCGCCGGGTGACATCTTGGCGAAAATCCCGCGCGAAACTACGAAGACAAAGGATATTACCGGCGGTCTTCCTCGTGTTGCTGAGCTCTTCGAGGCGCGCAAGCCGAAAGAGCAGGCAATCGTTTCCGAGATAGACGGTATCGTCGAGTTCCGCGGCGCCCATAAAGGCATGCGCGTTGTTGTTGTGAAGGGTGGCGAGGAATCACGCGAATACATGATTCCGAAAGGAAAGCATGTGACGGTGCATGAGGGCGACTGGGTCCAGGCGGGAGAGCCGCTCATGGACGGTTCGGTCAATCCTCACAGCATCCTCGATATCCTCGGTCCCAAGGAGATGCAGCGTTACCTGGTGGACGAGGTGCAGAAGGTTTACCGTCTGCAGGGTGTCACGATCAACGACAAGCATATTGAGGTCATTGTCCGTCAGATGATGCGCAAGATTCGTGTGGAGGATTCGGGCGATACGCTGTTCCTGATCGGCGATGAGGTTGATCGTGCCGAGTTTGTGGCTGAAAATGAGCGGGTAAAGGCGGAAGGCGGCAAGGCGGCGAGCGGTAAGCCGTTGCTCCTTGGAATAACCAAGGCATCGCTTTCGACCGAGAGCTGGGTATCGGCCGCATCGTTCCAGGAGACAACCAGGGTACTCACTGAAGCTGCCCTCGGCGGTGGCGTCGATGAACTGCACGGTCTCAAGGAAAACGTCATCATGGGGCGCATCATTCCCGCGGGAACCGGAATGCCGGTCTATCGCGACACCTTTATCAAAGGTGATTTCTACGAGATGCAGCTTGAGCGTGAGGAGGCTGAGAGCAACGCTTAGCTTGTCTTCGGCTGAGACATATACGGCAGACGGGTTCAACCGTCTGCCGTTTTTTTGCTCCATACCATACTGCCCGATTGTACGAACCGTGCAAATCCAGGCGCCTCGCTTTGAAACGTATACCACCTACCTGCAGTTCTCTCAATTTGATGAATAAAGTGGGCTAAGCCTTCCCCTGAATTGGTTAATATTAAATAAGATGATGCCCGTTTCATTCATTGCAGACGTCATGTTGGGCCGTCTGTCACGATGGTTGCGCCTCCTCGGATTCGACACATTGTATCGAAACGACTTCATCGACCGGGAGATCCTGCGCATCGGCAGACAACAGGGGCGAATTATTTTGACGCGGGACAGCGGCATCCTGAGATCCAGGATATGTACCCTGTGTGTGGCAATCACTAAAGACTCGGTTCGCGATCAGCTGCTCGAAGTGGCTCGGTATCTCGGCTGCTCCGGCTTTTGTGAGATGCCGCAGGAGCCCAGGTGTCCGATATGTAACGGTTTGGTCGGCACTATTCCTCGCAAAGCATTATTACAAGAGCTTCCGGAGCATGTCCGGCTTGAGAATACCGCTTTTTTTCGCTGTTCTGAGTGTGGTAAAGTGTACTGGAATGGTTCTCATGCGACCGGCATTTCAGCTATGCGATCAGCATTTCACGGGGAGATTTCGGCACAATGCGTGATCCAAAAACGAAGTTGATTTTTGCCGTCTCTCTGATCCTCATCGTTGTTTCCT
>DATHDH010000206.1:0-3671 GCA_035319145.1 Dissulfurispiraceae bacterium | reverse complement strand
AGAAGACTAAATGCCTGATGCAGCGTTGAAAACTCTCGAGACGATGCTCGATGTCGCCGCGTCGCGTCACCGGATTTTGACATCAAATATCGCGAATGCTGACACTCCGGGCTATCGGGCGCGTGACATCAGCTTCCAGCGCGAGCTGGACAAGGCGCTCACATCTCCGCAGGGGAAGGGGAATGTTACCGTGTTTGAGTCGGCTGAGAGCCTGCCGAACCGGGATGGAAATTCCGTGAACCTCGACCTTGAGATGGCAAAAATTGCCGAGAACACCCTTATCTACAATACGGCAACGCAACTTATGGCTATGAAGATCCGCATGATGAAAGATGCGGTCAAGTGAGGTAACGTATGCGTGAAATGTTTCTCCCGCTGAAAGTCAGTGCGACCGCCTTGGAAGCCCAGAAGGTACGCCTGAACACCATTGCGTCCAATATTGCGAACGTCAACTCGACCAAAACTCCGGAGGGTGGGCCATACAAGCGAAAAGACGTCGTCTTTCAGTCATATATGTTTGACGAAAGTTCGGTCGGCGTGGATATTCCCCGTGTCGTCGAGGATCAGCGCGCGCCCCGGCAGGTCTTTGATCCGTCTCATCCGGACGCCGATCAAAGCGGCTATGTCAGTTACCCGAATATCAACGTCATCGAGGAAATGGTCAATCTCCTCGCCGCATCGCGGGCGTACGAGGCAAACCTGACTCTTATGACGGCATATAAAGAAATGTTTACGAAAACGCTCGACATCACAAAAGTCTGACAAGGATAGCGTGCGATGAGGAGGCCATTATGACAGATATCAGGACGATTGGCGGCACAGGCGAGCAGCAGATATCTGAATCAGTCCAGCAGCGGACAAAGAGCGGCGGGGCTTCTTTTGCCGATGCCATTTCGGCGGCGCTGAAAGATGCCCAGAGCGTCCAGAATGAGGCGGAAAAGGCCATTCAGGACTTTGCTGCCGGTGAGGTGAAGGATATCCATACGGTTGTCGTAGCGATGGAAAAGGCCGACATGTCGTTGCAGACGCTGCTTCAGGTCAGAAACAAGCTTCTTACCGCTTACGAAGAGATTTCAAAAATGCAGGTGTAATGCATGGCATTATCCGACATCATTGAACGCCTCCGGCTCATGCCGGGCAAGCAGCAGATCGCTCTCGCAGGCGTTGTGGCGTTCAGCATAGCACTCATGGCCGGCATCATGGTCTGGAGTCAGCATGAAGACCTCCAGGTGCTTTATAGCAATCTGGGGCAGGAGGACGCAGGCCAGGTTATCGGAAAGCTCAAGGAAATGAAAGTTCCGTATCGCGTGGAGGGCAATGCGATTTTTGTCCCTGCCGTGCGGGTCTATGAACTCCGCTTGGAACTTGCCGGTCAGGGACTGCCGCAGGGCGGCGGTATAGGCTATGAAATTTTCGACAAGAATCAGATCGGCGTTACTGAATTCGTCCAGCGGCTGAATTACGTTCGGGCCTTGCAGGGCGAACTTTCGCGAACCATTCGTCAGTTGAGCGAAGTCGAACAGGCGCGCGTGCATATCGCTATTCCGGAGAAAAGCATTTTTACGGACAAGGAAGAGAAGCCCACGGCGTCGGTGGTCGTGAAGCTGAAGGCCGGCAGGACGCTCGGGCGCGGGCAGGTAGGCGGGATAGTGCATCTGGTATCGAGCAGTGTCGAAGGACTGATGCCGCAGAATATTACGGTCATCGACAGCGCGGGCAGCCTCCTCTCAAAGCCGTCGGAAGGCGATACCGTGGCCGATGCAAAGCAGCTGGAGTATCAGAAGTCCGTCGATACGGAGTATCAGCAGAAGCTCCAGAGCATGCTGGAGGGAATCGTCGGACCGGGCAAGGCGATTGTTCGTGTCTCGACCAAGCTTGATTTTACGAAGATTGAGCGGACCGAGGAAAAGTTCGATCCCGATACTACTGCCGTCCGTAATGAGCAGCGCAGTTCCGAAAAGTCCGGAGGTCCGACCACCGGCGGGATTCCCGGCATGCTTTCGAACCAGCCAGGTTCGCAGGGCGGCGCCGCTTCCGGAGCGGGCAATTCCCAGAAATCCACCGAAAACGTTCAGTACGAGGTAAGCCGGAGTGTAAGCAAAATTGTTCAGCCGCGCGGTGAGTTGAAGAGTATCTCGGTTGCGGTTCTCGTGGACGGCACGTACAAACAGGAAGGCGACAAGAAGGCGTTTGTTCCGCGCACCGAAGCGGATATGAAGAAATACTCGGATCTCGTACGGGCCGCCGTCGGCTTCAACAAGGACCGCGGCGATCAGGTAATTGTCGAAAATGTTCCCTTTGAAACTGCCGCGCATGAACTCAAAGAAGAGATCGACTGGCAGAAGTGGATCTTCGGCGTTCTGCGCTATCTGCTGCCGGTAGTCGGCGTAATACTACTCGTACTTTTTGTCCTGAAGCCCCTCATAGAAATATTGAAGAAACCGGTGCGGATCTTGTCTCCCGAGCTTGCTGCGGCACAACAGGCGGTGGCCGGGGCCCATATCGAGGTTCCTGCAGGTGAAGCCGCGACAAGCGAAGTAAGGGAGCTTGTCAAGAAAGATCCCAAGAAGGCTGCGACAGTTCTGAAGGACTGGATGGCGGAGTAAGCATATGCAGAGAAAGCTTTCCGGGGTCGAGAAGGCCGCAACGCTGCTTTCCATCGTCGGCGAAGAAGCCGCAACCGAGATATTCAAACATCTGGATCCCATGGAACTCGGCCGCATCATTCCGATGATGGCCAGGGTCAAGGTCTCTCCCGAGATGCTGGAAACCGTCGTTCAGGAGTTTCAGGACAAGACTGGCGATCAGGTCGTATCGGTTGACGAAGAGTATATCAAGAAGATACTGTCCAAGGCGTTCGGCGACGATCAGGCAAAGAAACTCATGGAAAAAATAGAGAGCGGCGCGAGCGCGTTCGAGGTGCTTCGCTGGCTTGACTCCGGTGCCGTCGCGACCATGCTGACGCGCGAGCATCCGCAAACCATCGCGATTATCCTTGCCCATCTCGAACCGACGCAGGCTGCCGAAGTCCTCGGCAAGCTTCCCGAGCATCTGAAAATCGACGTCTCGCTCAGAATTGCCAGTCTCGATCAAATATCACCATCGGTGCTCGAAGAGCTGGAAGAAGTTCTCCAGTCGCAGCTCCAGACATACACCCGCGGCCGAAAGATCGGCGGTATACGCACGGTCGCCGAAATCCTGAACCAACTTGACCGTTCTTCCGAAGACCTGATCCTCAAGAACATTGAAGAAAAGGATCAGATCCTTGCCGACGAGATCAGGAAACTCATGTTTACCTTCGACGACCTTGCCGCCGTTGATGACCGCGGTATTCAGATGGTTCTGAAGGAGATTACCACTGATGACCTGGCGCTTGCCCTTAAGGCCACGACCGATGATCTGAAAGACAAGATTTTCCGCAATATGTCGCAACGTGCCGTCCAGATCCTGAAGGACGAGATCGAGGCCAAGGGAGCGGTGCGCATCTCGGACGTCGAAAAGGCCCAGATGAATATTGTCAGGGTGGCGAAGCGGCTCGAAGAGGAAGGCAAGATCGTCATGGGAGGCAAAGGTGGCGAAGAACTCATCGGCTGACAAACCGGGAGTCGGCTATCGTCCCTATGCGCTGCGCCGGTTCGACGAAACACCGCAAGACAAGGTCCTTATCAGCA
>DATHDH010000205.1:0-2400 GCA_035319145.1 Dissulfurispiraceae bacterium | reverse complement strand
TTGGGAGAGCATCCGCTGCTCACGTTTTTCGACAGCTTCCGTTATCCGCTGGCCGGAGAGTTTTCCATGGACATAGACCTTGCACGCATCAACAGGATTCCGGGCGATTGGGGGCTTGAGGTTGGCGTGCTTGCCGAGGTCTTCCGCAATACATCGCTGCGCAGGGTGTGTCAGGTCGATATTGCGGATGTATATGAACACAAGCATCAGGCGTTGTCACCGGAGGACCTTGGAAAGGGGCTTAACAAGATGTCTGTCGATATCAGCAAGTCCCTGTTTCGTACCCTTGCCTCCGAAGGTATCGTCTTCTCGGACGGATTCTTCAAAACGCTCATGGCAACCTATGTTCAGGTAGCGCAGGAGATGTTGAAGCGTTATGAAGACGACGCCGCGATCAATGGTCTGTTCTTCGACCGTCATGCTGAAAGCCTTGCTGTGGAGACGTTCACAAATGGAATCCGGACGGCCGCGGAAATCATTACGAATGACCCCCTCGGCGTCCCGCTCATAGCGAGCTGGAACAGGGTGACGGCGGCCATTCCGAATGTACTTGATCTTATTTGCTCCGCCGTCATGGAAAATAATGCGCTGGCGCCGTGTTGAACAGCGCTGTACACATGACGTGATTCCGGAGTAGGGCCAAACTGTGACGATGCCCCTGCTGAATGATCCGGTGCTTACTCGGCTGAAGGAGATTCGGCATGCTGATATTCTGGTCGGCATCCCGAGTTATAACAACGCGCGGACGATAGAACATGTAGTCAAGGCCGTACTTGCCGGTTTCGCCAGGTATTTCCCCGGCCTGCGGTGCGTGCTGGTGAACTCGGACGGGGGCTCGACCGACGGCACGCCCGATGTCGTGATGAATACGGTTGCAGATGACCGGGCGGCGATCTTTGTGCGCCACGCGGGGGAAGGGGGCTTTCGTATCGCTACGCCCTATCATGGCGTTCCCGGAAAAGGCAGTGCGTTCAGAACAATTTTCGAAATAGCACGCCGTCTTGATGCCAAAGCCTGCGCGGTTGTCGACTCTGACCTGCGAAGTATTACGCCAGAATGGATCGAACTCCTCGTTAAGCCTGTTATTGATCATGGGTTCGACTATGTTGCGCCGCTCTATCTGCGCCATAAATACGACGGCACGATAACAAACAGTATTATTTATCCGTTGACGAGGGCCCTTTACGGCAAGCGGATTCGTCAGCCCATCGGCGGAGACTTCGGGTTTTCGGGGGCGCTTGCATCATTCTATTTGACCAAGGATGTTTGGGATAGCGATGTTGCACGGTACGGCATCGATATCTGGATGACGACGACCGCAGTGGCAAATGATTATAGAATCTGCCAATCATATCTCGGCGCCAAGATTCATGACCCGAAAGACCCAGGCGCAGACCTTAGCGCGATGCTTCATCAGGTAGTCGGAGCTGCATTCGACCTCATGAACACCTATGAGCGTGTATGGATGTCGCATGAGGAATCGGCTGACACACCGGTATTCGGCTTCCGCTATGCGGTCGGTCTCGAGCCCGTTCCGGTGAACTTGCCGCGCATGATCGAACGCTTTCGACTCGGTGCGGAAGAGCTTGGTGATGTCTGGGATAAAGTTCTTTCTCGTAAAATCATCAAAGAAATACGGAGGTCAGCCCATATGGACCCCGATATCTTTCATGTCTCGGATGACATATGGGTCGATATCATTTATGCCTTCGCCGTAGCTGCAAAGCGGAAGGCAGTATACAGGGAACATCTTCTGAAGTCGCTCACTCCTTTGTATATCGGACGCACCGCCTCTTTTATCCGTGAGATGTGGGATGCCGACATGAACGAAGTCGAGAAACGTATTGAAGAGCTTTGTCTCCGCTTCGAACAGGCGAAGCCTATGTTGAAAACCCTCTGGAGTAGTAAGGAGGCACCATGAATACCGCTGATACTCTCATTCTGGACCCGTTAAAAGATGTAGTTCTGCGGATCACACAGTTCCTGCCGAACGTCGGAATAGCCCTTGTGCTATTCCTTGTCGGCATTATCATTGCACGACTGAGCGCCGGACTGTTGCGCCGTCTGCTCCGGGCTGTCGGGTTGGACAACCTGGCGGAACGTTCGGGATATCATGCGTTGATGCAGAAAGCCGGCATCAGACAGACGGCCGCAGATGCTGCTGGCAAACTTCTCAGCGCTTTTTTGGTTCTTGTTTTCTCGATCCTGGCCTTGCGGGCGCTGCAGGTCCCCGCCATTGAGAACCTGTTCGGGCGCCTGTTGCTCTATGTGCCGAACGTGGTGCTCGCATTATTGATTCTTCTAGGAGGCTTTTTCCTCGCAAACTTCTTTGGAAGGGCGGCGTTGATAGCTGCGGTGAACGCCGGCCTGCCCATGGCGCGTTTTGCAGGACTTGCGGTC
>DATHDH010000204.1:0-15607 GCA_035319145.1 Dissulfurispiraceae bacterium | reverse complement strand
ACGCGATTTTTCAGCGCGACGCGGCTTTTCGTCATGCCGTAGGAAACGAATAAGTGTTTGCAGAGATCAGGGACATAGCTGCCGAAGTCTATGCGTGCGACATTCTGCGAACGGTAGAGCATTTCGTGCAGGAGCGCCATTGAGCGGACGCGATCCCGGCTGTCACGCAACGAGCCGATTGCATGCACGTCTTTTGTGTGCGACGACTGAAGGCTCAGCAGGCTATCCACGATCTGAAGGTTGTTTTTCACCCTGTGATGCACCTCCTTAAGCAGGGATGTCTTTTCCTCAAGCGATTGCTTCAAGACATTTTCGGCATCCTTGCGTTCGGTTATATCCTGAATAATACCGACCATCCGGAGCGGCGTTCCCTCGGCGGAACATTCAAGCCGCCCCATTCCGTGCAGCCAGCGAACCGCCCCACCGGCGCCGCTCATAATGCGATACTCCTGATCAAAAACTTGACGGCCGGCTATTACATGATCTCGCAGGTAAGCGCCCATTCTTTCCCGGTCGTCGGGATGAATCAGCCGCAACCAGCCCTCGACATTTTTCGGATAGTTGGCATCGATGCCGAGCAGTTCATCAAGCACATCGGAACATGTCCAGTACCCTGACAACACGTCAAACACATAATGTCCCATCCGTGCAACGCCCTGTGCCTGGCGCAGAAGCGTTTCACTTTCACGGAGGGCTCGTTCGGCCGCCCTGCGTTCGCTGATATCGCGCGACACGCCAATGACCTTCACCACACGGCCTTGCGAATCTTGCACAAGCGTCGTCACAACTTCCATCGGAACCAGCGTACCGTCCTTGCGCGGCTGATCAATTTCAGAACTCATAGTCCGAACCGAATCAACGCCCCTCGCCAGTGCCGCGATGCGCTCAGGCAGTTCCCTGCGCACGAATGCGTATGATGCCTCGCTAAGCGATTCCTTCAGCCCTTGTGCCATTGCCTCTTCGGCGGAAAATCCCCGGAGACGCATTATCGACGGGCTGATGAAAGGAAAACGATCCTCACCAACATCATAGATCCAGACAACGTCGCCGCTGTTTTCGGCAATCAGCCGGTACTTGTTTTCCATGGCACGCGATGCAGCCTCCGCTTCGAAGAGTGCCTGATAATGGCTTCGCTGGTTCCTCTGCCAGAAGACTCCCGATACCGCCGCAGCAGCCCCGATAAACATCAGCGCAAGAATAGCGGTCACTAGCCCCTGCCGCCTCAGATCCTCAAAGGCTTCATCCCGGTCTATCTTTGCGCCCAGAATCCACGGCGTTCCCGAAATCGCCCGCTGGGCAGACAGGACCGGCACTTCGCGATAGTCGTAGCCTTCATAGGCTCCGCCCCCCTGCTGCAGCGCCTGAGCAGCCGGAAGACGGTTATCGCTCTGCGGTCTGCGGATAGTCATCGGCTCTTCATCCGTCGTGCGCAGTTCATTGAGAATGAGCAGGTCATCGCCTTCGCGGCGCATCAGGACTACTTCGCCGCTCCTGCTCGGAAGGGGCCATGATTTCAGCATGGGGAAAAGATAGTTCCCGGCATCTACGGTGAATATCGCGACGCCCACGGCTTCAACACCTGAAGATCGCTCACTCCAAATCGAAATCGCATACTCCAGCTGCACGGCACCGGTGCCGTCGTCTCTATGGAGATCGATCAGAACCGGATCGGTCTGTGCGGTCGCAAGTTGCGCAAGATTCCGCAGCTGGCTTACGGTGTGAACGATTGCCCCGTCTCTCGCCACCAGTCGGCCGTCAGGCATGATTACTTCAGTCGAAAGATACCCATACGCCGTGCGGGTCACTGCGAGCCTGTCCCGAATGTAGGGCATAACGCTTCTGTCTCCGCTGCGCCATTTATCGAGGGCAGCCGCGAAAATACGGCTCTTGGCATAGACTTCGACATTGGCCCGCCTCTCCGCGAGCCACCGCTCCGTCTGAGCGGCTTTGAATTTCGCAATTGTGCTGAGGTCTTCCTTCTCATTTTCCGTTATCCTCTCGGAAATGCCATAAAACACCAGCACGCCGATCATTACGACCCCCACGGAGAAGCACGCAAAAATTCCAGTGATCTTGCTGTACAGCCTGCCCGGCTGTGAGGGTTTTTGAGAGTCGTCTGGCTGGTCGGTCATCATGGCCGCAGATTCAGAAAGCTGAACTTGCCTGGATGAGACTACTGTATGTGAATCGACAACCGCCTGATACCGGCGGCACTTCGGCTTCGGCGGAGATGAATACAACCATCGCAACTGTATGCACTAAAGCGTCTTTATAGAACAGCATAGATTAGTTGTCGGAAATTTCAGGGACGTCTTTATCCGAAGCAGGGACGAGGCGCTGTGAATTGGCCCGATGTGAACTGAGATTATAGACTATAGTATTAAAACTACATTTTGTCAGGCGCCTGTACGCCGAGCATTCTGAGGCCGTGGCGCAGGACAATCTGTACTGCCCGGCACAAGAGAAGGCGCGAAGCAGTCACTCCGGAATCATCGGTAATCACTCGGTATTTGTGGTAGTAGGGGTGAAACATCCCCGCCAGCTCCTGCAGATAGAAGGTGATGCGGTGCGGCTCACGGGCATTCGCCGCACTCCCGAAGACCATCGGATAGAGCAGAAGTTTCTTGATGAGCCGATATTCGTCGTCATTGAATCGTGCAGGATCCAGGCCGCCCTGTGTTGAAAGCAGCATATCAACGGCTATGCCCGATTCCCGGGCCTTTTCAAAGATGCTGTTGATGCGGGCGTGAGCATACTGAACATAGAAGACCGGATTTTCGTTGGACTGCGCCTTAGCAACCTCGATGTCTATCTCAAGCGGGCTGTCGGAGCGGCGCGTCAGGAAGAGAAATTTCGTCGTATCCGGCCCTATCTCATCCATGATTTCCCGCAGGGTGATGAATTCGCCGGCGCGCTTCGACATCTGCACCGGCTGTCCGCCCTTCAGCAGCGAAACGAGCTGAACGAGCAGCACCCGAAAGCTGTCTTTTGGATGGCCGAGGGCCTGAATTGCCGCCGACATGCGCGGGATATATCCGTGGTGATCGGCTCCCCAGATGTCGATGAGTTCATCAAAGCCCTTTTCAAACTTCCTGCGGTGATAGGCGATGTCGGGAGCGAAATAGGTGTACGTTCCATCCTGTTTCACGAGCACGCGATCCTTATCGTCGCCGAAGCCGGTCGAGCGGAACCAGAGAGCACCGTCCTGTTCGAAGATATGGCCTCGCCGTCTGAGGTCGTCGATGCCCTGCTCCACAAGGTTATCGTTGTAAAGCTGCCGTTCGCTCTGCCATGAATCGAAGACAACTCCGAAATCCTCCAAATCGGTCTGAATATTAGCGAGCATCTTTGTGTACGCAAACTCAGTAGCCTCGGCGACGCCGGCTTCTAAACCTTCGTCCGCGACGGCATAGGTATCACCGTGGACGTCGCGAAACTCCCGCGCGATGTCTCCGATATAATCGCCTTTATACGCATCTTCGCCGGGACCGGGGTAATCGACTCCGCAGAGGCGCATATAGTGCTCAAAGACTGATTTGCCCAGCAGCTGCATCTGGACTCCGGCGTCGTTGATATAGAATTCCTTCTCCACCGCAAAGCCCGCCTCGGAAAGCAGATTCGCAAGGGCCGCGCCGAGGGCTGCGCCCCGCCCGTGTCCCAAATGAAGGGGTCCCGTCGGATTGGCGCTCACAAACTCAATCTGGACACGCTTCCCCAGACCGATATCTTCGCGCAGCACTGCGTCCTGTTCGGTAAGCAGTCGTGCCAATTCGGATACGAGGAAATCCTTCGCGAATGTAACGTTGATGAAACCGGGGCCTGCTATTTCGACCTTTTCGAAGATGGGATTCCCCGAAATGACCGCGACAATCTGCTCGGCGATGGCGCGCGGCGCCTTTCTGAGCGGCTTTGCGAGCCCCATCGCAAGAGGAGTGGAGAGGTCTCCAAATTCCTCCTTGGGGATCTGGATTTCGACGTGAAATTCCGTCAATACCCCCGGGAAGGAGGAGCACACCTGCTCGAGAATTTTTCTGAAAGTCTTTTCCATAGCTATATAGTTTAACCGATACGCCTCACAAATTCATCAGAGGCACCGGTGCGGATGCCGCAGGTCGGACGATGCGAACGGCAGGAAAATATCGGCGTTCTGTCAGGTGATATATCAGGAAGGCGGCTGAGAGACCGGCTCACCCACAGCCGCAGGCGCAGCTTCGTCCTTAGGCGGCGTCATCACGAAGATGCTGCCGAAATCCTTTTCCTGGTAGACCCGCGCAAGGCCGAGCCTGAGGACTTCAAGCAACGCGATAAAGGTGACGATGACATGCAGGCGCGTGCGATCCGATACGAACAGGTCACTGAATCGTATCGTCTCTTCAGCTTCGAGCTTCTCCAGAAGGAGCGCAATTTTATCCTGCACCGTCAGCGTTTCGCGGCTGATCTTCATGGTCTCCGGCGGAACGCGGCTCAGGACGCTCCTGAGAGCGCCCATGAGGTCAAAGAGGTTCACATCGAACAGATACGGCTCCGGCTCTCCCTTTACTTCCTCGTCGGGGACGGGTGCCTTCGCAAATGCATTCGACCACAACTCTTCCCGCTCCCGGAACTGCGAAGACGTTTCCTTGAACGCCTGGTATTCCAAAAGACGCTGCACAAGCCCCGCGCGGGGGTCT
Source organism: Dissulfurispiraceae bacterium (assembly GCA_035319145.1). Classification (GTDB taxonomy): domain Bacteria; phylum Nitrospirota; class Thermodesulfovibrionia; order Thermodesulfovibrionales; family Dissulfurispiraceae; genus JAAYUK01. The sequence continues at coordinate 10,937 of DATHDH010000204.1, read as the reverse complement.
TCCTCGCCGCCCTCTCCTGCCAGATCCTCCGGAGTCGGCAACAGCATACGCGACTTGATATAGATGAGCGTTGCCGCCATAACGAGAAATTCCGACGCTATCTCGAGGTTCAGCTCCTTCATAATCTCGAGAAACTCCAGATACTGCTTCGTTATCTCCGCTATCGGAATGTCATAAATATCGATTTTATTCTGCTTCAGCAGATGCAGCAATAAATCCAGCGGGCCTTCAAAAGCGGCCAGCTTGATGTTATACGGCGACTCTCGCTGCTCATCTGTCTGTGCCATCAATTATCAGCTCCAATCAGACCAGTTACTATTATTTATCAGCTTGTTAATTACTAATACTTAAACTAATTACCCATCATTTCGACAAGGACTACCGTTACGTTGTCATGCCCACCGGCCCGGTTTGCCTCAGCAACGAGCCGATCGCATACGGATAGACAATCGCCGCCGGCTTTGAGAAGATCCTGAATCACTTCATCCTGAAGCATCGTCGTCAAACCGTCGGTACAGAGCAGATATCTATCACCATCTAAAGCGTGAAAATCTGCTGACGTCGCCGTGATTTCGGGCTCCAGCCCGACCGTCTTCGTCAGGACATGCCCGTAGCCGCACACGCGCAACTGTTCTCGCCCGATTAGTCCCCGATCGAAGCGATCCTGCGCCAGCGTATGGTCGATGGTCAGCTGCGTGAGGGCTCCATTGCGAAACCGATATATGCGGCTGTCGCCGACGTGTGCGATAAAGCAGTGCTCCCCCCGCACGAGCAGCGCGGCAGCCGTGGTGCACATGCCTGCAAGGGCAGGCTGCAGAATCGCCTCATGAAAAAGGGTGGTATTTGCAATCCGAACTGCCGCCTGCAGCAAAGCCATCGCGGATTCTTCGGCCCCGGGGTTTTTCACTATATGCTCCGCGATGGCGTCCGTTGCCCGCCTGCTCGCAATATCCCCCGCAGGCGCACCGCCAACCCCATCGGCTACAACATAGAGCCCAAGCGCGTCTGCCGCCAGCCACGCGTCTTCATTGCGGCTGCGTTTTCGTCCTCTATCGCTCAAACCGCAAGAAATGAGTCGCAAGGGCATCGTCTCAGAGATTTGCAAGCAGCATCGACATGTCGTCAACAACGTCGATGCTGAGCTGATACCGATCCTCGCGCCGTTTTGCCAGGAGCCGCTCTAAAATGAGGTCGCAATAGATCGGAAGCTCGGGGACAATGGCCCGTGCTACGGGTGCAGGCGCCAGCAGAATGTTCTCCGTAAGCTCCTGCGCCGTCGCCCCCGCGAACGGTCGTTCTCCCGTGAGCATTTCAAAGAAGATGACCCCAAGCGAAAAGAGGTCGGTTCGTCCGTCCGGATGCGCCTGGGAAAGGATTTCGGGAGCAGTATACGGCAACAGTTCGGACGGTATCGCCTCAGGCGGAAAGTCCGCGAGTTCGGCAAGACCGAATTCCGTAATGCGGATATCGCTCCTCGGGGTGCGGAATATCACCTCCGGCCGGAGCGCGCGATGGAACAGGCCGTTTTTGTGTGCCCTGTCGAGCACTTCCGCAATCTGCCCGATGGTCCAACAGACCTCGACCAAAGGCAAGCGGCTCCTCTTCCTGCAAACGGCCGAAAGCGGTTCGCCAGTTACGGTTTCGAAAGAATAACTCCTGAACGAGCCTTCCTGGTTCGTCGCAACGAATTTGGCGATGCGCGTATTAATCGTACGGCGCAGAAGGTCGACGACCAGCAACGAACGGGCATTGAACCCCTCTTTACTGCTCAACTCGGAAGAAAAGGTATAAACGGTAAGATTGCGGCCATAGTCGTCTCTTTCGGCATGCTCCGTGCCGAACGGAGTCTGATGAGGGCCTTCAGCAAGTAATGCAGGTTCTTGATGCGGTACAATGACCGCCTCGCCATCCGGGAGAGGAACGTCCTGGGCCTTCTCCGGCTCGACCGTATGCGCAGTCTGTTCTGCCCCCTGCACCTCTTCATGAGACGACAGCGAGGCCATGCCATGAGGCTCGGAAGCGCCGAAGGTTTCCGCCGGTAATGCTTCGACAGGTTCCGGAAGCGCAGCAGGCGCACCCTCTTGTTGGATACCCGTTGCATCCACGACCCCGATGGACTGCACCCCAGTCGGCTCGGCAGCATGCTCGGCCCGGGATATCAATTCGGCATGAACGGGTTCTTCCGGCTGGCTGCTGACCGAATCAGCACCGGGTCCCGCGGTGTAAAGTTCGCCTGATGACGCCTGAGCGGCATCCTGCCCGTCGGCATGCAGAGCTTGCCCAGTTTCCTCAGCTTCCTCCGGCTCCTCATACTGCTCGGACATGCCCTCGCTCCGGAACGGCATCGAACACAGGGCGCCTCCTATCAACAGCATCAGCGGCAGCCCTATGTTGACGCCGATACCGTTTTGCGCAAGCAGAATCGCTCCTCCCATCAGAAGACAGAGCCCGATCGCAATCGACAGAAATACCGCTCGCAATGAGATGCGCGGCAGCAGAAATGCCACCGCAACTCCGATGAGGCCTATCACGCCGAGTTCCGCGAGCGGCGCCCAGTCCGGTTGTGATGCGACAGGGGCGCCGATAAGATTACGCAGTGCTGCGTCGATTGGGGCGAAGAAGGTCGTGATATCGGCATACAGATATAAGGCAGCTATTGTGACGGCAATAACGATTACTATAAAGATAGTGCGCTTTTGCATGCGTTCAGTATACCAGAAGACCGCTGTGGGCGACCATTTTTCCAAACTCAGGACTTTTTTCCCGAAATGAGGATATCTCTTGAGAAGAGCGCTCAGACTCTTACTGTTTTTTCGGCTTTTTCTAATATGGTATTGCTGGCACGACCCTTGATATAATAAAAGAAAATCCAAACCCCGAAGGAGGCTTATCAATGAAGAAGGTTCTGGTTACTCTCGTAGCACTGGTCACGGCGTTTGCATTCGTCGCCACCGCACAGGCAGGCGTAGTCGATGACAAGTGCGCAAAGTGCCACAAGGCTGAGAAGACGGTCGACAAAGTGGCCGAAGCAAAGGGAATCAAGGATGCGGATTCACTCGTAAAGGCAGTGCGCGGCGGCAGCAAGGCTGCGATGCACAAGGCGATCAGCGATGAGGATCTGAAGACAGCGGCCGGTGAAGTATTCAAGGGCGGCAAGGCACCTGCAAAGAAGAAGAAAGCCGCAGAAGGCTGCTAAGCATTAACCAACCTCATTAATACTGCTCAACACAGCGGGGCCTGGATTTCCAGGCCCCTTTTTTTCGTCTATTCATAGCCCAATTGACCACCCTGCACACTATTCTATAAAGGTAGTGTTAAACACTACCTTTGAGGGAAACGATGAACGTTATAACGGCAAGTGAAGCGAATCGCCAGTTCTCCAAAGTCTTGCGAGACGTAAGCCGTGGAGAGACAATTACGGTAGTTTCCCGCGGGAAAGCCGTGGCAACAATATCTCTGGCCACGTCGTCCGGTGTCCGGCGCAATGCTGCGAAAAAGCGGCTGCTGGAACGTTTGGGCAAGCAGACGGTCACAGGAGTTCGTGCATGGTCGAGGGGCGAGTTATACGACTGATGAGGATAGCACTTGATACGAACATCCTCGCCTATGCCGAAGGCATCGGAGATGCTCCTCAATGCAGCATTGCCGCTGCGCTCATCGCTGAAATCCCGGTCGATGCTATTATCCTTCCGGCCCAGACTCTCGGGGAACTCTATCGTATACTGGTCGGAAACGCAGGGCGAAATCCTGTTTCTGCCTGTGCCGCAATCCTGTCATGGGCAGACAGCTTCGAGGTGGCGGATTCCACATTGGAAGCATTTCAATCGGCATTTGACCTCACTGTTGACCACTCCATGCAGATTTGGGACGCACTTATTCTTGCCGTTGCGGCAGAAAATCGCTGTCGCCTTCTGCTGAGTGAAGACCTTCATGACGGCTTCATCTGGAGAGGCGTAACAGTTGTCGACCCATTCGACGGCACAGAACATGCGCATTTGCTGAAAATGCTGACCGGCTAGATTCCCGTGCCGCCGCATTGCTCTCATAAAGAGCAAAAATGGCTTCCATTCGTTCCCGCTATAAATCCCCCCCTCCCAAGTAAAGTCCGGTTGCAAAAGCCTCCTTTACCTGCTAAAGTGGCTTCAAAGGATTTATCACATGAGGAGGCGAATCATCATGGATGTCGGAATGGTCGGACTCGGAAGAATGGGAATGAACATGGCATTGCGGCTGATCGGCGGGGGACATCGCGTCGTCGCGTTCAATCGTTCGCCGGAGAAGGTCAAAGAAATAGCGCGCAAAGGCGCTGACCCCGCCTATTCGCCCACAGAACTGATTGCGAAGCTCAAACGGCCCCGGTTCGTCTGGATTATGCTACCGGCCGGGGCTCCGACCGCGCACATGATTGCGGAACTTCTGCCCCTGCTGACGAAGGGCGACGTCATTATCGACGGCGGCAATTCGCTTTACAAGGATGATGTCAGAAGGGCGGAAGAACTCGGTCGGCACGGCATCGGGTATCTGGACGCCGGTGTAAGCGGCGGGATCTGGGGACTCAGGAACGGCTATTGCGTCATGATGGGCGGACAGAAACGCCTTTATGCGAAACTGCTGCCGCTGCTGAAGACGCTGGCGCCGAAGGACGGTTACCTTTACTGCGGCCCTGCCGGGTCCGGGCATTTCGTGAAGATGATCCACAACGGCATAGAATACGGCATGATGGCCGCCATCGGGGAAGGCTTCGCGCTCATGGAGGCTTCGCCTTATGCAAATGAGCTGGACTATCAGGCCGTCGCGCATCTCTGGAACCAGGGCAGCGTTGTCCGCTCATGGCTTATGGAGTTGGCCGAGAATGCATTCCGGCACGATCCGCGCCTCTCGTCGCTCTCCGGTTATGTCGAGGACTCAGGCGAGGGAAGATGGACTGTCTACCAGGCCGTTGAAAGCGCTGTGCCGGCACCGGTCATAACCGCAGCGCTCTTTCAGCGATTTGCATCGCGTCGGCCGGACGATTTCATAAACCGCCTTACGGCAGCACTCAGGCAGGAGTTCGGCGGGCATGCCATCAAAAAGAAAGGCCGCGCGTCCAATGGCTGAGGCATCGGGAATGCATCCGAAGAGTCACGGAACCGTAATACACAGCAGCGTGGACAGCTGTTCACTCGACATACCGGCGCCTTGCGGACTCATAATTTTCGGGGCGTCGGGCGACCTCACCCATCGCAAAATAGTTCCTGCGCTATACCGTCTCAGAAAAAACGGCCTACTTCCCCCGCAATTCTTCATGCTCGGCTCCGCGCGCACGCCGATGAACGATGCCGCATTTCGCACCATGGCCCGCACCGCGGTTCAGGAGGCCCTGCCTGATGAATTTCAGCCCGAGGTCTGGGATGCGCTGGCGGAGTCTTTTCATTACCATGCCATCTCATATGATGACCCTACGGCGTACGAGGGGCTCAGAGATCGCGCGCTGGAGCTGTCGCGCCGTTTTGCGACCGGCGGCAACCTCATCTTTTATCTCGCCGTGCCTCCGCTTGTCTTCGGAGATGTTGTCACAAACCTCGGCGCGGCAGGCATGGCAAAAGGAGATGACGGGGGCTACCGCCATATCGTCATCGAAAAACCGATAGGCAACGACCTTGCCTCGGCCTTGTCGATCAATGCTACGCTTCGGACATCTTTTGACGAACACCAGATATACCGCATGGATCATTATCTTGCCAAAGAGAATGTGCAGAACATCCTCATGCTCCGTTTCGCCAACGCGATTTTCGAGCCGCTCTGGAACCGGAATTATATCGATCATGTGCAGATCACTGCCGCCGAACAGCTCGGCGTCGAGCATCGCGCAGGCTACTACGAGCACGCCGGAGTACTGCGCGACATGTTTCAAAACCACCTGTTTCAGCTTCTGGCGCTCACCGCGATGGAACCGCCGTCGGAGTTCGTTGCCGACCGCGTGCACGACGAACGGATGAAGGTCTTCCAGTCAATCCGTCCGTTTCAGGTCGACCGTCTCTATGAGCAGATTGTTTTAGGGCAGTACGGACGCGGCATCATCAAAGAAATGAGCGTGCCTCCCTATCGTGAAGAGCACGGCGTGGCGCGGGACTCGATCATCCCGACCTATGCCGCACTGCGGGTGCTGATCGACAACTGGCGCTGGAAAGGGGTCCCGTTTTATCTGCGGTCCGGCAAACGGCTCGCAAGCCGGGGCGCGGAGATAGCGATATTCTTCAAGCCGGTTCCGCACCTCATGTTTTCGCGACTTCTGCACGACCGCATCGAGCCCAATGTGCTGACGCTCCGTATCCAGCCAAATGAAGGGATGAGCATGAGTATCCAGGTGAAGAATCCGGGGTCCCGCCTCTGTCTGGACACGGTTATGATGGACTTCACCTATCCTCTAACTGTAGCGCTGAGCGAGTATGAGCGTGTGCTCCACGACTGCATGCAGGGAGACCAGCTGCTTTTCGTCCGCGCCGATGCAGTGGCGATTACCTGGGAACTTTTGACCCCGATTATCAAGGCAACGGAATCGGATGTCTATCCGAAACGATTCCCAAACTATGTATCGGGCAGCAACGGGCCGGCCGATGCGGATCTGCTGCTGAGCCGCGAAGGACGTGCATGGAGGACGCTCTGAACGAACAGTTTATTGTTGTTCCGGATGCCGCGACCCTTGCAGAAACTGCTGCAACAACGCTCATGACGGTTTTAGCTGAGGCGATACGGGTCCGCGGCAGGGCTTCTGCGGCAATTCCGGGCGGCACAACCCCCCGGGGGCTCTTTGCCCTCCTCGCCGCGAAGCCGTACTCTTCCGCACTCGCGTGGAATCGCGTTCATGTCTTCTGGACCGATGAACGGTGCGTCGCCAAAAATCATCCTGACAGCAACTATGGCCTCGCATGGCGGTTATGGCTCTCGAAGGGCTCGATCCCGCCCGACAATATTCATCGGATGCCGGGCGAATTGCCTCCCGATACAGCTGCATCGGCATATGCCGAAGAACTCAAAGGGTTTTTCGGGAGCGCTCCGCGCTTCGACGCGATACTGCTCGGCATCGGTGCGGACGGACACACTGCCTCGCTTTTTCCCTACACTATGGCGACGACGATTGCTGACCGACTCGTTTGCAGCGTGATCGCCCCGTCGCTCACCCACCCTCGCCTCTCGCTGACCCTGCCGTTAATCAACAAGGCTCACAACGTCATTTTTCTTGTTTCCGGGCACGAAAAAGCGGCCATTGTCGGAAAACTGCGTGACCCCGAGCAGCGTTTGAATTTTCCTGCCGGACGCGTACAGCCCTCGGATGGAGAATTGATCTGGATTGTCGATCAGGCGGCTGCAGCAAGTAAAAAAGGGTATTCGTAATTCGCTGTGGAAATTACCGAAATAAATCGGAATGAGAGCCTGTCCTTTCAAAAATGATCCTGTCTTTACTGATGCAGTATATCAAAAGCCAGTCAGGCTCAATATGGCATTCTCTATGGTTTGCATAATTTCCTATGAGAGCGTGATCTCTATGCTTCTGATCGAGTTTTTTGCCGTCAGCAAGGAGCGTCAATATACGCCCCAAAGCAGTGCCATTCTTTCCCCGGACAAGCATCCGCTTAACATCTTTTTTGAATTGTCCGGTGTGGACAGGGATGTATGCCATTATTTTTGCAAACCCAAGGCAGATAACATGTCTTCAATACGATCATACTCAGTCAAGTCTTCGCCGCGATCAGTCTTTTCAAATGTCGCAACGGTGGTTTTGTTCGGAATCTTTACGGCAAAAGGCATACCGTTATGCAAAGCTACCTGAGCATAAAAGAGATTTATTGCGTCTGTACTTGTCAGCCCCAACTGTTCAAAAACATGTTCGGCTTTTTCTTTTAATTCCGGAGCGGTCCTTGCACGTATCATTGCTGTTCTCGACATCGGCGCACCTCCTGATCTGTTGTTTTATTGTAGCACGTTTGGGATACAATAGCAATGATTGTCGGCGATTTCCACAGCAAATTACGAATACCCGAAAAAAAAGCAGTCAGAAGACGGCAGGCAGGCCTAATGCCTGAAAACAATCACAGCAGAATCGGTGGTCGAGTAGTAAGATGACGACGTCGTTAACGACGCCCTTCAGTGGGGAAGACAGAGAAGGAAAGGCTTCCTTGTTTCCAGGCGTCGAACTCGGGGGGCAACAGCTCCATCAGCCTGCGCGGCGTCATCGTAAAGAGATCGTGGGTCATGTCAAGCTGATTCACGACATCGATAAACCGGCGCAGCGTTCCGGGGTTCGACCATTGGCCCGATCCGGTCTTGGGCCTTTCCTTTTCGACGTCGTAATACAGCTCCGTCGCAACGCTGATAATTGCGGGATTGGCTATCATGACCTGTCTGCCTGCGAGCTCGTGATGGAAGGCGTTTTCCTGATACAGCGGAGAACAGAGCAGTAACGCCGCTTCATCACCGTACAGGTGATAAACGTGATATGCACCTTCCATGAGATGGCGGTGACGATAGCGGTAGTCGCGAAACGGAATATGCCGGTAGTCCATGCCCGGCCTCCTCGTCTCGTCAGTCCTTACGGGGCAGACCTGATCAAAGTAAAAAAGAGAGAGCCAGCTCCAGAGGTGAATATCTCCATCAATCAGGTTGTACGGAATCTTCCCGATCACCTCGGTCATGTACCGGCAAAACTCAATCCTCGAGGCGAACGTCCGCTGCTCTACGGCGACCGGAATCGGAAATTCTTCGCTCTGGTGCGGGCTGAGTAGCATCTCCCTGGGCGGCGCCATTCGGGAGCCCTGCCGAAGGCCCTGGAGATAGACCCTGAAGGCGCGAATTCCGTCATCCGTGAGCATTCTGAGCGGAAACGCCGTCGTCATCGCGACTCCTTGTCGGCAAAGCTGCTGAATCGCTCTTTCACCCGCCATTTGCGGCAGAAGGCGGCAACCGAAGATTCGATCCAGAACTCCTTGTCCTGCACCGAGGTCCAGATGTCGCTCGTGGGCAGGCTGCTGCCTCCGGGCAGCGACTCAGCGAAGCGGATCCAGACGCTCTGCCAATCGCCGGCATCCGATTCGTCATGACTGAAATTGCCGTCAATCAGGATGGAGCGGAGGATCTGACGGAAAATCTCCGGATACACAAGGGCAAAAAACGGGCTGGTCGTCCTCGCGACTTCCCGAATGCCGGCTATGGCAGCATTAAGCTGCAGCACCGGCTGCTCGCCCGAAAAATCGAGCCGCCATACAAGCTGCTCCAGTTCCACAAACTCCACCGGAAGCATGCAGACATGATCGCCGCGCTCGCCCGACTCCGTCTGGGGTATCAATTTATCTGCGGCGGCAAATATTCTTCCCTTCTGAACGACCTTCACCCGAAAGAGCGGCAGTCCGCCGGGCTGAATATGCGGCAACGGTTCGCGGTCGGGAAGCTCAAGTGCTTCTACGGTCCCACAGGGAAACCGCATAAGAGATGTTCCCCGATACACCTCAATGAATACCTCGGCACCCGGCGGAAAGTTAAGGGTGTCGAAATCCAGAGTCGCTTTGAAAGAAAGCCGCCCCGCAGCGTCGGCGTATACGGTGAAGAACAGGCGGTTATGCGGGATTGTCTTGCGCCCGGTATAGTTGAATTTCCTGATCATGCGCCGCTTCCTTCAACAAGCTCCGCGCGCACGACGAGATCCCTGTTCGGATCGAATCCGGCCAGTTCAAGTACAAAGTCGTCGCCGATTATCTCGCCCTGGATGCGGTTGCGGCCGATGCGGTTAACGACCACCTCTTCCGCCGTCACGGCAATCGGCTCCCGGTCAAGCTCAAAATCGAGCGGACAGTAGCGTGCAAACGGGTCTCCCCGGCGAATGAGATACGCAACGTCGATCACAAACTGGCGAGTCGGCCAGTTTTTCGTCCCGCTTCCCGCCACGCGGAATCCTGATCCAATCGGGGTGACCACAAGATAGCGGGGTCGGGAAGAGGCCAGGTCATCATACCCGTTTCTGTCGCGGCCCGCAGGCGACGACCCATACAGCGTCCTGACAGCCTCGGGATGGGCCGACAGGCCCAGCGAAAAGACATCTTTCAGCAGGACATCGTCTTTGCCCTGTACCGGTGTCGTAAGTATTCTGACGAGTTCGCGCGGGCTGTTCTTGACGAACCGCAGGCATGACGCGCCGCGCACATACTTGCCGCGGAATTTGGGCGACCGCTCCTGCCACTCCGTATGGGCGGGGTTTTCCGAATCGCCGAGCAGCGCCGACAGCGCGATATCGTCTATTACGACAATGGCACGTACGCCCTTTTTGCGCAGAGACTTCACCCCGGCAATCGTCACCCCCGAGCGAACAAAATAATCCTGGGGGACATCCAGCGAATCATCGCGCTGCACGTAGACCGAGAAAAAGGTATCTTCCGGCTCGAACTTCGGCCTTTGGACCCGCAGCGGAACCCTGACAGCCACCGGCTTGCCCTCTTCGAATGCGGTTCTGAGCAATGCCAGGCCCTTCTCGTCAAAAAGTCCCTCGTTCCATTCCGGGGCACGGGCCTGATTCGGCCGCTTCAAAAGGATATGTTTTTCCGCGGCTATGCCGTGCGCCCAGCGGGACATCTGAAACAGCGCGAGGAGGTTCTCCTTGGTCACCTTCGCCCGGTCAAACGAAAGCTGATGGAGGAGCGCGTCGATAGACTCCCGCGAAATAACCATGCTGCGCGAATCCAGTGCAATTTCAACGCTCAGTGCTCCTCCGATAATCGGAAAAAAATAATGGACGAGCACGGAAGAGATGAGGCGCAGCGCGGTAATGCTGGAATCAGGATAGGGAACGACCACCGAGAGTCCGGGTTTGCATAGACGCTCCACCGGGAAGTCCGCGCAGAAGCGATCGATGAGGGCCGGCTCCTCGACCGGATGTGGGAAATCCCCATCGAAGACGCCGAACCATCCAT
>DATHDH010000203.1:0-13254 GCA_035319145.1 Dissulfurispiraceae bacterium | reverse complement strand
CCGAGCGGTCATACCGGTATAGCCGTGACTGCGCTTGTGCTCGCGTGGCGGCTCGATCGGCGGCTTTTCAGGATCTTTCTGATCCCGGTCGTGCTTCTGGTTGCGGCTACAGTCTATTGCCGCTATCACTACGTCGTCGATGTAATCGGCGGGCTTCTTCTCGTGGTTGTCACGTTCATCCCGGGTGGCGTATATTATAAATTCTGGACCAGGCGTAATGGATATCCCTTTCCGGCAAGCGAACGACGGCATTCTGATTGACGTGAAGGTAACGCCCCGATCCTCGAAAAAAGGTGTCGACGGTGTGAAGAACGGCGTTCTTTCGGTGAGGCTGACAGCGCCGCCTGCGGATGGTGAAGCGAATGCCCAGCTCGTTGAGGTGTTGGCCGACCATTTCGATGTCCGCAAGAGCGACGTAGAAATCCTCAAAGGGGCATCATCACGAAACAAAACAGTGAAGCTGCGGGGGATAAAGGCATGATACAAAGCATGACGGGTTATGGCGCGATGGAGACGGCAGGGTATAAGGTCGAAATTCGTTCAGTCAACCAGAAAGGACTTGATATCGGCGTGCGCATGCCGTCAATGCTTATGCAGTGTGAAATAGGGATCCGCAACCGCATTCGCGATGCCTTCCAGCGCGGCAAGGTGGATGTGATGATCACCCTGACCGAACAGCGCCAACCGAAGATGACGGTGAACCGAGCCCTCGCAAAAGGCATGCTGGAAGCCTTTTCCAGCGTGCAGCGCGATCTTTTGCTGCCGGGCGTACTCGGCATAGAGTTCTTATCGGGATATCGTGATCTGCTCCTGCAATCGGAAGCAGAGCATGACACGGATGCCCTGTTTGCAGCGCTCGATGAGGCGATCTCTCGCCTGCGTGCGATGCGAGAGACGGAGGGTTTTGCACTTGCAGGAGAATTGGAGCGGATTGTCGGCGTATTCGAGTCCGACTATCTTAAACTCCAGTCGGTCGCGGACGGCGTTGTCGATCGGCTCCGCGTGAAAATGACCGCCAAAATTGCTGAACTGGCCGGCGATATCGCAATCGACGAGGCAAGGCTGGCGCAGGAAGTCGCGTTCATTGCCCAGCGCAGCGATATAACGGAGGAGCTTGCGCGCCTGAGAAGCCATATCGATCAATACCGGGCTGCATTGCGATCCGCAGAGACATCAATAGGACGCAGACTCGACTTCCTTCTCCAGGAGATGCACCGGGAAGTGAACACCATCGGCTCAAAGGCGGATGAGACCGCAGTCATTCAGCTTACCATCGAAATGAAAAACGCAATAGGCAAACTGCGCGAGCAGTCGATGAACATTCAGTAGAAACGAGAGGCATGAAACGGCGCGTCGGAACTCTCATTGTAGTGTCGGCCCCATCCGGGGCGGGAAAGTCTACGCTTTGCGGCAAATTGCTGGCCGAAATGCCTGATGTCAGAATGTCGGTGTCCTATACAACCCGTCCGCCTCGGCAGGGAGAAAGGGACGGCATTCATTACTCGTTCATCAGCATCGATGCATTCCGGCGAATGATTGAGAGCGAAGCGTTTGTCGAATGGGCCGAGGTCCACGGCAATTACTACGGAACGTCCAAGGCGCGCATTCAGGAGATTCTCGATGCCGGGGCCGACGTTATCCTCGACATCGACGTGCAGGGAGCGGCTCAGATTCGGAGACATTTCCCTGCCAGTGTGCACATTTTTATCCTGCCGCCTTCCTTGGAGGTCCTCCGGAAACGTCTGGAAGGCCGCATGAGCGACCCGCCCGAAGTGATCGAGCGCCGTCTTCACAAAGCCCGTGAGGAGATCCAAGGCTATATAGCTTATGATTATGTTATAATTAACGACTCGCTTACGGAGGCCCTCCAGGATCTCCGTGCGGTTGTTCGTGCCGAACGGGTTCGGGTTGAGCACTTTGCCCATGCCTGGGCGGCCGAAAGTTTTTTGAAGGAGGAGCAGTAATGAACATTATTTCACTTCCGATCGAATACGACAAGAAGAAGATAGAGAGTAAATATCGTCTTGCCGTTATCGCGGCGCAGCGTGCCCGCGAACTTGCAGTAGGTGCCGAACCAAAGGTCTCCAGGAAGGCGAAAAAAGTTACGACGACGGCCTTGGTGGAAACGGTCGGCGGCGAGATTAAGTTTATGACCGGCGAAGATGCTGCTGTCGCTCTGGAGAAGGCGGGCCGTATTGACTTTAAGAAGCTCATTGAAGAGAAGCGCAAGAGCAGCATCGCCGACCTCTCGGAACTCGAGAAAGACCTGAAAGTATACCTCCATGAACGTGAAGGAGCGTCCGAACGGGCGCTTGACGAGCTGTTCAACGACACCGACGCGGACGAGGGCGACGAGTCGGTCTGACGCCCGCGTCGAATTTGCATACGGGTTTATCAACCAAGGTCCATCCGGTAATTGGCCATGATCAAAGGGAAAACGGTTCTTGTCGGCATCACCGGGAGCGTGGCAGCATATAAGACGATTGACCTTATCCGCCGCCTTCGCGATGGAGGGGTTGAGGTCAGGGCAATTATGACGGATGCTGCCAAGGAGTTCATTACTCCGCTTTCGATTTCACTTGCCTGCGGGAGTCCCGCGTTGTCCGGTATTTTCGAGGAGCCTTTCTCACACATCGATGGGCCTGCCCGCGCCGATCTTTTTCTTGTTGCCCCGGCAACAGCCAACAGCATAGGCAAGTTTGCCCATGGGATAGCGGACGATCTCCTGAGTACGGCATTTCTAGTCTATCGCGGCCCCGTTCTACTCGCTCCGGCGATGAACTGGCGCATGTACGAGAACCCTGTTTTCAGAAATAACCTTCAGTCGCTGCTCGCACTCGGCGCCGTGGAGATACCCCCGCAACGCGGTTCTCTCGCATGCGGCGAAGAGGGCGTTGGCAAGATGGCCGATATCGATACCATTCTGGAAGAGACGCGCACCGCGCTCACGCAAAAAGACCTCGTCGGAGAACATGTCGTCATTACTGCCGGACCGACGCGAGAACCGATAGATCCCGTCCGCTTTCTTTCAAATCGCTCGTCGGGGAAGATGGGATATGCGATTGCCCGTGTTGCGCGCCGACGCGGTGCGAAAGTTACGCTCATAACAGGCCCCGTCTGCATCCCAACCCCGGCCGGGATTGACGTTGTCAGGGTTGAAACCGCCGCCGAAATGCATGCAGCGGTTATGGAGCAGATAGAAACGGCAACCCTGGCGATTTTTGCCGCAGCCGTCGCAGACCTTTCTCCGGTCGCTCCGAGCAGCGAAAAGGCGGAAAAGGCCGACCTGGCGGCACTATCGCTCGCAAAGACTCCCGATATCCTCGCGTCGGTTTGTGCCTTGCCGAAGCGGCCGTTTACGATCGGCTTTGCTGCAGAGACCGGTCCGCGTCTCGATCGGGCGAGACGGAAGCTGACCGCCAAAGGCGCTGATATGCTTGTCTTTAACGATGTGTCGGCACCCGGGGCCGGGTTCGAAACCGACACGAATGCAGTAACCTTCATCTTCCCTGATAATCACGGCGGGTATGACGAAGAAGAATTGCCGATCTGCAGCAAGGAAGATGTTGCCGCGGCAATTTTCGATGCCAAGGTCGCCCGTCGGGGTTGATGCGCATTGACTACCCCTCCCCGCATTCGACAGGTCAGACGGTTACTCGGGGCCAAAGGCCTCGATGCTATTCTTGTAACCGCCCTGAAGAACGTACGCTATCTGAGCGGCTTTACCGGTTCGGCAGGTTTTCTGCTCCTGACGAGGAAGGCGTCTGTTTTCGTGACGGACTTCCGTTATCAGGAACAGGCCGCACATGAGGTCAACGGAGCCGAGATCCTTATTGAAAAGGGGAAGCGTGTCTCGTTTCTGCGGAGACTGCTCCGGCAGCATACCGTGCGAACGCTTGGGTTCGAGTCGTCGATCAGCTACGCATTTTATGAGCACCTGAATTCCTTCGGCCTCGAACTGAAGCCGCTTCGCAATGTCTTCGAAAAGATGCGTGCGGTGAAGGATATCGAAGAAATCGCTGCCATCGAACGTGCCGCGTTGCGGGCTGAACAGGCCTTTCGTGTGATCCGTCCATGGATTCGGAGCGGCATGCGGGAGAGTGCGGTCTCCCGTCGGCTTGAAGCGGCGCTGAAGCAGCAGGGATGCAGAAGCATCCCGTTCGAGATAATCGTCGCCTCAGGGCCGAATTCGTCGATGCCGCATGCGCATCCGACCGACCGAAAGATCGAGCCGGGAGACCTCGTAATCGTCGATTGGGGCGGGGAGGCTGACGGTTACTTTTCCGACATGACCCGGACGATTCTGGTCGGCGGGGGTGCTGATCCAAAGAAACGCGAGATTTATGATATTGTTAATCGCGCCCGTTTCGAGGCGATCCGGTCGGTACGGGTGGGTAAAAAGACGCAAGAGATTGACGCAGTCGCCCGCGGCATCATCCGAACGGCTGGATACGGCGATTTTTTCGGCCATAGCCTCGGCCACGGTGTCGGTCTCGATGTCCATGAATACCCGTTTGTTTCATGGGCAAGGGGTGAAAAGGTCCGGAACGGAATGGTTTTTACCGTTGAGCCGGGCATTTATCTGCCGGGCGTGGGCGGTGTGCGAATTGAAGACATTGTTCTGGTGAAAGACGACACGGTCTCGATCCTGACGACACTAAGCAGGGAAGCAGAAGGAGGAGTTTCGTGATATCGACCGCTGATTTCAGAAAGGGAGCAAAAATCGAATACAAAGGTGAGCCGTTCGAGATCGTTGATTTCCAGCACTCGAAGGTAGGCCGCGGAGGCGCGGTAGTGCGTACAAAGCTCAAGAGCATGCGGACGGGTGCAGTGCTGGAAGATACGTTCCGCTCCGGCGAAAAATTCGAACAGCCCGCGTTGGAACAACGGCAGATGCAGTATCTTTACGAACAAGACGGCCTGAACTACTTTATGGATATGGAATCATACGAGCAGATCCCGCTGACGAATGAGCAGATCGGGCATGCCAAGCTTTACATTAAGGACAATATGATTGTTTCTCTTCTGACCTATAACGGAGAGCCGATGACGGTGGAAGCGCCGATGTTTGTCGAGCTGGCCGTTGCCGACACGGAACCGTCGTTCCGCGGCGATACGGCATCGGGGTCGACGAAACCGGCAAAGATGGAGACCGGCCTTGTGGTGAAGGTCCCGTTTCATATCCAGATCGGCGATATCCTGAAAATAGATACGCGGACGGACGAGTATATCGAGAAGGTCAAGTAACTCCTGTAGTTGTGCGCAGCGCTTGCGCTCCTCTTGAGGGAGCAAGCAGCAGGTATCATCAGGGAGGAATGCATGGAACTGGACGAGATAAAAGGGTTGATGGAGTTGTTGAAGGAAACCGATGTCACCGAAATTCAGATAGAAAAAGAAGGCATTAAGCTCAAGATTCGGAGAGGCGCATACGCTCTATCATCCGTGCCGACGGCTCATTTGCCGGCAACTCCGGCAGGGGCGGCTCCCGTGGTTGCGGAACCTGTCTGCCCCGTTCATCACGCGACGATCGCCTCCCCGATTGTCGGCACCTTCTATCGGGCGGCCTCTCCGGAGTCATCGGCATTTGTGGAGGTCGGCTCGAAGGTGAAAAAAGGGCAGGTTCTCTGCATTATCGAGGCGATGAAGCTGATGAATGAAATCGAGAGCGATGTCGAAGGCGTTGTCGCCAAAATTCTGGTAGACAACGGCAGTCCGGTCGAATACGGGCAGCCGCTCTTTCTCATAGAGCCGGCTTAACCCATGGAACTGTTCAAAAAGATTCTGATTGCCAATCGCGGCGAAATAGCCATCCGAGTTATCCGCGCATGCAAGGAGCTCGGCATCAAGACTGCCGTGGTTTATGCCGATGTGGAGAAGGATGCACGGCATGTGCAGCTTGCCGACGAAGCCGTCTGTATCGGGCCGGCAAGTCCCGCGCAAAGCTATTTGCATATCCCTGCAATCATTAGTGCGGCCGATATAGTTGATGCCGAGGCCATTCATCCCGGCTATGGGTTCCTTTCCGAGAATCAGCATTTTGCTGAGGCTTGTGCGACGTCGGGCATAACGTTTATCGGTCCGACGGCCGACACGATTAGAATCGGCGGAGACAAGGCGAAAGCTCGTCAAACAATGAAGCGCAAGGGTATCCCCGTGGTGCCGGGGAGCGACGGCCCCGTCAGCTCGGAAGAGGCGGCGCTGAAGACAGCGAAGAAGATTGGTTTCCCTGTCATCGTGAAGGCATCCGCGGGCGGCGGAGGCAGGGGGATGCGCATTGTCCGCGAGGAACAGGAGCTGCCGCAGGCTTTCATGATGGCGCAACGCGAGGCATTTGCCGCCTTCGGCAACGGCGAACTGTATGTTGAGAAATATCTCCCTTCAATCCGCCACATAGAGGTTCAAATTCTTGGCGATTCAAAGGGGAATGTTGTTCATCTCGGCGAGCGCGACTGCTCGGTGCAGCGCCGTCATCAGAAACTTATCGAGGAGTCCCCTTCTCCCATCGCAACGGAGAAGTTCCGCAAGCGCATCGGTGAATATGCCGTAAAAGCCGCCAAAGCCCTCAAATACCGCAATGCGGGGACCATCGAGTTCATTGTGGACGACGAGCAGAATATCTATTTCATGGAGATTAATACCCGCATTCAGGTAGAACATCCCGTTACTGAAGAGGTCTACGGCGTTGATCTCGTCAAGGAGCAGATAAAAATAGCGGCAGGCCTGCCGCTGACGATTCGACAGAATCAGGTCAAGCCTGCGGGGCATGCCATTGAGGTCCGTATTAATGCCGAAGACCCGGAGCGTTTCGTTCCATGCCCCGGCAAGCTTTCGGTGTTCACACTCCCCGGCGGTCCCGGCGTCAGAGTAGATACCTGCGCGTATACGGGGTGGACGGTGCCGCCGTATTACGACTCGATGATAGCCAAAGTCATTGTTCATGCGAAGACTCGCGAGGAGGCGATTGTCCGCATGAGGCGCTGCCTTGATGAGTTTCATGTGGAGGGCATCAGGACGACCATCCCGTTTTTCAGGAGAATTTTCCAGCACCCCGACTTCCTGAAGGGTTCGGTCAATACCTCATTTGTCGACCGCATTATGCACCAAGAAAAGCCCGATTCCGACTAGACAAGGCGTCATCGCTCCCGCATGTCGGCACAACGAACTGTCAGCCCCCTCTGTTTTCTGACCGATTTCAGCGGTGGGTCAGATCGCTTGCGGAACTTTCTCGCTGCAGGCATCCTCTGGATTCAGTATCGCGACAAGACGAGCCGGCGGCGTGACCTGTTCAAAAATGCCGAACTGATCCGGGCCCTTACATTCGAATATGGGGCTTTTTTTACCGTAAATGATCATGCCGACATTGCCGCTGCCGTTCGTGCTGACGGACTGCACCTCGGACAAGAAGACCTACCCATCCGCGCCGCGCGGAAAGTATTCCGGCATGGCGTTATCGGTGTATCTACGCACAGCAAAGATGAAGCATTGCAGGCTGTTGCCGCCGGCGCCGATTATATCGGCGCCGGCCCCGTTTATCCCACGACAACAAAGAATGCAGGCCCTCCGAGGGGCGTTGAAGCGCTGGCTGAGCTCAAGGAGATTGTAACGATACCGATAATAGCCATAGGGGGCATTACTCCCGAGCGGTGCGCTGAGCTTGCAAATGCGGGTTCGAGCGGTGTCGGCGTGGCGTCGGCCCTTTGTGGTCCGGCAGCCGACCCGCCGGATCACTGGCTGAAATCGATAGAAGTATTCCCCTCTTTGGAACTTCGCTCGATGCCATCTGCTTGATTGACAGGCGCTTTTCTTCAGTGCTATAGTTGTGCATTCGTAATATACCTATAGCCGTAAATAGAGAAAAATGGCGTTGGATGAAGTAAGAATCCAACTCATGTAAACATGGGAAGAAGGGGTGCGAGGAGAGAAGAATGGACAAAGGGAAAGTGCTGGTTATCGACGATAGCCCGATCGTCAGGAAGCTGGCGGAGATGGCGCTGGCGGATGAGGGCTATCAGGTCGTTACTGCGGAGAACGGGGAAGACGGCCTGCGGCTGGCGGAGGAATTGGTTCCCGAGGTAATTCTTGTCGATTTCATCATGCCCCGCATGAGCGGCTACCAGTTTTGTCAGCTTGTTCGCGAGAACCAGCTTTTGAAAGATATTCCGATAATTCTTATCACTGCCAAGGGTGACGATGTCGGCCGCAAGTTTTCGGAACGTTTTGCGGTGTCCGATTATTTTATCAAGCCGTTTAAATCAGAGGCGCTGGTCGATAAAGTCAATTCGATTGTTCAGAGCGGTCGGGAGGCTGCGAAAGAAACAACCTCCATTGAACCACCCGTTCCCTTTGACGTTGAGCCTTCCGTCGCAGTTCCGTTTGCGTTCGGCGCGGATCATGCGGCTGTCGGGTCGGATCTAGTCGTCCCTGAGCTTCCGGAGACCCCTGCTGTGGAAGGTGCACCGTTTCCCTTTCCTCACGAAAGAGAGGAGGAATTCCCGGCACTGGAGCATGAATTGCCGGTTGCATTTGATGCAAGCGCCTTTGCTGAGGAGCCTCCGGCTCAGCCGCTGATAGAGCCTGAAGAAATCACTTCGCATGAAGAGGCTCCGGTAACCGATGTCTTTGCTGAAGAATCCAGCGTTCTTGAGTTGGAAACAGGGCATGATGAGATTGCCGCTCCTTCCCGGGAGGCGGAATCGCCGTCTGGTGAGTATGAGCACGTAAAAGAAACGTCCCCGGTTTCCGCGCCTGAGATGCCGAGAGAACCCGTGGCCGAGACACGGCATATCGAGATGCCCTCAGCTGCGGTAGCAACAGGAGGTCTCGCTGCTGCCGGTGCTGCGATTGCCAGTATTTATGCCGTTTCCCATGCGTCCGAGCCGAAGAAAGAGGAGCATGTCGCGGTCGTCGCCGAGGTAAAAGAGAAGGAGACGGAACCAATCGCGGAAGCGGTCATGCCATCCGCTGATGTAACGGAGTATCTCGAAAGGAAGCTGCCTTTTATCGTACAGAAGAGTGTTGAGAATATTCTGAAACAATCGGGCATCGTGCGCGACGAGGCTATCATCTTTTCGGGAAGATTCGGCGTGCTGACCATCTGCGACGTGCTGGCAACGATTGAGGGTGCGGGAATGAGCGGTAAGCTTTTTGCATTTCTGGCAACGTCGAGCATGGAGCTGTTCTTTGAGCGCGGCAAGGCAATCGGTGCATCGATGAGCTCTTTTGAGGGTATTAAGAAAGGCGTAGAAATCAAGAGCGGTGCGGATGTGGCGGCAATTCGCGAGGTGCTGCTGGATGCCGTTGGACGGTTATTGGAGGCTGATGAAGGGGCCTTTTCTTTTGATAGTTCCCCGCTTTCCGAAGCTGCTCTCTCCGTTCCGCTGCGGCTGAGCCGGGCGGAGCTGTTGCCGGCGGTGTTGCGGAAGGTGCCGGATGAGACCTTTGCGGATTGCGTGGAGAAAACGGCGGTGCTGACGCGCACTGCAAATGAGGCCGTGGTCGGTACCTATGCCCTTGGCGAGGCCGAACGTTCGGTTCTGAGCGGTATCGACGGCAAGAAGACGGTGGCCGATGTCGTCAATTGGGCAGGTGGAGATGCTGCTGCCGAGAAGGCTATTTACACTTTGTTGCAGCTGAGGATCATTGGCACTCTCGGATAAGGGGGCAGTGTTGTGGCGCATATTCTTATAGCGGACGACAGCCCGACCGATGTCCGTTTTCTGGAGTCGGTGCTCGGGGCAAAAGGGCATAAGCTCACCGTAGCGACCGATGGAGAGGAGGCTGAGCGATTCGTGAAGACCGAGGCCTTTGATCTCGTTATTCTGGACGTTGTGATGCCGAAAAAGAACGGATTTCAGCTCTGCCGGGAGATTAAGCATGACGAACGGCTGAAAAACATCCCCGTAATCATGCTGACATCAAAAAATCAGGAAAGTGACCGCGTCTGGGGAGAAAAACAGGGGGCAGATGTTTACTTGACGAAACCCTGCGATGCTTCAGATTTGCTGTTTGCGGTCAGCAGGTGTTTAAGCCGATGAATGAAGAACGCGAAGGCAAGCCGACGGTTGAAAAGACATACTGCGTGTTCAATGTCAGCGAAAAAGAGTTCCTTATTCCAGCTGACGCAGTGCGCGAAGTGGTCGAAATCTCGCGCATATTCCCGATACCCGGAGCCCCGGTGTATCTGTACGGAGCGCTTCCGTTGCGCGGCAAGATAATTCCTGCTGTAGACCTTTCGAAGATTTACCCGATAGAAAAACCTGCCTATCAGAATCCGAAGCTGCTTGTGGTCGACGTTGATAAGGAAAGTATAGGCTTTCTTTCCGAATCGTCGCCTTTTTTTGTGACGTTTGATGCGGATATGGCTGTCGACGATCTCATCGACGTCAAGAAATTTTTCGAGACATACCGCGTCAAGGGTACCAGCTAAACGCAGATATGCGTGAATCCGAACTGCTCGAGTACTTCCTCCTGGAGGCCGGAGAGCACCTCGCAGCCCTGCACAAAGGCCTTAAGGAACTGCAGCCGCATACCGACAACCTGCCGATAGTTGAAGACCTGTTCCGCGCGGCCCACACCTTGAAGGGATCGGCCGCAATCGTCAAGCTGGATGTCACGAGTTCTGTCGCCCACAAAATGGAAGATATCCTCGAAGCATTGATGGAACACCGCATTGCGCTTTCGGACAAAACCATATCGGTGCTTTCGTCGATGTTCGATGTTATTGCCTCCCTTATCTCTGACCTTCCGGGTAAGATACCCGAACCTTCCACCGCGGCCACGGAGATCATCAAAACTGCCGATGAGTTTCTGGCGCGTGAGCTCGCTGTGAAGGAGCAGAAGGAGACAACAGAGAGTATCCCTTCTCAGCAAGCGGCAGCCCCGGCGCCGCAATGTGTTCCTGCCATGGCTGGAGGGCCGTCGATCGAACGACGTCGGATGTCGGAAGAGGGCGATCTCTATTACGGCAACTTTATCCGTATTGATGTCCAGAAGATTGAGGCGATGCTTAATCTGATCGGCGAGATCACCATCCGGAAGAATTACCTGGTGCAGCGAACCCGTACCGCACAGGACGTTATTGAAGAAATAACGTTTGCGGGCGACCGCCTCGTTCGCGAGGTCGGCGAATACTCGGACCGTCATGCCTATTCATATGAGCAACAGTCGCCCGAGCGTTCTACGGACCGTTTCTTTGCCGGGTTCGGAGAGCTTGAATTCGACAGCTATGACGAGAGCAATATATTTGCGCGAAAGTTGCAGGAGATAACGAACGATATCCAGGAAGGGTTGAAGGAGCTGTCCAATCAGTACGACATGTATGCCCAGGACGTGCGTTCGATGGATCGCGATGTCCGAGAACTGCGGGCCGATATCTCTGAAGCCCGTATGCTGCCCGTCGACAGACTTTTCCAGCGTTTTCGCAAGGCTGTCAGAGAAATGGCCAAGGCAAACGGAAGACAGGCGGAACTGCGGATCCACGGAGGCGATACCAAAATAGACCGGGTCGTTTTCGAGCATCTGTTCGACCCGCTGATGCATATCATCAGAAACGCAATTGCGCACGGGATTGAACTCCCTGCGGAGCGCCTCCAGAAGGGCAAGCCTGAACAGGGGGAAATAGTACTTTCGGCATCCCGCGAAGGGAATATTATCGCCATTCAAGTGCGTGACGACGGGCGCGGTATCGACACGGAGCGATTGAAAGAGCAGGCGATTCGGCAGGGAATATTGAAAGAGTCCGAAGAGGTCTCCAAGCAGGAATTGCTTGCCCTCATCTTCCAGGCCGGCATTTCGACAAAGGAATCTGCAGACCAGACATCCGGACGCGGCATCGGCATGACCGCGGTACGTCGTCAGGTTGCGGACCTCAGCGGAATTATCGATGTCGATTCGGAAGAAGGGAAGTATACGGTATTCAAGATGCATGTGCCGACGACACTCGCCATTTCCAATGTGGTCGTATTCAAGAGCGGCGGTGCGGAATTCGCCATTCCGGTCACGCTGATGGAAGAGGTGACGCTGCTTGATATCATGGATGGCCTTGAATCCGGGCATGGATCGATTGTTTATCGGGGCAGAAAAATTCTTCTGAAGAGCCTCATGGACTTCTTCGGCGCCGCCAAGCTTGAAGATCGGATAAATAAATATGTCGTCATTTGCAACATATCCGACAAGCGTGTCGGTCTTATCGTCGACGAAATAATCGGTCAGGAAGAGACGGTCATAAAGCCGCTGAACGAGTTCCTTGACGGTCTGTCGATGTATTCAGGCATTACCATTTCGGGAGACGGAAGGGTAAGGTTTGTCTTGAACCCGACGGCACTGTTCGAAACAGACGTCAAGCCGGAGCCGAACCTCATGCCTCAGCCCGCCGAAACGGAACTTCCGAAGGTGCTGATTGTCGATGATTCACTGAGCGTCCGGAAGTATGTTGCCAATTTCGTCCAGAACCTGGGGCTGCAGCCGGTTACCGCTGCGAACGGTCACGAGGCGCTGAATATTCTTCATGTAAATGAGATCTCCCTTATCGTTACGGACCTTGAAATGCCGATAATGCATGGCTATGAGCTCATCCGGCGGGTTCGCGCCGTAGAGTACCTCAGGAGCATCCCGATAGTGGTTCTCACGTCCAGAGGCACCGAAAAACACCGACAAATGGCGCTTGACACCGGCGCAGACGACTTCCTCGTCAAACCGTTCGACGAGAATTCGCTGAAGGCGGTCTTTGCGCGCCATTTCCCGACGGCGCAAGGATAAGGGCTAAAACCTGAATCTGCTGGTCGATTTTGCCAGGGACTGAGATGTCGCCGCAAGCGACGATGCAATAGAAGACAGGTCATTAACAACGCTCAGGACATCCCTCGACACCCTCTGGACTTCATGCATCGACGTCTCAACCTTGCCGGTCAATTCTCGCTGCTCTTCAGTCGAAGCGTCGATCTCTGATGTCAGTGCCTCAATCTGTTTGATGACGGCGTCTATTTCGCTGAAAATGGCGCCCGTGTCAGCAGCCATCTTTGTCTCCATCTCAACGAGATTGGTCTCTTCTTCAAGGTGTTTTGTGACCCCTGCCGCTTCGCCCTGAATGGCGCTGATGACTTCCGCAATCTGTTTGGTCGACTTTGCCGAGCGCTCGGAGAGGTTGCGAATTTCTTCGGCGATGACGACAAATCCTTTGCCCTGTTCTCCCGCGCGAGCTGCCTCGATCGAGGCATTGAGGGCGAGAAGATTGGTCCTGTTCGCGATCTCGGTAAT
>DATHDH010000202.1:0-26818 GCA_035319145.1 Dissulfurispiraceae bacterium | reverse complement strand
GCGGTCTTTGCCCGCGACATGGATGCAACCGTCAACAGTCCGACATGGAGCCTTATTCGCCGGAAGAAGAGCGCTTAGAAAAATAACGGGAGGATACCATGATTGCACTCAAGATAAAAGATCATAGCGAACTGTTCAAGGAGCAGGATTATCAGGAACAGTTTGAAAGAAAAAGAGAGTTTGAGAACTGCCCCTCGCGCGAAGAGGTTGCGCGGGTTGCCGAATGGACGAAGACCGAGGAATACAAGGAAAAGAACTTCGCCCGCTCGCACATCAAGATCAATCCGGCAAAGGCGTGCCAGCCCCTCGGAGCCTTATACGCCACGCTCGGATTCGAGAATACGCTGCCTTTTCTGCAGGGAGCACAGGGGTGCATGGCGTATTTCCGCAGTCATCTCAACCGCCACTTCAAGGAGCCGGTCCAGGGAGTGTCAAGCTCAATGACTGAGGATGCGGCTGTGTTCGGCGGTGTTAATAACCTGACGGAAGGTCTCGAAAATGCATACGCACTTTACAAGCCCAAGATGATGGCGATCTTTACGAGCTGTATCGCTGAAGTCATCGGTGACGATCTGAATGCGTATATCAAAAATGCGAAGGATAAGGGTGTCATTCCGTCGGATCTGCTGACGCCGTTCGCGAATACGCCGAGTTTTGTGGGCTCGCATATTACCGGCTACGACAACATGATGAAGGGGATCTTGTCGAAGCTGACCGCAGGAGAAGGCGGCGAGCCGAACGGCAAGGTGAATGTAGTTATGGGGTTTGACCCGTATATCGGCGACTATCGGGAGATAAAGAGAATGCTGAATCTGATGGGCGTCAAGTTCACCGTTCTCTCGGACGTGAGCGATTCCCTTGACGCGCCGAATACCGGCGTGGCAAAACTTTACCGCGGCCTGACGACAATCGAGGATGCGAAGGACTCGATTAACGCCTCGGCGACGGTGTTGCTGCAGAAGTACTCGACTGCAAAGACGACGGAATATTTAAGAAAAGAGTGGAACCAGAAGTTCCTGGTCAAGACTCCGATAGGCATACGCAACACTGATGAGTTTCTGGATGAATTGAGCAAAATAACTGGGAAAGCTGTTCCGCAGGAGCTCGAGGATGAGCGGGGCCGCGTCGTCGACGCCATGATCGATTCGCATCCCTATGTGCATGGCAAGCGCTTCGCACTGGTCGGCGATCCCGATACCCTGATGGGCTTGGTGAGCATTCTCCTGGAAATGGGCGGCGAGCCGGTTCATATCGTCTGCACGAACGGCGACAAGGTGTTTCAGGAAGACATGGAGGCGCTGCTTGCGACGAGTCCGTATGGGGCGAATGCGAAGGTCTATATTAACAGGGATATGTGGCATCTGCGTTCCTTGATGTTTACGGAGCCTGTCGATCTGCTGATCGGGAATTCGTACGCAAAATTCCTCTGGCGCGACACGAAGACGCCGCTCATCCGCTTCGGGTTCCCGCTGTTCGATAGGCACCACCTTCACAGGTATCCGATTATCGGCTATCAGGGCGCGCTGAACATCGTTACGACAATCGTCAACACGATCCTCGACGAGTTGGATCGCTCGACGATAGATACGACGAGTTTTGATGTAATCAGATAGATCGAAATCAAAAAAGCAAAGGTGCAGGTTGAATCCTGCGATGCTTGAAAACGAAGCATAAAGGAAAGGAGGCGGCAATGATGACGGCCAATATGGACAAGCTTTTGCAGGGCGGTTGCGAGCCCGGAACCGGCGATAAGGTCTGTCGCTCGCGCGGCGGCGAGTCGTGCGCATTCGACGGGGCGATGATTGTCCTTCAGCCTGTAGCTGATGCCGCCCACCTGGTACATGGCCCCATATCATGCTGCGGCAATTCGTGGGAAGGACGCGGCACGCTCTCGGAGCAGGGAGCTCTGCATCGGCGCGGCTTTACCACGGACATGAACGAAATGGATATCGTTTACGGCTGCGAGGAGAAACTGCTCGACTCGATCCGCAATACTCATGAAAAGGTGCATCCCAAGGCGATATTTGTCCACGCGACCTGCGTGAGCGGATTAATCGGGGAAGATATCAACGCCGTGTGCAGGAAGGCGGAAACCGAACTCGGCATCCGTGTAATTCCGGTGCATGCCCCCGGCTTCGTCGGTCCGAAGAATCTTGGCAACCGTATTGCGGGCGAGGTGCTTCTGGAGCATGTCATCGGCACCGGAGAACCGCCTTATATAACCGATACGGACATCAATCTGATCGGCGAATATAACATTTCGGGCGATCTCTGGCTGGTCGAACCGGTGCTGAAAGCTGCCGGGCTTCGGGTGCTCTCGCATATGACCGGCGATGCCTCATTTGAGGAAATAACCTGGGCGCATCGCGCAAAGCTGAATGTGGTTGTCTGCAGCCGTGCGCTCATCAACGTCGCGAAAGAAATGGAGGCGCGTTACGGTATCCCCTTTGTAGAAGTCTCCTTCTTCGGAAAGACCGAGATGGCAAAGGCGTTGCGGGCCATCAGCGGAACATTGCGAAAGACGAAAGCGGCGGACGGCGCGAATCTCATCCAACGCACTGAAACAGTCATTGCCGACGAAGAGAGGCGTCTGATGGAACGCCTAGAGCCATATGCTCATCTGCGCGGCAAAAAGGCGGTGCTTTACACAGGTGGCGTAAAAAGCTGGTCGTTCATCTCAGCGTTGATGGACCTCGGCATCGAGATCGCAGCTGTTGGTACCAAGAAGAGTACGCACGAAGATGAGGAGAAGATGCGGGCTATCCTCGGGGCGGATGCGATGCTTGTCGAAGACGTGGCACCGAAAAACCTCCTGAACCTCCTTCGCGCTCACAAGGCCGACATGCTCGTCGCCGGAGGGCGGAACAAATATCTGGCGGTGAAGGAAGGCTATCCGTTCATTGATGTCAATCAGGAACGGCACGCAGCCTATGCAGGCTATGCAGGCCTGGTGAATATTGCAGCTGATCTGAGCAATAGCGTTCGATTCTATGAGCGCCATCTTCCGGAGGCCGCGAAAACAGGCGGTCGACCGGAAAGAAAGGCGGCGCCGAACATCATCAATCGAAAAGGCGCGCTGAGCATGGATCCGCTGAAACATTCACCGGCGCTCGGCGCTGCGGTTGCCTTCCAGGGACTCGACCGCGCGATGCCGATTCTCCATGGTGCCCAGGGCTGCACGTTTCTCGGCAAGGTGCTCGTAACAAACCACTATCGGGAGCCGATTGCCCTGCTGAGTTCGAAGCTGTTTGTCGAGGATGTGGTAATGGGCAGCGAAGATCGGCTCATTGCTGCGGCTAAGACAGCTGTTGAGAAGAACAATCCGGCAGTCGTCGGCATTCTGACTACCGGTCTTGCAGAGGTGAAGGGCGACGATGTCTCGGCATCCGTCAGGGAACTGAGGGCGCTCTTTTCGCAAACTCTTTTCGTTCATGTCCCGACGCCCGACTTTGCGGACGGCATGGAGCAAGGCTACGCTGCGGCTGTGAAGGCACTGGCTGAGTCCGTAATTGCTTTGTCGCCGCGACGGGAAGCCGTCGGGCTGACAGCTGATACGGTTGCGATCTTTGCCGGCATGCATCTTACTCCGGCGGATATTCATGAAGTGCGCGACATGATCGAAGCATTCGGGCTGAGGCCGTTATTCGTTCCCGACCTGAGCGCCCTCGACGGCAGCAGGGAAGGTGTCTCCGCGCTTGCGCTCGGCGGAACGTCTCGCGACGAACTGATGGGACTTCCTTCGGCCCTTTTCAGCATCGTGATCGGATCGAGCCTGGAACCAGCTGCTAAGATTCTTGCCGAATGCTGCGGCATCAATTATCGGGTATTTCACGGCCTTTCGGATATCGGCGAGGTTGATGCATTCCTCGAGGTGCTGTCTGTGCTCGGGAACCGGCCGATCCCGTCCCGTTTCGCGAGGGAAAGAAGGATACTGGTCGACGGCATGCGCGATGCGCATTACTACTTCGGCGGCAAGCGACTGGCGCTCGGCCTGGAGCCTGACCACGCGGTAGCCCTGTCACGGGCGATTGCCGATATGGGCGCTTCCGTTATTTGCGCCGTTGTTCCTGAACAGGCCGCTTCGCTGGTACACATCGAGGCGCATGAAGTCGTCATCGGCGATATGACGGAACTGCCGGCGTGTGATTTGATAGTAACGAATGCACATGGCGAGCTCATTGCAGAGGAGAGGAAATCCCCGCTGCTCCGGACTGGCTTTCCGTGCCATAAGCAACTGGGAGGCGCCGTGCGGGTGTCAATCGGCTACCGCGGTGCACTCACGCTGGTCAATGAAATCGGCAATCTGCTCATGGGCAGACACTGAAGCAGAGGAGGTGTTGAAATGAAAGTTGGATTTGCGACTACGGACGGCATTCATGTGGATGAGCACTTCGGCCGTGCAGGGATGTTCGCTATCTATGACATGACCGTAGATGCATTTATGTTCGTGGAACAAAGAAGATTTGCAGACGGAATCGATCAAACGGTGGTTGAAACGCGCGGCATGGGGCAGATCCATGACGACAGGGTGGAGGACAAAGTCGAACGACTTGCTGATTGCAAGATCATCTACTTGACTGAAATCGGCGGGCCGTCCGCCGCGCGGCTTATCAAGAAGGGAATTATGCCTATCAAGGTCAAAGATGTCGTGACCATTCAGGAGTCGCTCGACAAGCTGCTCGAAACGGTGCGAACATCTCCTCCGCCATGGCTGAGAAAGGTGCTCAATCAGTAGGATGGCGAACAAACTGGCCCAGAGAAGAAATGCAATTCGCACACGCGACGCAAAAGCCCTTTCAGTCGGAATGGGCTGATATATCAAGGAGGAATGGATTATGAAGATGATACGGGCATTCATACGGCCGGAAAAAGAGCAGGAGGTTGTGCTTGCGCTGGAGGGCTCGGGATTCCCGTCGCTGACCAAGATGCCGGTCTTCGGGCGCGGGAAGCAAAAAGGGCTGCAGGTCGGACCTGTGCATTATGACGAGCTGCCGAAGACCCTTCTCATGACGGTGGTGGACGACGGCGACGTGGACAAGGTGATCAAGGTGATTCAGGACAAGTCGAGGACCGGTTTCATCGGCGACGGCAAGATATTTGTCAGCCCTGTGGACACGGCTTATACGATTAGAACGGGAGAGGAGGGTCTCTAGCCATGAAAGAAATTACCGCAATTATCCGGCGGGATAAGCTTCCCGAGACGAAGAGCGCACTGGATGAACTCGGCTACCCGTCAATGAGTATTCAAAGCGTCGAAGGGCGCGGCAAGCAGAAGGGCGCGATGTGTGCGGAGATGGATTCGGAATTGCCGGATCAGTTCTGCACGGCGGTGAAGCTTACTCCGACGCCATCGACCTATGCTGTCGAGCATTCGCTTCCGAAGGCGGCGCTCTATGTCCCGAAGCGATACCTGACGATTGTCGTCCCCGATGATGTGGTGACCAAGGTTGTCAAGGCAATCATCAGGGTGAATTCGACCGGGATGCGGGGCGACGGCAAGATTTTTGTCAGCTCCATCGGTACCGCTGTTCGCGTCCGGACGGGTGAAACCGGCGGCGAAGCGATAGCGTAGCAGCCTGCGGGTTCCCGGCATCCGGGGCAAGTGCCGGGACCTCCCCGCGGGGACGAAAGATGGCCATCGGCCTGAAAACAAGAGGAGGACCTAATCCCATGGCGACTATCACAGGGAAGACCCGCGGCGGAACCGAGTGGATTCCGCGCTTTCTGGACTCGATAGATATTCACAAATGCATCGGCTGCGGACGCTGCTACAAGGTGTGCAGCCGCAATGTCCTTCAGTTGATTGAGAAGCCTTTCGAGGGGGAGGACGAGTTCGGCGATGACATGGGAAATAAGGTTATGTCGGTTGCCCATCCGGAGGACTGCATCGGCTGTGCAGCATGCGTCAAGACGTGCGCCAAGAAGTGCCAGATACACCTGGAAATCTGACCGCACGGCTTTCTGTCAAACGATCGAAGTGAATTATGATGCGGCCTGTGGGCTGGTGCGCGGCTAAGGACTTCTTGGGGCCATAAGAGGAAAAAAAGTCGGGGAGCAGGAAGGAGAGCTCCCCATTAATAAAGGAGAGAGGGGGAGGGGGCCTTAAAATCCCTCAATACCTGTAACGTGCGAAAAAAAGAAAACATTGGTGCAGCTACTAAATTATTTAGTAATTCAGTTTAACGCGTGTTGCGGATAAAGCGAAGTTAGATTGTACGAATGGTAGAAAAGATGAGATGAATGGTAGAAAATTAGTGATGAATGGTTTTATAGATCGAGATGTTTTTTTAATTCCTTCGCGTTGTACCGGCTTACCAGAATCTCTGTCTTTTGCTTGTCGCCCAAAATTAGTTTATAGCTTCCGTTGAACCACGGAATGATCTCGGCGATATGCTGCAAATTAACGAGCGAGCTGCGATGTGTCCTGATAAAGCCGTGCGGGACAAGCTTCTGTTCCAATTCATTCAGCGTCGACTTTGTCAGGAACTGCCCGTCGAAGGTCTGAATGATAACATCGCCCTCGACCGCGCGGGCACAGAGTATCTTTTCGGGCGCCAACGGGATAATCCGATCGTTTTTGTATGCAGGAATCTTCAGGATGCGTGCCGCTTCCGCAGGCGCGGCAAGCTGATCCGCTGAGGCGGGCTGATGCAGGGTCCGGCGAATCTTCGCAAACGTCTTCTGCAGCCGTTCGATCTCAAACGGTTTGAGGATGTAATCGAATGCACTGACATCGAACGCCTGAAGCGCATATTGTTCATAGGCCGTTGCAAAAACGATCAGCGGCCGCGTCGGCAGATCGGCAAGGATCTGCGACAGCTCCAGCCCGTTGAGGCCGGGCATGTTGATATCGAGGAACACCACGTCGGGATTGTTCTCGCGGACTTTCTTCAGGCCTAGCGTACCGTTGCCGGCTTCGCAGACAACCTCGACGTCGCCGATCTGATCGAGCAGGAACTTGAGCTCCCGCCGGGCGGGCGCTTCATCGTCTATTATGCAGGCACGTAACGTCATGATGAAGTTGCCGGGATGGAGAATGCCACCACTGTTCCCTCCTCGGGCTTACTGACCACTCTGAGCCCGTGTTCCGGCCCATACCGGGCAACGAGCCGCGAGTTGATGTTCCTGAGTGCTATGCCGGCTCCCTCCTGCTCTTTGCGGCTGTTGTCGTTGTCGTAATGCGGCGTCCTGAACAGCGATTGCAGTGTATGCGCCGTCATGCCGATGCCGTCATCCGATATGCTGATCTTCACGGCTCCGTTATCACGCAACGCAGAGACGACAACGGTGCCGCCGGTCTCGCGGGGAAGAATACCATGTTTAATGGCATTTTCGACAATCGG
Organism: Dissulfurispiraceae bacterium; assembly: GCA_035319145.1. Taxonomy (GTDB): domain Bacteria; phylum Nitrospirota; class Thermodesulfovibrionia; order Thermodesulfovibrionales; family Dissulfurispiraceae; genus JAAYUK01. The sequence continues at coordinate 19,475 of DATHDH010000202.1, read as the reverse complement.
CTGCAAAATAAGCGGCGGCACTGCAATATCCATCGCTTCGGTGTCGAGATCGAATTCGGACTTCAACCGGTCATCGAAGCGGGCCGCTTCGATTTCGAGATAGGTCCGGCAATGTTCGATTTCGGTTGCGAGCGGCAAGGAATCGGAGCCCGGATTGATGTTCTTGCGGAGAAACGCGGCGAGCTTCACCATGAGGTCTCGTGCGGTTTCAACATCGGTGCGCATGTAGCTGCGGATGGTGTTCAGGGTGTTGAAGAGGAAGTGGGGATTGATCTGCGCCTGGAGAGCGCGTATCTCGGCGTCCTGAGCCAGCTTCTTCTGGTTATCGAGCTCCGCCAGTTCGAGCTGGTTCGAAAAGAGGTGTGCGAGCCCGTTTGCGAGCTCGAGATCGAGCGGGCTGATGCGCTGCTCTTTTAACCGATAGAGTTTAAGGGTTCCGATGACCTTGGTATTTCTCTTGAGTGGAACGATGATGGCGGAACCAAGCCCGCATTTCGGATGATTGCAGCCGATTTCCTGTTTCGTTGCGGGGATCGTGATCTCCCCGGATGTGAGCGCCGAGCGTGTTGCCTGGGTCATCAGCGGGGTCCGGGCGACATGATGATCGGATGCCGCCCCGGCATGCGCCAGAATCTGTGTCTCATCCGTAAGCGCTACCGCATCGAGGTCTGTCATTTCGAGAATGATCTCGGCCGTTTTTTGTGCAGATTCCCGCGTGAGGCCCGCACGGAGAAAGGGAAGCGTACGAAGGGCTATCTTCAGCGCGGTCTGAGCCTGGTATGCGCCGAAGCGTTCCTGTTCCTTGGATACCGTCTCGACGAGCTTCACAAATCCCGCAAGGCCGATCGAATTGGCCAGTATCATCGGCACCGCGATGACCTGGACCAATTGTGCGGCGGCGTCGAATGGACGCGCAATCGCAAGGATGATAGCCATCTGTAGAATCTCGACCGCGATGCCTACGAAGAACGCAGCTCTCGGATCAAAGCGCTCCTGTTTGAGGCGATAATAAAGAAGGCTGCCGACAAAGCCTTCCGCAATAGTCGCTAAGGCACAGGCGATTGCGGTAAAACCGCCGACATCGATGAGAAACCGATGACCGCCTGCAATCAGCCCTGCAGAGAGTCCGACGAGCGGTCCTCCGAGAATTCCCCCGAGCGCGACGCCCACAACGCGCGAATTTGCTATGGCATCATGCACCGGCACCCCGAGATATGTTCCCGCAATGCCGAAAAGACCGAACAGGACCGAAAGGATCAGCTTTTCGTAGCGCGTGGCCTTTCCGGTTATCAGGCGCTTGAAGGCATTGAACTGCATCAGCAGGATGAATCCGACGGCAAATATGCCGAGCCGCTCCAGCAGCGTAATGAGCAGTTGAAGGGTATTCACGGCAGGCTGCATTACTTCCATGCCCTATTTTACTCTTTTACCCCATATTATTCATAAAACCGGAAGAACCGTCGGTGTGGTGGGCATCCGCTTCCAAACGAGCTGATTAGCCCTTGTATTGCAGAGGAAGGCATAGTTATGAAGCAGAATCGTGCTGCACGTGTCACTTGGCCTTGCCCGCGCTCGCGGGCCGTGCAAACTCAGGCACCCCGCCTGGAAGCGGATAGCCCACATCTAAGTAAATAAAAAGATACTTCATGACATTACCGGGAATGCCGGGCTCTTTTTCAGGTACAATAAAGATAAACCGCTCTATGGCGCCTATGCAAGCCCGCACAAACCAACTCAATCTCACCAGCGGAAGCCTTTGGCAGAATATCTGGCAGATGTCATGGCCGATGGTTCTGATCATGATCTGCAACTTCGTGATCGGATTCGCGGACGTGTATGTAGCCGGCCTGATCAGTCCGCAGGTGCAAGCGGCAGTGGGCTTTGTGAGCCAGATCTATTTCCTGATAATCATTCTTGCAAACGCCATCAGCATCGGTACCGTGGCTATTGTTTCCCGTGCCGTTGGGGCCGGCGATTTCGGCGAGGCGCTCGTTGTGGCACGTCAGGCCCTTGTGTTCGGCTGTTGCGTCGCTGCTGCTCTGATGGTGGTCTGCGTCACGCTGAGCGCGCAGATTATCAGAGCTGCCGGGTTCCCGCCCGAAATACGCGAAATCGCCTCGGAATTTCTCCGTATCTTTGCGTTTGTTCTCGGTCCGAACTATGTGCTCATCATTGCAGGGGCCGTCTTCCGCGCCAGCGGAGAGCCGATTAAGCCGCTGCTCATCATGATGGTAGTGATGCTTGCCGATATCGCGGCGCTCTGGTTCTTTGTCTTTGTCCTTGATACCGGATATCGGGGGATTGCATTCGCCACAGCATGTTCAGTGAGCGCAGGGACGGCGCTCAGTTTTATCCTATTCCTCCGCTCCCGGTGGCGGGACATATATCGGGGGCCGCTTCGTTTTTCATGTGCAACGGTGCGCCGCATCTTCGCGGTGAGCTGGCCTGCGGCCATGTTGCAGGTCTCGTGGAATGCCGGGACAATGGTACTTTATATCCTGCTGAGCAGCCTTGGAGAGAGCAGCGTGACAGCCCTTGCCGCCATGACGAACGGTCTCCGCATTGAGGCGATCATTTATCTGCCCGCATTTGCGCTGAATATGGCGGCTTCCGTCCTGGTCGGCCAGAATCTCGGCGCCGGAAATCCCGACCGTGCCGAACGTATCGGGTGGAGCATTGCCGGCACCGGAGCGGTTTTTGTAAGCATCATGGCACTCGGATTCTTTGTCGGGGCCGAAGTTGTCGCGGCAACGCTCGCACGCAATGAGGCCGTCCTCGAAGAGACCGCGCGCTACCTGCGGTATAACATGGTCGCGGAACCCTTTATGGCGGTCAGCGCCGTTCTCGGCGGCGGCATGCAGGGGGCGGGGGATACGCGGGGAACGATGTGGGTAATAATTGTCGCCATGTGGATAATTCGCCTGCCGCTCGCCGTAATGCTGACGCAGGTGTTTGCCTATGGGGCGACGGGCATCTGGATGGCGATGGTCGCATCAATGTTGCTTCAGGGGCTCCTCATGATACGGCGTTTTCGCAGCGGTGTGTGGCGCTCCGCTTCGGTTGCGGGCTAAACTATCCGGAGAGGCGGAGACAAGGAGACGGAAGAATGCTGAGGCTCTTTAATACAGACGGACGCAGAATCGAGACTTTTCGGCCGGTCGATAAAGAGGTCGTGACGATATTTACCTGCGGTCCCTCGGTCTATCAGCGTGCGCATATCGGCAATATGCGGACATTTCTGTTTGAGGACGTCCTCGTGCGTTATCTCGAGTATCGCGGATATACCGTCAAACGCGGCATGATCATCACCGATATCGAAGATAAGGCACTGCGGGAGGCCGAGAAAGAAGGAACGACCGTTAAGCGGCTTACCGACCGGAATATTGGACAATTTCTAAAAGAGACGGACGCGCTCGGCATGAAACGGCCCGATTACCTGCCCCGCGCTTCAGAGCATGTGGCTCAGGCGGTGGCGATCATACAGGAGTTATTGAAGCGAAAGGTTGCATATCGGCATAACGGCAGCGTCTATTTCGATCCCATGCGCTTCAAGGGTTTCGGCAAGTTATACGGACTGGACATGAGTACGTGGCCGAAGAAACGGCGCCGTTTCCATCTCGATACCTATCCGGGCGTGCAGTGGAATCGTGGCGACTTTATCCTCTGGCACGGATGTCCGGGCGGTGATGACGGATGCTGGGAGAGTTCGATCGGCAGAGGGCGCCCGTCGTGGAACGTGCAGGATGCTAGTACGCTGCTCGAATATTTCGAAGGGACCCTCTCGATTTATTGCGGCGGGATTGATAATCTTTACCGTCATCATGATTACTCAATCGCCATTTTGGAATCGGTTCGCCCTTATCCGATGGCCAGGTACTGGCTCCATGCCTATCATTTATACGTCGGCGGTCATAAGATGTCGAAGAGCAGAGGGAACATAATCTATACGGACATGTTGTTGAAGGGCGGCAACAGCTACGGGAATGTGCGTTTTTACCTTATCGACGGGCATTATCGCGATGTGCTTAATTTCCGTGAGAACCGTTTTGAGCAATCGGCGCGGCGACTCGCGATGATTAAGGGACTTGTGCGGCCGTACATAAAAAGGGCGGGCAATGCCGATCCTGCCGGTTGCGCGTCTGCAGCCCGGATCGCAAAGGCATTTGTTACAAGCATGGATGATGATCTTCAGGTAGCTAAGGCGGTCGATGCGGTCTACGCGGTTCTCAAGGGGACAGAGAGCTCTGCATTGAGCGAGGGGCAAGCTGCGGCGGTCGTTGATGAGTTGCGGAAGATCGACTCGGTATTGCGGGTGCTGTTCAACAGCCGTGGTACAATAAACAAATGAGATTGTCGGCAAATGCTTGGGCGTTTGCAGTGAGATGAGGAGGTTCGTATGAAGATATTTATTATGGGAATTGCCGTATTGTGTTTGCTGTCGAGCGGAGCTTTCGCGGAGACGCCGGCCGATGCCAAACAGGCCCCGGCGCCGTGCCCGATGATGTCCGGGCAGCAATCGGCACCTGGTGCGAATCCGCATGCAGGACATCAGATGCCTGCCCAGGGAAGCGAAGTAAAGCCTGCCGGACCGATGGGCGGGATGATGGGCGGCGGCATGATGGGCGGAAATATGGGAAGCGGCATGATGCACTGCCCGATGAAGAAGCATATGGGCGAAATGGCGGCCATGCTGAAGGAAGTCATGATAATTCAGAATGCCCAGCTCAAGGGCGTCAGCGCAAAAGAAAAGAAGGCGTTTCAGGAGAAACTCGCTGCTATGATGAAGCAGCTGGATGACATGAAGACGGCCCCGATGAATTGTCCGATGATGCAGAACATGGATCACGGCAAGCCCCAGATGGCGCCGCCTCCCGCAAAGCCGGGAGCTCCTGCCGCGCCGCAGAAACAGGAAATGCCGGCCGGCCATCAGCACTGAAACATTTTCAGAGAGCGGGTTCCCTCCCGCTCTCTTCTTTTTCACTCCTTATCGCAACCGTAAATCTGCTACACTGTGAAAGAGGCTTCATTTTGTACCCACGGCATGAGTACATCTATGAATAATACTGACTGGTAATATCAGTAAGGATAGGTACATGAACGAGCGGGAAGAGCTCATTGTCGAATTGTCGGATCTCTGCGGGGTCGTGCCCGACTATTGGGATATTTTCGGCCATCAGCACTGCGCGACCGTCGCCACGCGAGCAGCCTTGCTCGGGGCGATGGGATACGATACCGATAGCCCTGAAGGCCTGCAGCGTGCCGTCTCAGATCGAAGAAATCGTCCATGGAACAGGCTGATCGAGCCTGTGCATGTCTTCCCTATACAGAATCAGCCTTTTGTGATCCCTGTTCACCTGCCGCTTTCGCAGGGGAATCAGAGCAGGGTGCGTGTCGAGTGGCAGGTCAATGATGAAGCAGGACAGCCCTGTTCCTGCTTCATCGAACCCGGTGAACTCGTGATCGATGCCGAAACAACCATCGGTGAGCGGAGATATGTCCGCATTCTCCTGAAAGACAGGACAGTGCGTAGAATGGGCTATTACAGGGTTGCGCTGCAGTGTATCAGCACGGATTCGATATTTGGCGAGGAAGGGGCGCTCACAAAGGAACTGACAGGGGAGACGCTGATCGTTCTGGCCCCTGATGCCTGCTATCTTCCGCCTGAATCAACCGCATGCCGGTTCTGGGGAGTGACCGCGAACCTCTATGCATTGAAATCGTCACGCAACCAGGGCATCGGTGATTTTCGGGATCTGGAAGCATTGACGAAACAGGTTGCTGCATGCGGAGGCAGTTTCGTCGGTATTAATCCCCTGCATGCCATCCCCAATACCTATCCTTACGGTATCAGCCCCTATTCTCCGATAACGCGCCTATACAAGAATTATCTTTATCTCGAACTCGACGCAATCCCTGATATCCATGAATCGGATACTTGCAGGCGCCTCGCTCATTCGCCCACCTATCGCAATGCCATCGCCGGTCTTCGTTCCGCAGCCGCCATCGACTACGAGGCCGTCGCAGAATGGAAGGAGCGCATGCTCCGGCCGGCATTCTCCTGGTTTATGGCCAACCATTGGGAGAAGGCCGACGAACGGGGATCCGCACTCAGGGACTTCATCAAGAGCGAGGGCGATGCTCTCGATACCTTTGCAACCTGGGCTGCACTGCGCGAGCACCTTGGAAAAGATCATGGTTGGCCCGCCGAATATTCCACTCCGCACAGTCCTGCGATAGCGGTATTTCGCAAGCGGTACGCACGGCAGATTCTTTATCATCAGTATCTGCAATGGCTCATCGAAGAGCAGCACCAGCGCGTTGCGTATGCAGCTCGCTCCAACGGCATGAAGATAGGCCTCTATCACGATATCGCGGTCGGCTCCATCGCATCGGGCAGCGATGTCTGGGCGTATCCGGACCTTTTTGCCCGGGGAGTCAGTGTCGGAGCGCCTCTTGACGACTTCAACCCGTCGGGGCAGAATTGGGGATTCCCTCCAATCATGCCAGAAAGGCTCCGCGAGAGCGGCTACGCTTTTTTTATCGAGACGATTCGGAGAAATATGCGCCATGCAGGCGCTATCCGTATTGATCATGCGCTGGGCCTGTTCCGCCTCTTCTGGATACCGGACGGCGCATCGCCTCTTGATGGGGCATATGTACGGTGCTCTACGGAAGAACTGCTTCGCATCATAGCACTTGAAAGCGTAAGAAACGAGACGATTGTCATCGGCGAGGATCTCGGAACATTCAGCGACGACATGCGCGAAACGCTGCAGCGCTTCAGGCTGCTCTCATTCCGCCTGCTTTATTTCGAGCGGTACTACCCGGATCCGAATTTCAGACGTCCCGAACACTATCCTGAAATGGCGATTGCAGCCGTCACCACCCACGACCTTCCGACGCTCGCAGGCTTCTGGATCGGTCGCGACATCGACATCAAGGAGGGGCTGCATCTCTTTCCCGATCCGTCGCGCATTCCTGCTTACCGGGATGAGCGGCGGCATGATCGCACACTCCTCATCCGTGCCCTGAAAGAGCGCGGATTTCTCCGTTACGACTTCCCCGAGGCCCCTGACGATGTGCCGGAAATGACGGTTGAGCTTACGCTGGCAACGTATGTGTATCTCGCCCGTACGCCGTCGAAGATGCTCAATGTAATGGTTGACGACCTGATGGGTCTCGTGAGCCAGCAGAATCTGCCCGGCACCGTAAATCAGCATCCGAATTGGGTACAGAAGACTGCGTGGCAGATTGAGGAATTGTCGGAACGCTCCTGGCTCAGGGCGTTCGGCGGGTGTTGCCGCGACAACGGAAGATAACGGATTCCGCTCACGCGTGCCGTGGAATCCCATGCACCTCGCTTTGAAGCGGACATCCCGCCCCGATGGTTCTCCCGATTGAATGAATCAGATGGGTTATTGTGCCAATGATTCGAGAAGTTGTTTGATGCCGTCGAATTCTCTCTCGGCGATCTTGCCGGATCGTGAAAAACGAACGGTACCCTTTCGATCCACGATGAGAAAATTACTCTCGTCATCGACCGTTCCATATGCCTTCGCAAAGCTGCCGTCCCAATCGCAATAGACGGTGAGGCCTTCATTGGTCGAGTGATCGCTCAGCTTGCCCTTCCAGACGCCTTTGAAGAGAGGGAAAGCGCTTGAGCAATTGATGGCAGCAATACGGGCGACTCTTGTACGTATTGCTTCAGGCTGCGAGAAATAGAAGTCGTTCAGCGTTTTTTTCAGGCCACGGTTTCTTTCCAAAACAGCAGGCTCTCTTGTTTCGTAAAATATCGTCACGATTTTCCCTTTCAACGCGGCAAGGGTAATGTCTCTGTCATTGGCTGCAGAGAGGGTGAAATTCGGTGCATCTTTGCCGACGTCAACCAGGCCAAAGGAGAGAGCCGGGACAAGGACGAGAAGAGTAACGATAAACAGCAGCGGTTTAATGACCTGCCTCCTAGCATTATGATTGTTGATGCGCCGGGCCGGGCGGCTTTTTCACTATAGCCTATCACAAGCTGCATGAAATGAACATCGTGTCCCAGCGTCCTCCCCTGTCGGTCCGCGCGGCACCCGGCAACCCATGCCTGTAGTGTGAGGAAGTTTCTGAACGGCATGGGATATAATGCTCCAGGCATTGAACCGATATGAACCGGATTGAAGGGGGACTGCTATGAAGATTACGGAGTGGCTGGATGAGCAGGAGGCTGCCGGCGTGGATGTTTCGCAGGTCTCGCTGCCCGACGACTTGGCGTTTGAAGAAGACCCGGATGAGACGATTTTTTTCGAAGAGGTGAATCCGTGCGGTCTGTTTTGTGAGCAAAATCATCCTTTTTCGACCGTCGAACGCTACGGGCATTGGTATTATTGCCGTGGACAGGATAAGAAAGCCGGCATCCATGCGACCGGCATGGAGTGGCACTTTTTCACAAAGGACAAGGAACTGGCGCTGCGGACAGCTCGTTCGCACATATAGCGGGGGACAGGCGCTGTAAATCCCGGCGTTGGCATCCGGCGATAACGCGAACGCTGCTCGAAACAACGAATTCCCTATTGCCGTCTCTTCACCGCGCTTCTCAAGCGGTCGGAATAACGAAGTGCCACATAAACGGCAGGCGCAGAAAGCGTCATGATGAGCAGGAGTCGCGTTATGTGCAAGGCGGTGACGAGAGGGACCCCGAGCTTCAGTACCTTCGCGGTTATGCACATTTCAGCAAGTCCGCCCGGTGCCGTGCCGAGGACAGCGGAGGCAAGAGGGATATTTCCCAGAAAGCTGATTATGACGCCCATGCAAGCGGAGAGGCAGAGCGATGCAACAACGCTTAGCAAGACGCCGGCGGCAAAACGGGGCGCTTCCCTGATGAATGACGGAAGAAACCGTGCGCCCAAAGAACAGCCGATAAACAGTTGTCCTGCATTCACCACAAAAGAAGGCATTGCAGAGGTGCGATAATCGAACAGTGTCAGCGATATGCTGAGGAAAAGCGGCCCAAACATCCATGCGTTCGGCATCCTGATTTTCTGAAGGGCAAGGCCGCAGGCGGTCGCTCCTGAGAGAAGCAGCAGAAAGCCGTGCAGTTCAAAAGCCCTCATAACCGGCTGATACGAGTCGGTCCCGCTTGCCCCGGACCAGAACATCAGGAATGGAATGATGCTGACCACCATCGGAACCCGCAGAGAGTGGGCGAGCGCCACTTTGTCAAGCCGTGCGCCGAAGCGGTCTGCCAGGACAACCATTTCTGACGCGCCGCCCGGCAGTGAGCTGAAAAACGACGTGACGGGGTCGGTGCCGGTCGTGCGTGATAGAACGAATCCGCTCATGGATCCCAGCACAAGGGTGCCGAACGCGGCCCCGGCGATTAGCAAGCTGTGAGAAGCCACATAGTAACCGACCTCCGGGGTAAAATACTGGCCGAGTGCGCATCCGATAACGAGCTGTCCGGCTTGCCTGCTTCCTTGCAGCGATGAAACCGGCATGTCGCGCATTCGTGCGAAGGCCATAGCGAAGAGCGGTCCGAGCATCCAGGGCAGCGGCACTCTCAAAAGGCTGCAGACGGTGCCGCCCAGAACGGAGAGGATAAGGCCTTTGAGAACGGACAATATGGTATCAGTCGAGTATGCCACTGTGAGTTGTTATTTCCACATCACCGAAGGCCGTCGGACCGTCCGGAAGTTTATTATGCGCAAAAGCGGAGCCACAGGAACGGATGAGGAACCTTCGATCCGTCAGTTTGATAACGCCTCCGCCGACACGCTGAACGTGTCTTTAGATGTTTGCAGTTGCAATCGGCTCCACGAACACGCCGTCTGAGCGCCGATACGCGCGGCCTCGACTCCCATATACTTTGGGGCCATTTGCTCCAAAAGGTCAAACATGATGGTCACTGCAAGGAGATCGGCAGAGCCTCCCGGGCTGACGTTCCTCTCGATAAATATTCGGTCCATTTCATGAATCATCCTGCGTCCTTCGGAAGTATACATGCCTCCACAATCGAGGGCCTCCCGGGCAAATCGACGCACTTCGCAGATGGCATCCTTCCCGCAACGGGCGGCGATGTTCGTATCTTCGGTGACCGACAGTAAGACCATCAATACCTGAACGAGGGAATCGTTGAAGTCGAGGATCCTCTGCGCCCTGCATGCATTGAGCGCAGGAAACGCATATTCGACAACGGTCGGAAAGCCCTGCTCCACCTCGCCCCGGATGCCTTTGAAGCCGTGCAGGAGGTGCAGGGTTTCACCGTTGGTGCGTCTTTCTTTCAGGTGCACCGAGGCAAAGTCACGCTCGCAGATGCCGCGAGTTATTGCCCCCGACTTGGCACAGATTCGATCCAAGAGCTTCGTGGTTCGATCCTCTGATGTCATACAGCAGGCCGCGGCTGCGGAGATGATGCCGAGCGAAAAAACGAGTCCCTTATGAGTATTGACCCCTCCGGTTGCCGCGAACATTTCTTTTTCGGCTCGCAGTCCGGCCTCACGTAAAGCAGGAAAAAGATCGAGCGATTCCTCCGCGGCATATTTTGCCCCAAGCTGAGCGCATTCCTGAAAGAAGAATACAAGGACTGACGAGCTTGCCATGAAGCTGAAATAATCCATGTCCTGATGGGCGCCGGCGTTGGCTCGATCAACAAGCCCCGGTTTCGGTGTCGCTGCAACTTCATACAGCATGGACCGAAGGGCTGATTGAGCTATCTTTTCGGACAGCATCGGCGAGATTGATGTCTTCATTATCTTATGCCTTTCTTTGACAAAACATATCGACAAGCGCATGAATCCTGCGAAGCACGGTCTTCATCGGATGCCGCCGGCTCCGCGTACAGACATGCGCAGTCTGATTGCACAGGAGACATTTTCGTTCTTCATAGCCAAGAGCCGAACGGGAAAGCGGCTCTCCTTCCGGGGAAATGACATCGAAATCGAAGAGCCTTCCGAGCATATGGGTATTCTCGACAGTTACGAGCATGTCCTTCAGGATATGCGGCGTACAATCGACCGAAATGAATGCTTCAGGGCCGGTTTCGCGGAGGCATGCTTCTTTATAAACGGTCGCAACTCTCCGCTCGGAAAGCGTTTGTACAAGAACGTTCAGGCCTTCATGGAAGATAATCATGCTTTCGCGAGTTAGTTTCATCGGTCCCGGCATATTGACCGTGAACGATACGAGCGGTGCCTTATGTTCAGCCACCAAAAGCAACTGTATCTCCGCTCGCTTTTCCCGCGCGCTCAGGATATCCGCGAGCGTTACCTCGCGACCGACAGCTGCTGTTTTCACTCGACGGATCTCCTGATCTGGCGGATGACGTCAATAATAGACCCGTCGCGATATTTCACAACGCCGACAATCTTGTCCTCGACCTTGATCGGCTCGGGATCTCCTACGACGCGGTTTGCCTTTGTCTTGAGTTCATCGATCGATACCGTAGGAATCTTGGCCGCCCTCAAATTGTCCTGAAGGTCCTTCCTGAGCGGGTTGACCGCAATCCCTTGATCGGTGACCAGAACATCTATCGTCTTTCCGGGAGTAATGACGGTGGTGACGCGATCCACAATGGTTGGCATCCTGCCGCGGATGAGCGGGGCGACGATAATTGCCACAGAGGCCCCCGCCGCGGTATCGCAGTGCCCGCCTGACGCTCCACGGATAACGCCGTCTGACCCGGTGATGACATTGACGTTGAAATCGAGATCGATTTCGAGCGCGCTCAGAATGACGATATCCAACTGATGCGCTGCGCACCCCTTGTTGTCGGGATTCGCGTAATATCCGACATCTATTTGATGGTGGAATCGATTGTTTTTCAGCGACTCTACGGCCTTCATGTCGAAACTCTGGACATCGAGCAACCGTCCGATGAGGCCTTCTTCGTGAAGCGCGACGATGGGCGCGGTAATGCCCCCAAGCGCGAAGCTCGCCTTGATATTTCTGGCGATCATTTTCTCTTTAAGGAAGCGCGTGACGGCAAGCGAGGCACCGCCTGAGCCGGTCTGGAGCGAGAATCCGTCCTCGAAATACCCCGAGGCTTCGATGACTCCGGCAGCTCCGCGTGCAATCAGCAGGTCTTTCGGATTCGAGGTAAAGCGTAGTGCCCCGGACATGATTCCTTTCGGATCGCCGATGGCGTCGACAACAACCACGTAGTCGACCTGCGATTCCGGTATGCCGAACGGCACGTTCGGATAGTCGACAATATTATCGGTGAGAAAAACGACATGTTTTGCGTGCTGGGCATCGAATTTGGCATAGCCGAGCGAGCCGCACTCGGAGGCGGCGTTGTTCGCACGGGAATAGCCGTTCGCGTTGCCGCTCGGATCGCAGGATGGCACACCGAGAAAGGCGACATCAATGGGTAGCTCACCCGCAGCGATTCTTCTGGCGCGGCCGCCATGGGAGTTGATGACGACCGGAATATCCATAAAACCATCGGAGATGGCTTCTGCCAGAGGCCCGCGCAGCCCGCTCGTTTCGATGCGGCGGATGACGCCGTTCCTGATGTGCCCGATTATCGGCGCATGTATCTCCGACAGCGAACTTGGCGCGAGCACCAAGTCGCGGATGCCCATTTTGGCAAGAGTATCAAGTACCATGTTGATGACATAGTCGCCGTTGCGAAAGTGGTGATGAAACGAGATCGTCATGCCGCTTCGGAGGCCTGTCGCCCGGATAGCCGTTTCGAGAGAATCAACGATCTTGTTTTTATCGGGATTCATTTGTCTGTCTTTCAGACGCTGGATATTCTTCGCCTGTCCGTTGATCATCGTACAATGGTACGGACGAAGGTCGCCGATTCCGGGGATTGACGGGGGTATTTCTTTGCCGACTTCGTTTTTCATGATATTCTCCTCATCCGGCCTGCCCGCCTGCTGCTTCAGCAAAAGCGAGGACACGACGGGCGCGTTCCACTATCGGTTTATCAATCATTTTTCCGTTCAAGCTGATAACGCCGGAGCCTTTTGATTCGGCTTCCCGTATGGCTTCCAGTACGCGCATAGCGTAGGTGATTTCTGCTTCGGTCGGGGTGAATATCTGGTGAACAATTTCGATTTGACGGGGATTGATGATGGACTTGCCGTCGAAGCCGAGCTGCTTGATCAACTTGACTTCTCGAATGAATCCTTCCTCATCGTTGACATCAGGGAAAACGGTATCGAACGCATCGATTCCCGCCGCACGCGCAGCGAACAGAACCATGCTGCGCGCGGTGAGAAGCTCTATCCCGTCTGCCGATCGGGAGGTTTTGAGGTCGGTTACGAAGTCTTCAGCCCCAAGCGCCATGCCGATAAGGCGTCCGCTCGCCATTGCGATTCGAGGTGCATTGATCACACCGAGCGCGCTTTCAATGGCCGCTACAAGCTTGATCGATCCCGTTTCGATGCCGCTCTGTCGCTCAATGCCGGAAATAAGTTCATCGGCTTCGACGACATCTTCCGGCGTATCCGTCTTGGGCAGGCGAATTGCGTCAGGCCTGGCCCTGACGATCGCTTCAAAATCGTCGCGGCCGAAGGCGGTGTTCAATCCGTTGACCCGGACAAGAATCTCGGCCTGTCCGAAATCGAAGGTCAGCAGCGAATTGTAGAGGAGCATGCGGGCCGCATCTTTTTCATTGAGCGAAACCGAGTCTTCGAGATCGAACATGATCGCATCGGATCGATAAATATGCACATCGCGGATCATCCCGGGATTGTTCCCGGGGACATACAGCATGCTCCTTCTCATTCGGCGCATCTGTCCACCTCCCACGGGATGCAATTCCGCTTTGTCGCCCTGCTTACCGCGGTCATCACGCGCGCCCTGATGGTACAGTCGAGGGCGCCTTTGTCGACCGCATGTACGGCCGCATGCTGAACGCCCATATCGAGGAGGGTCTGCGTGATGACTTTTCTGATCTGATTGCCGAACTGGTTTTCAACGCTGCTTTTCAGCTCGATTTCTATGCCCTCGCTTTCAGAGTTCTCGATGCGTATTGAGATATCGCTGGATTCGAGGGTTCCGGCTATGCCAACATCCTTGATTTTCATACCCACCTCATGTATTGGTGCTTTTGCAGGCTCAATGCCTCTGTCCTGCTTCCTGAATGCGCCTGATGACAGGCCGCGCTTCCTCCGACATCAGGAACGCATATGTCGAGTCAGGCACGAGTTCGCGTGTCTGCTCCAGCTTGCCCTCGCGCATGAGCGCCCTCACTCTCGAGGCACTGACCGCACCCCCTCCTGATGTCAATCGCGGGATCACTTCGAGATCGACCCCGTATCTCGGCAGCACGTCTTGCATGATTCTGTTGTAGGTTGCCGTAACCTTGCAGAACGGCTCTTCCCCGACATATCTTTTCACTATGCCCAGGGCCGGTGCGATACGTGTTCCAAAAATACCGATATCGAGCAGCGCGTGGGTCTCTACCTGTTCCTGGTATTCCTTGATGAAATATGTCGGAAAGGTCGCCGCAGAAATGATATAGTCTCCGCCTTTGTGGACGTGAACATGAGCAATGTTTTTTGTTCCTTCGACAACGAGCCTGTATCGCACATCGGCCGGGAAGCTCGATTTGTCTTCGGAGACGACGAACAGGTGCAGCATGTCGCAGCGCGCAGCGGCATATTCGATCAGATGTTTATGCCCCAGCGTGAACGGATTGCAGTTTACGACGATGGCCGCCGCATTTTTCCCCTTGGGAGCCGATGTCGACAGCGTGCGCAAAAACCTTTGAATGCCGTTGGGAACGTTTTCCATCAGGGCGACTTGTGAAGGTACAACGTGGACGATATAAAACCCGAAACTCGAGAAGATCGGAACATTGGCCGGTCTGGTGAACAGAAAAAGATGGGTCCTGCCGAGGATATATTCTTCCCGAATAAGACGGGTCACAATTTTTGCCGACAAACCGGATTGAAGATACTGCGGGTCGACCGCGATGCACTTCAACACCCGTCCTGCAAACGAACCGGTGGCTGCTATCGAGCCTTGCGCGGCAAGGACAACGGTGAATTCAACATCATCATCCAGCTGTAGCCCCTGGCTACGAAGAAAATCAGCGACCCGCGCCGACTCTCTGCCGGAATGGAGCAGCGTCTCTTCGGTCAGGCTCTCTGTGTCCATTGTCCGGAAGCGTCCGCCGACAAGGGTACTGGCAAGCCCAACTGATTCACCATGGGATAAAGCCGAGCGTCAGGGCTGTCAACATCATTACCAGCGAAGAACCGAGCGCCCAGAGGAGCGCTGATTTCTGCAAATCGCCGAAGTTGATGCCGGACATGCCGACCAACAGATATGTCGAGGGAACCAACGGGCTCAGGAGGTGCGATCCCTGGCCAACAAGCGCTGCGCGGCCCATCTCGGCGGGGCCGATGCCGTATGCCGCAGCAGTTTTTACGAGAACCGGAAGAATTCCGAAGTAGTACGCATCATTCGTAAGGAAATAGGTAAAGGGCAGGCTGGTCAGCGCGGTAAACACTGCGATATGCGGGCCCATCGAGGGAGGTATATTGTTTACCAGCAACCCGGCCATTGCGTCGACCATCTTCGTTCCGGACATAATGCCCATGAAAATCCCGGCACAGAAAACCATGCTTACGACCGGCATGGCATTCGCCCCATGCTCGGCGATTATCTTCTGCTGATCTTTGAGATTCGGATAGTTGATGATCAGCGCGATGGCCGTTGCAATAATGAACAGCACGTTCAGCGAGAATACTTCCTTTACCAGCAGGGTCATAAGTGTTGCCGTCAGCAACAGATTCACCCAAAACAGTTTAGGACGTTTCATCGAAACGTCTTCCACCATGGATACTTCCGATTCTTTCACCTCAGGCATTGGAGCGCCGGGTACGTAATGCAACCTTTTCCGCTCTTTCTTGCCCAGCAGGAATGCGATGCATAATACCCATATGGATGCTACCGCCATCCCGGGGATGAGCGGGACAAAAATCTGGCCTGATTCCTGGGCGAGTGCAGCCATAACGCGTCCCGTGGGGCCTCCCCACGGAAGCAGGTTCATCACGCAGTTCATCAATATTGCGACGGTCGGCAATATGAGGGGACTCATGTTGACCCTCCGGTGCACGGCAAGCATCGCCGAACACACCACCATATACGTCGTGGAACCGTCACCGTCGAGAGATACCAGCATGGCGAGCAGTGCCGTGCCGATCGTGATTTTGAGGGGATCTCCATGCGTGGCCTTCATGATGCCGTTTATGAGTGGATCAAATAATCCGACGCTGATCATTGTGCCGAAATATAATATGGCGAACATAATCATAATGCCGGTCGGTGCTACCTTGACGATACCGTCACGCATGATTTTTGCCATGCTTGGAACGATATCGGGAAAATTGAAGAAAAGTCCGAGCCCGAGTGCGAAGAGAATCGGAATAACCACCAATGCGGTCATTGCCGACATGCGCTTCGTCATGATCAACGTCATGAACACGGTAACCATTAAGAATCCTGAAATAGCCAATAACATCTGCGGACCCTCTCTTTCCGGCGGTCGTTTTGGTGACGGTTTTTACTGATTCCGGCGACGATGCCCTTCAGCGTTCGGTATCCGAACGGGCGGCGTCTAAATATGCATACCCCGTAGCGTTTCCGCTTTCCTGAATTATTCTGGGCGAGTCCGATATAATCTGAGAAGATATTTGCCTGATAAGGCGGTATTTTCTTTTTTTTTCGATTTTGGCGATTGTGACAACGGATGAAGCGGAGCGTATTCGCATCGGATATAAACTGCGATAACGAAAAGGAGAGATCGGGTGCAGCTTTTTCGCCGCATGACGTTGCGGAGTAAAATCACATCGCTCGTTTCGCTCATCACCGCATTCCTGCTGATTCTGATGATGGCAGCGGTATCGTATATAGTTGTGTCGCTTGTTTTCGCAGAAACCGGCAAACAGGCGCTCATGATTTCAAGAATGACGGCTGCTCATCCGCAGCTGATCGAGGCGTTTCGTGGAGTGGAGCCGGCCCGCGTGATTCAGCCGATTGCCGAGGAAATACGAAAGAGGACCGGGGCCGAGTTCGTCGTTGTGAGCAGCATGAACCTGATTCGGTACAGCCACCCGAATCCGCAGGAAATCGGCAAGCGTATGGTCGGAGAAGACAATGACGATGTCTTGAAAGGCCTGGAGAGCATCACGAAGGCGCACGGGACGCTTGGATATTCCATCAGGGGGAAGGTCCCGGTATTTGATGCAGACCGGAGGCAGGTGGGGGTTGTTTCGACCGGGTTCCTCGTTGATGACATCTGGAGCCGACTCTCTCTCATTCTCTTGGGCATCGGCGGTATCGGAACCGTTGCCATTGCCTCCGGCTGTGTTGCCGCATATTTCCTGTCCCGCCATATCAAGAAAGAGATTCTCGATATGGAGCCTCATGAGATAGCCTTTTCAACCCGGGAGCAGGCGGCAGTGCTCGAAGCAATCAGGGAAGGGATCGTCGCCGTCAATAAGCAGGGAGATATCGTGACCTGCAACCGCGAGGCCAAGAAGATGCTGCATCTGGAGAACTCCGATGTTGTCGGCAAGAAAATAACCTCTCTCATCCATTCAACCCGTTTGCCCGAGGTGCTTGAGAACGGCATCCCTCAATATGATCAGCAGACAGTGGTCGGCAATACCCTGGTTATCGCCAACAGAGTTCCGGTGGTGTTATCTGGGCAGATCATCGGCGCGGTTGCCACATTTCGGGACAAGATGCAGCTGGATCAAATCGACACTCAACTCGCTGATATCAGCAAGTATGCAGATACTTTGAGAAGCCAGCGGCATGAGTTTATGAACAAACTGCACCTCATCTCCGGGCTGATCAAGACGGCTGAATACGACCTCGCGAAGAATGTGATTGAGCAGGTTAATGATGAATATCAGGAATCGCTCCAGTTTTATTTGGCGCGAATACGCGATGCCGCTGTTGTGGGAATCTTGATCGGCAAGTCTCACCGGGCGGGGGAACTCGGCATCCGACTGGAGGTTGATCCTGACTCATGGGTTTCAGAACAGTGCTCCCACCGTGATATCGTCGTGACCATTCTCGGCAATACCATTGAGAATGCGTTTGAGGCCCTTCACCTGAAGGTTGCGGGTGGCGGAGAGGGCCGCGTCGGCGTTCTGGTCAGGGAAGATGATGCTGGAGTAATACTGCGGGTTAGCGACAACGGACCCGGTGTCGATCCGGCAATCAGAGACCATCTGTTTGAAAAAGGCGTCTCTACGAAAGGTGCTGAGAGGGGGGTCGGCCTCTCATTGATCTCCGGCCTCGTTTCGCATGTCGAAGGAACAGTGGCGTGCACAAGCACCGACGAAGGAACCCTTGTCGATATCCATCTGCCTGCCGAAAGGAGGGCAACGGAATGAAATCCCGGGCCCTGCGTGTTCTTGTCGTCGACGACGACTTCATGATTGCGAATCTTCACGGTCAGTATGTGAGCCGCCAATCGGGCTATGAGCTGGCCGGCATCGCCCACAACTACAAGCAGACGATGAAAAAGATCGGCGATCTGAAGCCTGATCTCATCCTGCTCGACATGTATCTGCCGGATCGACCCGGAATGGAGGCGTTGCGAAGCATCAGGGCAGAGGCGATCCCCATCGACGTTATCCTGATTACGGCTGCGCGTGAGATCTGTGTTGTCGAAGAAGCTTTTCGCCTAGGAATATTCGATTATCTGATAAAACCGTTTGATTTGGATCTCCTTCAGAACGCCCTTGAGAAATACCGCGAGTTCAAGTTGCACCTGCAGGCCCCGGAAAAGGCCGATCAAATCTATGTGGAGCACCTCAAATCGCTCAGATCGGCCAACCCGTCCGTCGTGCGGAAATTACCGAAGGGGTTGGATCTCCGCACCATGGAGCGTATCAGGCAGAGCCTCGTGCAGGGGGCAGAATTCCAGAAGGTCGAAGCGATTGCGGCGGCGGCAGGAGTGAGCCGCTCTACAGCACGCGGGTATCTTGACTACATGGTAGGACAGGGGATTGCTGAAGAGGTCCTGCAATACGGAACTGTCGGCCGACCGCACAGGCTTTTTCGCCTGGTGAAGCCGCACCCTCCGGACAGGTAACTGGCTGTCTCCGGCTCTTACCCGCGACGGATTTCAGAGGGACAATGCCAATTGCGAGGCGGGCAAGAGGCGCAGGTGACGGCGCTACGGCATTGATATCGCGATTTCATAGGTGCCGACGCTCACGCGGTCCGTCAGCATTTTCTGCCACAACATGTCCGTCACGTTAACCCGAGACTGTTTCGGCACCATCAGGACAAGCTTGGCCCCCTCGTCAGCGATGCGCTTCCATTGGTCAGCCTTCTCCGGAGTAATGCTCCCCTCCGTTTCGACCGATACCACAGCGAGAACCATGCCATGATTTTTGAGGATCAATTCCGGGCATGTATCGGGATCGACGATTATCTCCTTATATTCCTTGGCGTAACGCTGGCGCATGGTGCCGACTATGAGATCATGGACAAGCTTGTCATTCATGCTCCAT
>DATHDH010000201.1:0-19658 GCA_035319145.1 Dissulfurispiraceae bacterium | reverse complement strand
GATAGTCTTCAGCAGCCTGTTTCAGCTTTTGAAGAATCATGGCTGAAATTTCGGGCGGCGAATATTTCTTCCCGCGGATTTCGACATGCGCATCGCCGTTCGGCGCCTCGACTATATGGTATGGCAGGCGCTTCCTCGCATGATCGACTTCGGGAGACTTGAATTTCCGGCCCATAAGACGTTTAATCGAAAATATGGTATTTTCCGGATTCGTTATGGCCTGCCGCTTTGCAACCTGCCCCACAAGTCGCTCACCTTTCTCCGTAAATGCAACAACCGAAGGGGTTGTCCGGTTGCCTTCCTGATTGGGAATAACAACGGTCTCGCCGCCCATCACGACTGATACGACCGAGTTTGTTGTTCCAAGATCTATTCCTACTGCTTTAGCCATCGTAGCCTCCTTGTTATGCTTTTCGCTTTTTCGTTTATTTATGCCGATTTCTTGGACACCGAGACCATTGACGGCCTCAACACCTTATCTTTAAACTGATATCCCTTCCTGAACTCCTCAACTACCATGCCGCTTTCGATGTCGTCGCGTTCGATCTGAGCCATCGCGTGATGATACGTCGGGTCGAAGGGCTGTCCTGCCACTTCAATCGGCGTCAGTCCGAATTTCTCGAGCACCTTGCCCAGTCCGCGAAGCGTATTGTCGACGCCGGTCACCAGGGGATCGACCGCATTTCCGTCGGCCTGATCTTTCGCATGCTTCAGCGCCATTTCAAGATTGTCGATGGCCGTCAGCAGCTCAAACAAGAGCGATTCATTAGCATATTTGATCAATTCTTCTTTGTCTTTGATGGTCTTCTTCTTATAATTCTCGAAATCCGCGTAGAGACGAATATAGCGATCCTGCGCCTCCTTGAGTTCAGCGGCAATATCCTTGACGGAATCAACGGCTTCCTGCTCCGAAGTTTCCTGCTCAACACCGACTGTCGTTCCCGGCTCTTTGTGCTTCTGCTCATGGTATTCTTTTTCTTTATGATGCCTGTCCTTCATTCAAATCTCCTCTGTTCCGAATTACCGCTGGTCTTCAAGTGCGCGTGAAACATATCGTGCAACGGAATCGACCATGATAATAGCCTTGGAATAATCCATCCGCGTCGGTCCTATCACGGCGACAACACCCAGCGAACGCTCTCCTTCGCGGTACGGTGCGGCCACAATGCTCAGATTGCTCAGGTCGGACACAAGACTCTCGCCGCCGATAAGCACCTGCACGCCCTCATGGCGTGAAAATTCGTCAAGCAATTTCAGGATGACATGCTTGTCCTTGATCGCCTTGGAAAGCTGCCGTATCCTCCCGATATCCGCGAAATCCGGAAGATCCATGGCGTCATAGAGTCCGGAAATATACAAGTCGTCCTTATTAAAATTCAGGGCCTGCTGACAGACCTCGATAGCCCGCGCTATCAAGCGGTCCCAGAGCGCCTTCTCATCATGCACAAGCGCAACAAGGTGCTCGGCAATCTCGTCAACGGTCCTCCCGCGATATTCGGAATTCAGGTAGTCGGCAATGCGGGTCAGGTCATCCTGAGAAAGCTCCGGGGAGACCTGAATCATCTTGTTTCTCATCATCCCCTGATCCGTCATGAGAACAGCGACAACGTGACCGTCGCGGTATTTCATGAGGTCTATGCGCTGGAAGACCGTCTGCTCGGGCTTCGGCGGCAGCACGACACCGACATAATTGGACATCCTCGACAGCGCGTCGGTCACCTCATGAAACATATGTGCCAAGTCATTCCTCACTGCCTCGACGCTTGAAGAGAATTCCCGCATAAGTTCCCTATAAATATCGCTTTCGAGCTGGCCTGTCGGCCTCAACAAGGAATCGACATAACAACGGTAACCTCTATCAGTAGGTATCCGCCCCGCCGATGTATGCGGCTGGGCAAGCAGCCCAAGATCTTCGAGATCGGACATTATATTTCTGATTGTGGCAGGAGAAAATCCGATCGAGTATTTCTTGGTTACAAAGCGCGAGCCAACCGGTTCGGGCTTATGAATATAGCTCTCTATAACCGCAAACAGAACCTGCCTGCTCCGCTCATCCAGGTCGCTTATGTAGTCTCTTAATGTCATTAGCACTCACCTTCTCTGAGTGCTAACAGTCTAGCAACTTGATGGGACACATGTCAAGAAACAATTATTTTTATCATATTTTCAATAAGTTATATTTGCTGCCTGTTTGTCTGAACTCTCCTGTATTGACAGCAGTTCAAAGAGCGATCATTATCGTAGCTCTGATTCGCAAAAGCTGATACAATGCAAATATTAAATAGCCCTTAAGGAGGGAAAAATGCAAACAAGGTGGTCGATGGGAGCGTTAGTCATTTTCGCGACAGCCGCAACAGCATTGATATTGACATTCGGTGCCTTTGCAGAGGGGCACCAAGCGGAGCAGCCAGCATACTCAGCCGGCGATTATTGGATCTTTGTAAAAACCGGGTCGACGGAGACGGAACCAAGCGCTGACGCGTCAGACGTAAAAGACAACAGACTTGAATATGTTGGCGAACAAAACGGCAATTACGCATTTACATGGAACGGAAAACCACATCTCAAGGACAAGAATCTGACAACCGTTGGGAACGTAAAGGGCTATCCAGGCCCGATACTTAAATTCCCATTAACTGTTGGGAAAACATGGACTGAGTTTTATGAAGGTGGATATGCGGGCGCAAAATATACTCATAGAATACTTTTCAATGTTGATGCATATGAAAAAATTAAAGTTCCTGCCGGCGAATTCATGGCATATAAGATAACCGCGGAGCGGCGTACTCAACTAAAACAGGCGGTTATTGCCTCTCATACCTATTGGTATTCGCCTGAGGTTAAGCAAATAATCAAAGGCACCAACTATGAACTGAAAGAATACAAATTGAAGTAATGACATTGCAGCCCGCCTGTATGTGCAGAGACATAAAAGGCTACTTTGTTGCATTGACCACAAAGAGGGGCGGCCCGCGATGGGCCGTCCCCTCTTCAATTCTTCACCGCGTATCTCGAGTCTCTTAATCCTTTGTTTGTCCTCTTACCACTTAAGCTGCCTGTTCATCAATCGCTGGTACATCTTCGGCGGCAGGAAGCATTGATTATGGATTTCATCGCTGTAATACATCGTCTCAACTGCATATTCGCGCCGCATTTCGCGCGGATTCAGTTTCTTCGATCCGACCGAGAAGGTCCACCAGTTGCCCGCATAGGTAGCAATCGGCGCAGTATAAAGGTCGACGACCGGGAAAATCTTCTTCATCTCCTCCTGCACCTCGATCACCATTTCCTTGTGGAAATGGAGCGACTCCGAGAGGCTCACGAAAAGCCCGTCTTCGGTAAGACAGTCCTTGCAGCTTTTGAAAAATTCGACCGTAAATAGGCTCTTCGCGAAGCCGATGATATCGGTCGAGTCGACGAGAATTGCGTCGATGTCGCCCTTGCGTGATTTGACGAATTCAGCTCCGTCCATGCATTTAATCTCCACACGCGGATCGTCCACTCCGCACGCGACGCCGGGAAAGTATTTCCGCGAGACATTAATGACCTCTTCATCAATCTCGATAAAAAAGACCTTTTCAACACACTTGTGCTTGAGAACTTCCCGCACGATGCCGCCGTCGCCGCCGCCGATGACGATTACCCTTTTCGGATTCGGATGGGCATGCAGAACAACATGCGTCAGCATTTCATGATAGAAGAGTTCATCGCGCTCAGTAATCTGGACGACGCCGTCGAGGACGAGTATCTTGCCGAAGTGCGGGTTTTCGATAACCATGACCTCCTGAAACAGGCTCTTGCTCTTGTGAAGAATATTGCTCACCTCGTACACATACTGAATAGGAGCATACGGGTCTTTCTCAAAGAATCTGATCATGGCGTCCTCCTAGGTCTCGCGTCCTCATTATTTCCGACTTCTCAAATCAATATGGTTTTCGGGATCGAAAATCCGTTGAATTCCGATGCATACGAAATTGTATACGCCCCGGCTGACGGGATCAGGATACGATTTCCCACTTCCGGCTCCGGGATCTCGGCTTCTTTGTCGATAACGTCCATGCTGTCGCAACTCGGGCCGCAGACGGTCCAGGTCTTTGCCTCCCCGCGACTGCCGACAATATAGTTGTATTTGATGCCGCCGACACTTTCCATGAGGCCGTTGAAGACGCCGACATCGATGTAGAGCCAATCCTCGTCTCCCCGCTTCGCCTTGCCGATAACCGTACCGACGAAGACGCCGGAATCACCGACAACAGCACGACCAGGCTCAATATATATCTCCACTTCTTCAGGAAAGCGCTGACGCAGCGCTTTGTCTATCTTCTTTTCAATGGCACCAATTTCGGCAACGTTCTTGGTGTAGCGAATCGGGTAGCCGCCCCCGATATCGAGCATGCGAAGCTGAATACCTTCCGCCGCCGCCGTTTCCCAAAGCTCTCTGGACTTATCGACCGCCGATTGCCAGTTGTAGGGATTATTGCACTGCGAACCGACATGAAAGGTGATGCCGACCGGGTTCAAGCCCTTTTCGCGGGCATAGATCAAGAGTTGGGAGGCCTCTTCGATTTCCACACCGAACTTCTTGCTGAGCGGCCATTCGCTGCCTTCGTTCGGCACGGTGAGGCGGACATACACATTTGCCCCAGGCGCGTAGCGGGCCATCTTGTCAACCTCGGCTTTTGAATCATAGGCGAAATAATTGACGCCGTACGCCGTCGCTTCCTCCAGAAATCTGAAGGTCTTGATCGGATTGCTGGTAATGATGCGCTCCGGAGCAACGCCTATCTGTTCCAGAATGCGCAGTTCACCCTCCGAAGCGATCTCGAATCCGGTGCCGAGGCCGGCGATGAAACGGCAGATCTCGATATCGGGATTGGCCTTCACCGCATAAAAGACCTTTGCATTCCTGATTGTCTTGCCGATCTGCCCTATCTTATCGCGGATGACGTCGCCGTCCATAAGCAAGTACGGCGGCAGCTCGTCACTCATTGCTATGTAGTCGAGAACCTTGCGCCACGTCGATTTTTTGATGCCTTCGGGAATGAGTTCCATACCTGCTCCTCAGAAATAATAGAGGCTTATTATAGCGCAACGCGGGGAAAATATACAGAAATCGGACAGCTAACACGTTGAAAGCTCACAGCTATTCACTTACAGGAGCCAACAGCCGGGGTCCTTCCTGAAGGGATCGCCGGTCATCGCATACGCAAGACATTTCAGGCCGCCCCGGCAGAGCTCTGCATAAAAACAGCTCCGACATTCCTGCGGAACGGATCTTTCATCCCGCAATGCCTTCAACAGATGGCTCCCGAAATAGATGGTTTCGAGCGATTGTTCAAAGACGTTGCCCACTTTGATAGGCAGCCGCCTGCAGGGATAGACATCGCCGTCCGGCATAACTGCAAGCAGATTTCTTCCTGCCTGGCATGAATACGGCCGCCCGCCAGCCACGAGGAACTGGAGCGCCCGATGCATGGCAACTTCGGTTCGAGAAAAGACGTACCGTCTCGCCTTTTTCCGTACTGCCGACATAATTTCAAAAAACTCAGCTGTTTCAGGAGGTGATAGCCCCTCGCACCGACCCTGAGGAACTGAATGGTTCGGCAGCCACCGGTCCGCCCAGACGCGTGCAGCTCCGCCGGTGCGAGCCAGATGCACAACCTCATCGAATTCCCTGAAGTTGCGGCGGTGGGCGGTAAACGAAACCAAAGTACGGATCGAAACCCCTCGCAGCGTGCTGAGTGCCAGCTTGACACGCCGGAAGTCCCCGGCCCCGCGGATGGCGTCATGTATAGCTTCACCGCCCTCCAGGCTTAACTGGACGAATTCCGGCCTGAACCCGGCTATCCGGCGCGCCAATGCCTCGTCAATCATGCTGCCGTTCGTGAGAAAAGCGAGTGATATTTCAGGATGTTCGCTTTTGATGCCTTCAATCAATGCCCCGATGTTACGATACAGGAAAGGCTCGCCACCGGTAATCGTCAAATGTCCGGAGACTGCTCTGTCGGGGTTCTGCGCCTGCCGCTTGTCCAGAAATGCCTTGTAGCGGCGAGGAATATCCATCAGAATCTCGACCGGCACATCCGGCCCCTCAAACGTATCCTGATAGCAGTGTGAGCACCGGCTGTTGCAACGATGGGTAATGTGCCACTGAAGTACAAAAGGAAGGGAACGGCTCCGCAGCTTGCTTTCGGGAGCTAGGAGCTTGCGAAAGGTCTTCACTCAGTCGCCTCCTCCACCGCCGCATCCGCCACAGCCTCCGCCTCCTCCACCGCACCCACCGCTACAGCCGGACGACGAAGTCGAGTCGTTCTGGTTCAGGTACTGGTCAAAGACTGAATTCCCGAGCACGGCCGCGCCGAAGACGGCAAAACCGTAAGCGGGATGCAGTGAGGTATCCCGCCCACTTTTCTTCATCCACGAAAGACGCTCGGAGAGTGATTTCAGATAGCTGATGCCAAGCTCGGTCTGGAGCCGCATCGGTCTCACGAAGAGAAGAAATGCAAGGATCGAAAGCAGAAGCAGAATCACGATAAATACTACCGGCCTCTGGTAATGCAGCCCCATGGCAAGTTTAACCGCGCCGAAGCCGGTCATGAACGTGAGGAACCCCAGGGCGATACGCTTTGCCCGTGAGCGTTCCTCAAGCGAGCGGACGAGACGACACTGCTGCATTTCGGCAATGATGGGTGCCATGAGCGGCTGGATGCGCGCGACCAGTTCTTTGTCCTGAACAATATCAACCCTGCCGTTGTTATCGGGAATGCTCCGCAGAACCGCTTGTTCAAGCTCGCTTAACGCTGCGGTCGCACTAGTGTTGATCGATAGTGACAACGCCCTGCCGAAGAATTTCCGCTCCTCATTCACAATCAGACAGTCGTAGTGATGGAGAGCAAAGAGTGCCGCCTGAATCACTGCGGGAATGCCTCCGCGCAGATACGCGACAGCATAGGGACCGAACCGGGACGGGTCCGGCATGCGCAGGTCGCGGGTACCATCATTTGCCAGAACTGAGCGTGCTGCGATGATGCAACCAGCTGCAACGGCGACATATAAGACAAGGAAAAGCGGCCCAGGCATGCTCCGAATAATTTCTGTCATAATGCCTCCAGGGAAACAACCTGCTCGTTATTGGCGCATAACTCCATAATACAAATATTCAACATTGCCCTTCTGTCCGAGGATAGGAGACTGCATGATGCCGACCGTTTGAAGGTCGAGCGATTCAATCGCGAGACGGATGCGCTCAACTGCAGCGAGGCGTTTCTCCTCATCTCTGACGATTCCGCCCTTCCCGACCTCTCCTTTGCCTACTTCAAACTGCGGTTTGATAAGTGCGATGAGTTCTCCATCCGGCTTAATAAACTCCAGCACCCTGTGAACGACCTTTTCAAGCGAAATAAAAGAGACGTCAATAACGGCGATATCCATAGTATCGGCGATTGACGAGCGGTCTAAATGGCGGATATTTGTGCGCTCCAGCGGTATGACACGCGGATCCTGCCGGAGCTTCCATGCGAGCTGACCATACCCGACATCGATGCAGTACGACTTCGCCAACCCGCGCTGCAACATACAGTCGGTGAACCCACCGGTTGAGGCCCCGATGTCCATCGCAATCTTACCGCGGACATCTATCGAGAATGAATCCAGTGCCCCCTCCAGCTTCAGTCCGCCGCGGCTGACATATTTCAAATCGTCACCTTTGACTTCAATCCCCGCGTCATGCGCTACGACTGCGCCGGCCTTCGCATGCGGCATCCCGTTGACAAACACCTTGCCTTCAAGGATGAGCGCCTGAGCGCGTTCACGGCTCTGCACGAGTCCGCGCTCAACGAGCAGTTTATCGAGACGCGTCCTGGGATTCATAGCGCAACCATATTGGCGGTATTACTGGATCAGAAGGGCTAATCAGCCCGGTTTGGATCACATAGTTCGTGCCTGTCATGAATGCTTGAGGCTAATGTTTGACTTTTGCGCTTTCGTCGATGAGCTTCATCGCGGCCTGATAAATCCCGCTTTCATCCAATCCATAGCTTGCACGAAGCGTTTTCTGAGAGCCGTGTTCAACAAAAATATCGGGGACGGCGATACGATGCACGAGAACGTTCAGCATGTTCAATCCGGCGATAACTTCCATCACCCCGGCCCCGAACCCTCCCGCAGCCACGTTTTCCTCAACCGTCAGAATCCGGCCGGTTCTCGCAGCCAAATCAGCGATGAGTCCTTCATCAAGCGGCTTGATGAATCGCGCATTTACAACCGCCGCATGAATGCCGTTTCTGCGGAGCTCGTCGGCAGCCTGCAATGCGGGCGCAACGGAATGGCCCACGGCGACAACGGCGAGATCATCCCCTTCAGCCAGGATTTCGGCCTTGCCCGGCTTCAGATCGAACTGATGAAAGAGATGGCTTAAATCGACGCCTGCCCTGCCTCGCGGGTAACGGATTGCTGAAGGCCCGTCATGGCGAAGCGCGAATTCGAGCATCCGTTTCAGCTCATGCAGGTCCTTCGGCGCCATGACCACAAGATTCGGGACGCACCGTAAAAACGAAATGTCGAAAAGGCCGTGATGCGTGGGGCCATCCTCACCGACAATGCCGGCGCGATCTACAGCAAAGATAACCGGAAGATTCTGGAGACAGACGTCGTGGATGACCTGATCATACGCACGCTGGAGAAATGTCGAATAGAGCGCCACCACCGGCCTGAGCCCCTGCGAGGCAAGCCCGGCGGCAAACGTGACCGCGTGCTGTTCGGCAATACCGACATCATAAAACCGGTCGGGATACTTCTCCGCAAAAGAGCCAAGCCCTGTCCCTTCCATCATGGCCGCGGTAATCGCGACGATGCTCCGATCCCGGCCCGCCAGTTCGGTCAGGTAATTACCGAAGGCCTCGCAATACGACTGGCAGCAGGCCACCGGCAGATCAACGGGCCTTTGGGTGCCCTGCTGCTCTCCGGTCTCGACCTCAAAGGGGCCGATGCCGTGAAACACGCACGGGTCCTCTTCCGAATATTTGTACCCCTTGCCTTTTTGCGTTACGATGTGAAGCATGATCGGCTCTTTGGCTGTCTTGATGCTTTCGAACGTCTCGATCAAAAGGCCGATATCATGGCCGTCTATCGGTCCGAGGTAATTGAAGCCGAGATCAACAAAAACGCCACCCGGAAGAAAAAAGCCCTTCAGGCTTCCTTCGGCGCGCTCGGCTATCTTTGCTACCGACTCGCCGATGCGCGGGATGCCCTCCAGAATGGCCTTGGTCTCCTTCTTGATCTTCTTGTAGATTGTGCCGGTCAGGACCTTGTGCAGATAGGTCGACAGGGCTCCGACATTAGGTGATATCGACATCTCGTTATCATTCAGGACGACTATCAGGTCCTTCTTCCGGTGGCCGGCCTGATTCAACCCTTCGAAGGCAAGCCCGCCGGTTAGTGCACCGTCGCCGATCACGGCAATAACCTTGAAATGTTCGCCTTTCAGATCGCGCGCTTCGACGATCCCCAAGGCGGCAGAGATTGAGGTGGAACTGTGTCCCGTGCCGAAGGCATCATGGCTGCTCTCCGCCGGCTTGGGGAAGCCGGAAAGGCCGTTATGCCTTCTGAGCATGCCGAACCGATCCTGCCGGCCGGTAAGCAATTTGTGCGCATAGCTTTGATGGCCGACATCCCAGACTATCTTGTCGCAGGGCGACGCAAACACATAGTGCAAAGCAATCGTAAGCTCGATCACTCCCAAGTTGGAAGCCAGGTGGCCACCGCCGATAGATACCTGCTCGATAATACGGGAGCGAAGCTCCTCGGCAAGGAGCTTGAGCTCGTCGAGCGAGAGTGTTTTCAGGTCCGACGGTGTCCGAATCTTATCGAGGTACATTTCTCTCGTGATCTCCTAAATAAAATACGCCTGTAATGCCTGAGGCTGCAGAGAGTTTAACTTGTCCGGCTTGCGACATACCGTGCGATTTCACGCAGCGGATCCGCCTTTTGATCGAACCCGCCGAGGGTCGCCACTGCATCCGCAACAAGCTGCTCCGCCTGCCGTTTCGATTGTTCAAGCCCATACAGCTTCGGATATGTCATCTTTTTCTTCTTCTCGTCCGAGCCGGCGGGTTTTCCTATGACTGCTGTTTCGCCGGTTATATCCAGGATGTCGTCTACCACCTGAAACGCAATGCCGATATTCTTCCCGTACTCCCTCAAGGAATCAAGACCGTCTGCGTCCGCCCCCGCGAGGATCCCTCCTGTAACAATGGATGCACGAATGAGCGCAGCGGTTTTATGAGCGTGGATAAAGGAGAGTGTGTCGGCGTCAGGGTCGGAATCTTCAGATAGCAGGTCCTGCGCCTGTCCTCCGACCATTCCTTCAGCACCCGCCGCAAAGCTTATCTCGGCGATGGCGCGAAGGATCTGACCATCCGAGATCCCTGCAGCACGAAACCTGGCGTCCGAGAGGAGGACGAACGCCTCGGTCAGGAGGGCATCTCCCGCCAAAATGGCTATGCCGTCCCCGAATACAACATGGTTGGTAGGCTTGCCGCGCCGAAGGTCATCATCGTCCATAGCGGGAAGGTCGTCGTGAATCAGCGAATAGGTATGAATTAGTTCAAGCGCAGATGCATATGGAACAACGTCATCGGCAGACCCGCCGCACGCCTCATAAGCTGCAATGCAAAGCACAGGACGGATGCGCTTGCCGCCAGCAGAGAGGGAATATGTGACCGATTCATAGAGCTTCTTCGGCCGGAATGCCGAAGAGAAATACGACTGAAGAAAGGCGTCGACACTCTGTTTCCTGCTGCCGATATACGTCTTTATATCCATGACGCCCCCTCAGAGACAGAAACCGGGAGCACAGAGTCTCCCGGAACACGGCAACTCATCTCAGATGTATAATTGCAGATTGCAGAAGGAACAGACAAGGGGGGGCCCGGTCTGTTGCTCCTTTAAATCACAACGCGTCAATCAGCGATGCCCTAGTTATTCCCACTCTATCGTGCCGGGCGGCTTTGACGTAATGTCGTATACAACGCGATTGATTCCCTTAATCTCGTTGATGATGCGGTTCGAAACCTTTCCCATTACATCATAGGGGATCTGCGCCCAGTCCGCCGTCATACCGTCGCGGCTCACGACGGCCCGCACCGCCGCGACACTTTCATACGTGCGTTCATCGCCCATGACACCGACACTCTGCACCGGCAAGAGCACCGCGAATGCCTGCCAGATTTCATGATAGAGCCCCGCAGCCTTTATCTCCTCCAGCACTATTGCATCAGCCTCGCGTAGGATGTCCAGCTTGCGGCCGGTAATCTCTCCGATGCACCGGATGGCAAGGCCGGGGCCGGGGAATGGATGGCGCCAGCAGATCTCTTCGGGCAGACCGAGTTCCTGTCCCAGAATACGCACTTCGTCCTTAAAGAGCTCCCGAAGGGGCTCGATCAGTTTCAGCTTCATTTTTTCGGGCAGGCCCCCGACATTGTGATGGCTCTTGATGACTGCCGAAGGCCCCTTGAATGAAACGCTTTCGATGACATCCGGATAGAGCGTCCCCTGCGCAAGAAACTCAGCGTCCACAAATTTTTTCGCTTCTTCTTCAAATATCGCAATGAACTCGTATCCGATGATTTTGCGTTTTCTTTCAGGATCGGTGACTCCCGCCAATTTCTCGAGGAACCGGGACCGGGCATCCACAAAGTCGAGATTGATATGAAAATGGTCGCGGAACGTCTTCTTTACCTTTTCGGTCTCGCCCTTGCGGAGCAGGCCGTTATCGACAAAAATACACGACAGATTGTCGCCGATCGCCTTGTGGACAAGAAGCGCCACGACCGAAGAATCAACACCGCCGCTCAATGCACAGATGACCTTCTTGCCTGCCACCTGCTCGCGGATGGCTCCTATCTGCCAATCGATAAACGACGCCATCTCCCAGGTCGGCTTGCATCCGCAAATCTCGAAGACAAAATTCTGGAGGATGCGCACACCCTCGTCCGTGTGGACCACTTCGGGATGGAACTGCAGCGCAAAACAGCTTCTTTCACGATTCGCCATGGCGGCAATAGGAGAGTTGTCTGTATGGCCGACAATTTGAAACCCGTCAGGCATGCGGTCGATGCGGTCGCCGTGGCTCATCCAGACCTTCGTCTTCTGCGAAATGCCCCTCAACAGATTGCTGTCATCATCGACATGGAGCATTGCCTTGCCGTATTCACGCTTTGCGGCCCGCGACACGTCGCCGCCCAGCATATGGGCCATGAGTTGCATCCCATAACAGATACCAAGAACAGGTACGCCGAGTGCAAAGACCTCTTTTGAAGGGATAGGCGCCTGCTCGTCGTACACTGACGAAGGCCCGCCCGAAAGGACTATACCCTTCGGTTCAAAGGCCCGCATCTTTTCGATCGGGACGTTAAAAGGCATTATTTCGGAGTAGACCTTTTGTTCGCGTATACGGCGGGCTATCAGCTGGGTATATTGAGACCCAAAATCGAGAATCAGGATTCTGTCGGCAGTATTCATTTTTCAGTCGCCTATTCGACCCGGTAATTCGGTGCTTCCTTGGTTATGATGACATCATGGACATGGCTCTCTTTCCATCCGGCATTCGTAATCCGGACGAATCGGGCATTTGTCCTGAGTTCGCCGAGCGACTTGGCGCCGCAATAGCCCATACCCGAACGGAGGCCGCCGACGAGTTGATGCACACTCGTCGCAAGGGGGCCCTTGAACGGGACACGACCTTCAACGCCTTCAGGAACGAGCTTCTCCTTCTCGACGCCTTCCTGGCCATAGCGATCTTTTGCGCCCTGCTGCATGGCACCGAGAGACCCCATGCCGCGATAGGTCTTGTAGCTCCTGCCCTGATAAAGAATCGTCTCGCCGGGAGACTCTTCCGTACCCGCAAAGAGGCTGCCGATCATCACGCAGTGGGCCCCCGCAGCAATAGCTTTTGTCACGTCGCCGGAATACTTGATGCCGCCGTCGGCGATCACCGGAATACCCCTCTTCGAGGCAACATTGAAGCATGACTTTATTGCAGTCAGCTGGGGGACACCGGCACCTGCGACAATGCGGGTGGTACAAATGGAGCCTGGACCGATGCCGACCTTGATCGCATCAGCGCCTGCCTCGATGAGGTCTGCCGCGCCTTCGGCAGTGGCAACGTTTCCGGCAATGACCTCGATATCGGGGAATTTACGCTTCAACTCGCGAAGTGTGTGAATGACGGCCTTTGAATGCCCGTGGGCCGTATCGATTGCAATAATGTCGGCACCGGCCTTGATGAGAAGCTCAGCGCGATACAGCGCGCTTTCGCCGACGCCGATGGCGGCGCCGACCCGCAGCCTGCCGTGTTTGTCCTTGCATGCGTTGGGATACTTCTTCCGTTTCTCAATATCTTTAATCGTAATCAGTCCGCGAAGCGCGTAATTATCATCGACAATGGGAAGCTTTTCGATTTTGTATTTGTTCAGGATCTGTTTCGCCTCATCAAGCGTTGTGCCTACAGCAGCGGTAATAATATTCTGACCTGTCATCGCATCGGAAACCGGCAGTTTCCCGTCGATCTCGAATCGGAGATCGCGGTTTGTGAGGATGCCGACGAGCTTGCCGCCAATTTCTCCGTTTTCAGTCACCGGAACGCCCGAAATCTTGTACCGTGCCATGAGGTCGAATGCCTTCTGAATCGGCGCATCTGGAGCGACCGTAATAGGATCGATGATCATGCCGCTCTCTGATTTTTTGACCTTGTCGACCTCCAGCGCCTGTTTGTGCGGCGGCAAGGCTCGGTGCAGGATGCCGAGGCCTCCCTCACGCGCCAGGGCGATGGCGAGATGCGATTCCGTCACCGTATCCATCGCAGCACTGATAATGGGCACATTAAGAATGATGTTCTTCGTGAGGTGAGTGGCCACATCGACTTCGTTCGGCAGGACATCAGACTTGGCAGGCAATAACAACACATCATCGAACGTTAATCCCAAAGGAATTTCATCTTGGAGCATACCGCGTACCCTCTTGAAATTTTTAAAGTTTATTATACCATGCCGCATACTCCTTCTGCGAAATCATTCTCTGCCGCCGACACCCTGCCCGGACATCCCGAATCGAGCATGAATAATATAGATTATATGGCAATGACGAGTGACGGGAAGATGCCGAGGAGCATGACGAAGAAGGCCGTCAGGAGAACCGCAAAGAGAAGTGTGCGTGACGAGGAGATGGCTACCACACCATCAGTCTGGCGCATGAACATTGAGCCGACCAGACGGAGATAGTAGTAGGCGGAGACCACGCTGAAAATAACCGCGAGAATTACAAGCCCCGTATGCCCGGCATCAACCGCTGCGAGGAACACCTGAAGCTTGCCGACAAATCCGGCTGCCGGCGGGATGCCGGTTAGTGAGAAGAGAAAGATCATCATCGAAATTGCGAGAATCGGCCGGCGCTTTGCCAGTCCGACATACGCTGGCCGCTCCTCGCCGTTTTCGAGCGAAAGCATGACCGCAAAGGCGCCCATATTCATGAACACGTAAGCGCCCATATACGTCATCACCGCCTTCATGCCAACCAGCGTTCCGGCCAGTACGCCGAGAAGCATATAGCCCGCATGGGCAACGGAAGAATATGCCAGCATGCGCTTCACATTGTCCTGCCTAAGCGCAAGGAGATTGCCGCCCGCGACAGTCAGCACAACCAGAACGGTCAGGGCCGGCGCCCACGCCGTCAAAGCTGCCCCAAAACCTTCAATCAGCACCCTGCCGAATGCGGCAAAGGCCGCGGCTTTGGGCCCCACCGACATGAATGCGGTGACCGGTGTCGGCGCGCCCTGATACGCATCTGGCGCCCACATATGAAACGGCACCGCAGCGATCTTGAATCCGAAGGCAATAACAATCGCCAAAATCGAGAGTCCGAGTAACGGTTCTGCGGCATTCCCGCCGGTCATCATGGAGAGAGCCACCGCCGGCAGGCTTGTCGATCCGGTCAGGATGTAGACCATGGCGATGCCGAACAGCAGGATTGCGGTCGCAAACGTGCCGAGCAGCAGATACTTCATGGCCGCCTCGTTCGACCAGCGATTCTCACGCTGAAAGCCGGTCAGCACATATACGCTGAGAGACATCAGCTCAAGGCCGATATACAGCACTATCAGGTCATTCGCCGATGCCATGCACATCATGCCGATCGAGGCGAGCATCAGCAGGCAGAAATATTCAGCCGCATATCCTTCCCGGATAACGCCTGCCCCGACAGCAAGGAGAGCGCCGAGCATGAGAGTTACCATAAAAAGAAGTTTGAAGTAAACGCTGTACTCATCGGCGACGAACATGCCGTCAAATGCGGTCCCCGCCGAGAGCGGAATCAGATATGTCGTCACCGCTGCAGCAGCAATCGTCAGGAGCCCGAGCAGCCCTTTGCTTCGGATCGCCAGCCCCGAAAGGAAAATACCGAGCATGCAGATCGTAAGCACAATTTCCGGCGTCAGCAGCCTGAGTTCGCTCACCGTATCACCCCCGCAGAGATGGAAGCCATCGCTGAAGCCTGAATCACTCCGATCAGGTGATCCACAGATGTCCGCATGAACTCAAGCAGGATGCCGGGCTGAACGCCGACGACAACAATAACGATGAGCAGCGGCACAAAGCAGATTGCTTCACGAAGACCGAGATCGCCGAAGCCGTTCGGATAAGGCACCGCCGGCCTGAAGAGTATCAATCGATAATATGCCCAGCACATATACGCAACGCCGAGTACGACACCGAAAACGGCAACCCCTCCTATGATGTAATGACCTTGAAAAACGCCGCTTAAGATCAGAAACTCGCCGACGAACGCGCTCAGCCCCGGGAAACCTGTGGCTGCCAGGCCCAGGAGAGTGAAAATGGTTGCCGAAACCGGAACTGCCCTGCTCAGCCCACCGAAGTCGCCGACCATGCGCGTCTTCAGGCGACCTTCCAAAGATGCAATCCAGAGGAACAGGCCTCCCGTAATAACACCGTGGCTCACCATCTGGATAATACTGCCGTCTATGCCTGCCTTTGTGAGCGTTGCGATGCCCAGCAGGATGAACCCCATATGGCTGAGGCTTGAATAGGCGATGAGGCGTTTGAGATCCCGCTGGGCAAGTGCACAATACGCTCCGTACACCACTGTTGCGACAGCCAGAACCATCATCGGTTCCAGAAGCGTCCATGCCGCATGAGGGAAAAACGGGAAGAGGATGCGAATAAATCCGTAAGTCCCCATTTTGGCGAGCACAGCCGCCATGATAATCGTGGCGGCTGTCGGCGCCTCCGCATAGGCATCGGGCTGCCATCCGTGAAACGGCACCACCGGCACCTTGACCGCAAAGCCGAGAAAGAACGCTATGAAGAGCCAGAGCTGCGCTCCGTGCGAAAGCCCGGCATTTGAGAGTGCTCCGATATCGAATGTCCTGCCGCCGAGCAGATAGATCGCCACGATACCGACCAGCATGAAGATACTGCCGCCGAGGGTAAAGAGCAGAAATTTCATTGCGGCGGCCCGGCCCCGTTCGCTGCCCCACATGCCGATGAGCAGGTACATCGGAACAAGCATCGCCTCCCAGAAGAAAAAGAGGAGGATGAGATTCAGCGAGACAAAGATGCCGAGCATGATGCTCTCCATCAGCAGCAGGCAGGCGTAATAGCCGCGGATGCGCGTCGTGATGCCCTGCCACGAAGCAAGCACGCAGATTGGGCTGATGAGCACGGTCAAAAATACAAGCGGCAGGCTGATGCCGTCAATGCCGACGCTGTATTCGAGATTCCATGCCGCAACCCAGGAAATGCGCTCCACGAACTGCATCTGCGAGCCGGCCTTGTTGAAGAGCAGATATAATGGCATGCTCAGCAGGGCGGTCAGCAACGTCGCGCCGAATGCAAGCAGCTGGGCTGCCCGTGCACTCATTCTGAAACCGAGCAACGCGGCACCGAGTGCCGGAATGAGCATCAGCAGCGAAAGGAGCGGGACGCCGGCCGCATTATAGAAGGGATCGAATATCATTTCGCCCACCAGAAGACATAGGATAAGGCCAGTGCAACCATGCCGGCCACCATGACGAGTGCGTAGTCATGAACCTTTCCGGTCTGCAGCCGCTGCAAAGCCCCTCCCATGCGGCCCGTCTGAGCGGCGAGCGACTGCGGAGACGGCTGTACCGCCTCGGTCTCGAAGTGGTTAACCACGCGGGAGACAAGGAGTATCGCGGAGCGGATAATATATTCATACGCCTCGCCAACTACCCTATATTCGAAGCTCGCGATCGGTTTGCGGACAACCCTCATAAACCCCTGTGCGGCTTTTCGATAGAACCAGTCGGTGTCGAGATTCAGCCCGGGCTTCGGATCCAGCTTCTTCATGAAAAGAATGAAACCGAGTGTGGTAAAGAAAAAGAGGCCGAGAGAATCGAGCACATGCTGCGCCGTATAGGGGGCATACTCTGCGGGATATGGTAACAACGCATAGAGGCTTTTGGGGAATATGCCGATGAAGATGCAGATGAAGGAGGCGATGCCCATCGCAACCAGCATATTTTTCGGGGGGTCGGTCACCTGCCTGCCGCAATCCTTGCCGAAGAACATGTAGTACGTCATCTTCAGCACGATACTGAGAAAGGTTCCTGATGATGCCAGCGTCAGCATGAGGAAGGCAAACGCGTTATGCTGTTCACCCGCGCCCGAGATAGTCATCGATTTGCTGACAAAGCCGCTCATCAGCGGGGCGCCCGCAATCGACAGCCCGCCGACTAAAAAGAATATCATGGTGAGCGGCATGGTTTTATACAAACCGCCGAGTTCGCTCAGCTTCACTGTGCCGGCCATATACAGCACCGCGCCCGCCCCCATAAAAAGCAATCCCTTATAAATAATATGCGCAAAAGCGTGCGCAGTCGCGCCGTTTACCGCCATCTCGGTTCCGATTCCAATTCCGCAGACCATGAATCCGACCTGGCTGATGATGTGATACGCAAGCAGTCGTCTGCCGTTATTTTCCATGGTCGCGTAAATGACGCCGTAGACAGCCATGACGGCCCCAAGCCACATCAGGGCCTCTGTCCCGGCGAACCCCCTGACAAGCACGTAGACCGCCGACTTTGTGGTATATGCGGACATGAAAACAGCGCCAGTTACGGTGGCTGATGGATAAGCGTCGGGAAGCCACGCATTCAGCGGCGGAACGGCGGCATTCAAGATAAACCCGAACAGGATCAGGGTGAAGGCGGCGCTTCCGGCAAAAGCATGCATGGCATCGAACGAAATGGAGCCAGTCTGACCGATATGAAGCATTATGCCGCCGAGAAGGCAGAGGCCGCCGAAGACATGGACAAGGAGATACCGAAATCCGGCAGAAATCGACTCCGGGGTCCGGTTCGCCCAGACGAGGAATACCGACGAAAATGCCATCAGCTCCCAAAAGATAAAAAGAACGAAATAGTCACCGGCAAAGGTCACGCCGAGCGCGCTGCCCATATAAATGAGCGCGGCCACATGCTGAAGCCGGTCTTTCACATGGAGCGCATAGATGAAACTGATCGCCCCGGCAAGGGTGAATACATAGGCAAAGACGAGGCTGAGCCGGTCTACGCGCCCGAACGTCAGCGTATAGTCAAGAAACCGGGCGGTTCCATAGGTTCCCGGCACCATCAGGATACAGTCGAGAAGGGCTGCAATGGCGAGACATGGCAGATACGCCTGCAGCAGGCGACCTTTCAGAAGCGGAACGAGCGCCGCCCCCCCGATCAGCAGAAGCCCCGGATGGAGCCACTCAATCATAATGCTCCTCCTTCCGGGAGACGAGCGGATAGAGAACGAACTTCGCAATGACAATGATTATCACGCTCGAAATGAAGCCATAGAGAGAACCGAAGGCCGGCAGCCCGTCGAACCAGAAATACCCATGGCCCAGATGCAGCACATTGACCACAAGCACTTCAAGCAGCGCAATCAACACCACTCCCGCAACAAAGGCCCGCTTCAGCAATCGCACCCGCTGCGGGTCTTCGAGCCATCTCCGCAATGCCATCACGTGAGCACCTCCCGCGCCAGCCTCAGGATAAAGTCGGGATAGGTTCCGAGCACGAAAGTCGCCGCAGCGGTGAAACAGAGCGGGACGGCCATGAACGGGTTCTCGCGTACCTCTTCATGATGATGGCCGATGTGGTGTTCATGATTGCCCACATCTTCCTTTTCGAAGAACGCCTTATAGACAATCGGCATGAAATACGCCGCATTCAGGAGCGAACTCACCAGCAGCACCGCGAGAACCGCAACGCTTCCGGCTTCCAGTGCGCCGACCATGAGATTCCATTTACTCACGAATCCTCCCACCAGCGGCACGCCAATCATGTTGAAAGCCCCAATGGTGAATGCGGTCATCGTCCACGGCATCTTCCTCGCAAGGCCGCTTAACTGGCTGATCTCGGTCTTATGGGCACACGCATAGATGGACCCCGCACAGAAAAAGAGCGTAATCTTGCCGAACGCATGCATCGTGATATGCGATATTCCTCCGACGATTGCGGCGGGGGTTAGCAGCGACGCCCCGAGAATAATGTAAGAGAGCTGGCTGACGGTTGAAAACGCAAGGCGTGCCTTCAGATTTTCCCGGCTCAGCGCGATCACCGACGCCGTCAGCAGCGT
>DATHDH010000200.1:0-3264 GCA_035319145.1 Dissulfurispiraceae bacterium | reverse complement strand
GGTTCCCATCGATTTAATCAGGCCGTTTCTGGACCAGCAGAAGGACAAGAATGTCTGACCTGCACAAGCATTCCAGGCACTGTCCGGTGAAGCCGCGAGGATCGCGTGAGCATATCTGGATAAATCTTTTCGCATTTCTTTTTATCAGCGCACTGCTTATCTGGCTGATGTACGAAACGGACATGATACAGCTTTTTACCAATCGCGTTTACCTCGAACGGTTCCTTTCGCGACTGAACCCTATGGCGACGATTGCCGTATTTATCCTGCTGCAGTCGCTGCAGGTCGTTTTTGCGCCGATCCCCGGTGAGGTGACGGGGCTGGTCGGAGGCATCCTCTTTGGAGAATTCTGGGGAGTCGTCTGGTCCACCGCGGGACTGACGCTCGGATCCTATATCGCATTTGCGCTTACGCGCCGCTTTGGACAGCCGTTCGTCGAGCGTTTTGTGAGCCAGGCGCTTGTTGCCAAGTTCGACTACCTTCTTCATCATAAAGGCGCCTTCATGATTTTTTTGCTCTTTCTCATTCCCGGCGTCCCGAAAGACGCGCTCTGCTATATCCTCGGGCTCGGTCATTTGACGACAACCGAGTTTCTTCTTATCGGCGGGACCGGCCGCCTTTTCGGCACTATTCTCCTTACCCTGGGCGGTACCTATATCAGACATGAACAATACGAGAAGTTCTGGGTCCTTACCGCTGTCGCCATTGTCGTGGTTCTGCTTGCAATGCTGATGCGTGAGAGAATCGAGCGGCTCCTCAGGATTCTCCACATTCGCGATTACAAGAAACGGAAGGCTAAACGGACTATGTGAGAGACAGCGTATGCCGATCTTGCTGATTATTCTGGTTCTTCTGCCGACCGACGCGCAGGGGTATGTTCCCCATGACTATCCTGCGATCTATACCCACCAAATCGGGAATCTCTTCTATGTCGCTGCGTGCATCGCGTTTCTTTGGACAATCCTTCATAACCGCCTCATTTCTCATGCGGGGTGGCGATCCATATTTCTGGCCGTCGTTTGCTTTCTTGCGTGGGACCTGATAGTCTTTTTCGGCCGTCTAGCGGAGGTCTTTGCCGATATGCAGCCGATCGCGACGGCCGCTTCGACGGAGAACGCATTTCTTAACGTTGTTCAGGTTGAAGGACTCGCATATGTCTCCTATTTAGGACGATTCGATTTTCTGGTTCTCGACGCGGCCATGTTTTTCTTCTACCGGGGGCTGAACGAACACCTGTTAAAAAAAGC
Organism: Dissulfurispiraceae bacterium; assembly: GCA_035319145.1. Taxonomy (GTDB): domain Bacteria; phylum Nitrospirota; class Thermodesulfovibrionia; order Thermodesulfovibrionales; family Dissulfurispiraceae; genus JAAYUK01. Next base: position 2,017 of record DATHDH010000200.1, on the reverse strand, counting down.
CGCGAGCAGCGCCGAAGGTGCCGTGGCGGCAGCAGTTCTGCCGCTCCTACCGATCTATTTGACCGAGATAACGGGGAACGTCGTCTTTCTTGTTCTGGGTGTTTTGTGCGTGAGGACAAGCATTCGGCTGTTTCGTTCTGACCGGGAAAATATTCTCTGGAGCTATATGGTATGGCTCTCGTCTGCCCTTCTGTTCTTTGCCTTTTCGAGGTCCTTCGGACATATCTGGCGGCATGTTTTTATGTTTGCCGGCCTCGAATATATTTGGCAGTACGGTGAAGGAATTGCCGGCAGCCTTAATACTGCGGTACGCTTCGTTATTTCCGCGCTGACGCTTTTTTTTGTATGGATCTATCAGATATATCTCAAGATGTCCGACGACAAGCGGAAGATCGAAGAGGTCAGCGCCGATATCATGAGCCTGAATCAGGAAATGGAAGAGTTGGGCGCGGAAAGGACCTTCGCGTTGCTCGGTCTGCGCATCGCCGACAATATCAGGAATCCGGTTGCCATTATCGGATGTATTAGCCAGAGGCTGCTGCACCGTGAGGAGCTGACCGGTCATCAGCGTGAAAACCTCGAAGATGTGGTGGATGCCTGTCACAAGCTTGAGAAGATCGTCGCAGATTTCGAAAGCATTATCAAGAACAGGCCGAGGATGTTTCGCTATGAAGACGTCAACGAAGTCGTCAGGGATGTTGTCTCGCTTATGCTGCAGGAGGCCGAGCAGCGCGGGATCACACTGGAACAGAAAACGGCTCCCGGTCCGCTGCGTATAAACCTTCAGCGCAATCTCCTGAGGGTCGGGCTCTTCTATCTGCTGAGAAATTCTGTGAATGCGACATCGACCGGCGGGAAAATCGTCGTTGAGACTTTCGGAAGCGAAGAGCTGGTTACCATACGCATTTCAGATACCGGATGCGGGATTCCGCGGGAGATGTTGGATCGCCTGTTCGATCCCCTTTACAGCCAGGCTGGAGAACGGTTACGGATGGCTTTGCCTCTGGTGCGTCAGATAGTCATCGAACACCTCGGCGAATTGATGGTCAGCAGCGAGGTTGGTAAGGGAACGACGTTCGATATCATTTTCCCGGTGAAGTGGTGTCTGGTCTCAACGCACCTCGGCAACGTGGAGGCCGCAGATGAAAAAGAGTGACGCCGGCATGAGGCATGTATCCGATCGGATGAGAAAGAAACTTCTCGAATTCTATAGCGGAGATATCCCGGAATATGTCGTGGACGGCGGCAAGTCGCATCTTACGCTTCGCCTTGCCGACGATCTCTGCAATTATCGCGATTATGTCATTACGATCTGCCATGTCCATGAGTTTTTTCAGAAACGCAAGAAGAAAAGAGAACCCTATACCCTGCTCGGCGGATATGCTGGGGAAGAGAAATATATCCGGAATGTGGCGCTGGAGTGTCTGCGGTGGTTTAAGTTCATCAGCCCCGAGGAGTTCAAGAAGACCCGCGTTTATCCGAACGAGCCTTAATGAAATCAATAATTGATATTTTTATTCAGTGGTTGCAGCTAACGAGCGGAACGAGCAAAAGGACGCGTCTGACTTACCACTTGACGAGCGCCGATGCCCATGTCAGCCCGGCGCCGAATGCCTCAAACAACGCATAATCTCCGTCACGCAAACGTCCAAACCTGACCGCCTCATCAAGCGCTATAGGAATTGAAGCGGCACTTGTGTTGCCGTAGCGCTCCAGATTCATCATGACCTTGTCCATGGAAAGACCCAAACGCTTGGCGGTCGCTTCAATGATACGGCGGTTTGCCTGATGCGGAATCAGCAAAGAGAGCTGAGACGGCTTCAGATTGCAGTGAGCAAGCGTATCGACAACAAGGGATTCAAGGGTTTTGACGGCGACTTTGAATGTCTCGTTCCCCTTCATCGAGATGGTGTTTGAGCGCTTTTCGAGGACGCTCTTGGAGGCTGGCTCTTTCGCTGCGCCCGCGGGTATCTGAATGAAATCCCAATAGTCGGCATCAGACCGGATATGTGTATAG
>DATHDH010000199.1:0-10728 GCA_035319145.1 Dissulfurispiraceae bacterium | reverse complement strand
GGGTCGACAGGGCGGCGACAAGCTGCGGCATCGTCAGCACCCCTTCCCCCACCAGGCGGAGGCTCAGCGCAAACGCGGTCTCGATACCGGATATACCGCACATAGCCTTGTCGAACTCCACGAGCTTGTCGTCCCGATGATGGGGCGCATGATCGGTCGCAATCGCGTCGATAGTGCCGTCGGCAAGCCCAGCCTTGATTGCCGCCACATCATCCTCGCTCCTGAGCGGCGGGTTCACCCGGGCAGCGGTGTTGTATCCGGCAACGGCCATATCGGTCAGCGAGAAGTAATGCGGGCAGGTCTCGCACGTTATGTTTACTCCGTCTTTCTTTGCTCTGCGAATTAATTCAACGCTTCCTTTTGTCGAGACGTGAGCAATATGCAGCTTGCCGCCCGTCATCTGTGCAAGGATGATATCCCGTGCGATCATTACCTCTTCGGCAGCGGCAGGAATGCCTCTGAGCCCGAACAGGGTCGAAGCAGCCCCCTCATGCATGACGCCCTCGGCAGCAAGATGAAGGTCCTCCGCATGCGAAATCATCGTTGTTCCGAAAGCCTTGCCGTACTCCAGCGCCCGGCGCATGATCAGGCTGTTCATGACCGGCCGGCCGTCGTCCGAAAAACCGACGCACCCGGCGTCGTGCATTCCGCCGATTTCGGCCAGTTCCTCGCCCTTCTGCCCTTTCGTGATCGCGCCGATGGGATATACTCGGCATAATGCGGTTTCGGCGGCGCGCTTCAGAATAAACCCGGTCACCGCGTCGCTGTCGTTCACCGGCGAGGTGTTCGGCATGCAGCAGACCGCGCTGAATCCGCCCTTCACCGCCGCCCTCGTGCCGCTCTCTATCGTCTCCTTGTGCTCGAATCCCGGCTCGCGCAAATGGACATGCAAGTCAACAAAGCCGGGCACAACATGGAGCCCCGTCGCGTCAATAGTCTTCACGCCTTCCGGGACAGGCATTGTCTTTGCCTTGCCCTTTGCGCCCCGGAGTTCGATGGCCGCTATCCGACCACCTTCTATCAGGATATCACCTAATGCATCGATGTTCTGCGAAGGATCGATTATGTGGCCGTTCCGGATAAAGATTGACTCAGGCATTATGCTCACCTCCGCTCAGGTGGTACAGCACCGACATGCGCACCGCAAGGCCATTGGTAACCTGCTGCAGGATGACGTTCTGCGGACCGTCGGCAACATCCGATGCTATCTCGATCCCGCGGTTCATCGGCCCCGGATGCATCACTATCGCATCGCTTGCCGCCAGGGCCAGCCGGTCTCCGGTCAATCCCCAATGAATGAAATAGTCGGCCGTCGTCGGGAAGAAGCTCTTGTTCATCCGCTCCATCTGGATGCGGAGCATGATAATGACATCGACCCCCTGCAGCCCTTCTTCGAGCGAGTAATACATCTTCACCCCAGGAGGAGGCTGCGGCGGCAGCAGCGTGGGCGGCCCGATAAAACGGACATTCGCGCCGAGTGTCTGGAGCCCTATCATGTTCGATCGCGCCACACGGCTGTGAATGATATCGCCTATGATAGCCACTTCGAGGCCTGCGAATGAGCCTTTATGCTCCAGGATGGTCAGCCCATCGAGAAGGGCTTGCGTCGGATGTTCGTTGATGCCGTCTCCGGCGTTGATGACGGATGCATCCATGTGTTGAGCGATGAAATTCGGCACGCCAGAAGACGAATGGCGCACCACGACAAAATCGACACCGTACGATTCGATGTTCTTGATGGTGTCATAGAGCGATTCGCCCTTTGTAACGCTGCTCGCCGAGACTGCAAAATTCACGACATCGGTGCTGAGCCTCTTTTCAGCAATCTCGAACGAGGTACGCGTACGGGTCGAAGGCTCGTAGAACAGGTTAACGACCGTCTTGCCGCGCAGTGCCGGTACCTTCTTGATGTCGCGCTTCAGGACATCCTTGAACGAAGCCGCCGTGTCGAGGATCTGCTGAATGTCGGAGCGTGTCAAATCACGCATGCTGATGAGGTGTTTGTGGGTCATCGTCTCAATCCTTTGCTTTCACCAATTGCACGTTATCCTCGAACCCGTCCTCAGAAAGCTGGACATCTATCTTTTCCCTCTTGGCCGTCGGAATGTTTTTCCCGACATAGTCAGCTCTGATCGGTAATTCACGATGCCCTCGGTCTACCAGAACCGCCAGCTGTATTGCTGCCGGACGGCCGTAGTCCATCAGGGCGTCCATCGCCGCGCGAATCGAACGGCCCGTAAAGAGCACGTCATCTATCAGCACCACCTTGCTGCCGTTGATATCGAACGGGATAGCGGTTTTGCGCACAACCGGATGGTCTCTGCGGATATTAATATCATCGCGATAGAGCGATATATCGAGCGAGCCAACCGGCAGATCGACCCGCTCTATCGCCTTAATCTTCGCCGCAATACGGTGGGCAAGATGCACCCCGCCGCGCTGGATGCCAACAAGACAGATGTTTTCGGGCCCCTTATTCTTCTCGATGATTTCGTGGGCGATGCGCGAGACAATGCGTTCGACGTCTTTCTTGTTCAAGAGTTCTTTTGCCATGGCTCCCCGCAATAAAAAAGCCTTCCCCCGCAAGCAGGGAAAGGCCGAATATGTACGCAGAAAATGTTCACTGAATCTCCTGACCTTGTAGCCTCGCAGGGCTATCGTTAAAGGTAGAGATACCTTATCACACGATAGTGTGCAATTGCAAAAACGGGATTATGAACGCTGATTTTTCAGGGCGTTTGGTCAGCGCCTGCTGCAAAGCAAATCGTTTCTGCGTCAGCAGTATGTAGAGCGGCCTTGTCGGTGCGTTTTCCATAGCCTCGTCACATTTGCACTTGAAAAAGCTTTATTACCTGCTGATTTTAAAACATTTTCTCTATTGCGGCCCATCGGCCAATATGCTATGATGTGCAAATGAATTCTCCAGCAGATTAATTATTAGGCTAAGGTATTAAAATGTGAGACATTATGCAAGGGATAAACAACAATCCGTAAAAAAACGGCAACACGGATTTATCCTTTGCTGTCTTGTCACTCTGTTTCTGCGCTCCGCGACGTAGAACCGGCGGATCGAGCCGTCCCGAAGGGCAGCTCATCCGCACCCCGTTACCTAATAAATAGATGCCTACAAACTACGTATACAAATTAGATCATGACACTGGATTTGCCCCTAATACTGGATGGGGCATTTGCTCTCTATGCGGCTGTAAGCGAACTTCGATAGAAAAATGGGCGCAAAGAGGCAGTTGGATAATTGGCATCGGCGGCAATAATACGGGCGTGCCAAACAGAATAATATATGCAATGGAAGTCGCAGATAGTATTCCGTATTCACTATTTCGTTCCAAGTATTCAGGGAAAAGTAAATATCTGATAGGGGCCTCCCCGTGAGTTTCGGCGTTATGCCATAATAAATATGCACTTTCCCCTACCATTTAACGTACGATATAATGTAATCAAATTCACTGGAGGCATATTATGCAAAGGATAAAAATAGATCAGGACATTCGTTCCATGTCTGAATTCAGAACGGGTATCGCATCTTTTTTGAAACAGGTGCATGACACCAAAAGACCATTGATAATTACTCAACACGGTAAGGGTGCCGCTGTTTTACTTGACGTTGGTGAATATGAGGCAATGCGAGCAAAAATCGAACTCTTGCAAGACATCCAAACATCAATTTCTCAGCTCGAAAATGGCGGGGGGGTGACCCATAATGATGCAAAAAAGATCGTCCTGAAAAGCATAGCCAAATGAAGATTGTTTGGTCGCCTCTGGCAATAGAAAGAGTGACCGAAATTGCTCAGTACATTGCCCAGGACAATCCCGCTGCATCGCAAAAATGGGTAGAAACCATCTTCTTGAAAGTGGAGCAGTTGCAATCATCACCGGCAAGCGGACGCATTGTGCCTGAAATAAGCAGGGAGGACATTAGAGAAATAATTTTGGGCAATTATCGTATCGTTTATCGTACAGATCCAAAAAAAATTTCAATCCTTACAATACGGCATGGAAGGCAAATACTTCCTGTCGATGAAATCTGACATAACAACACACTTCAGCGGACGCGCAAAAAGGGCGCGCCCCTGTCAAAAGGGATACTAAAAGCAATTCTTTCTTGCGAACTCGAAAGGAGACAGTGATGGTAACAGCCATTGTCGCGCTGAAGGTCGAGAGGAAAAAGGTGAATGAAGTCGCCTCGCAGCTCGCAGCCATCGACAGCATTACGGAGGTCTATTCGGTGAGCGGGCGGTACGATTTAATTGCGCTGGTCAGGACGAAAGATACGGAAACCCTTGCGGCCATTGTGACGGGATCCATGCTCAAGGTCGACGGAATTACCGACAGCGAAACCATGCTCGCATTCCGGACATATTCGAAGCACGACCTCGAGTCCATGTTCTCGATAGGCTCGCCGTAGCAGCTGTTATCGGCCTCGGCATCAGATGAACAAAAGAGCAGCCCGCAGACGGCAGGGCTGCTCTTTTGTTTGTCAGTATCAGCCTATCTTACGTGCGGCTGCTTGGGGTAGCCCGTAGGCAGGGTCGGACAGCGAATGGCATCGAAGGCGTAGAGAATGCGCTTTTCGCGTTCGGAACGCTCGGCAGAAAAACATTCCGTCGAAGTCTTCTCCATCTCCGCAAGCGCTGCGGCACGATCCGGAATCAGCGCCATGTGCCCCGAATCGGCAGTACCGTCAAATGTATTAATGCGTCGGACATCGGTGCCGTCGGAAATCACCGCCCATGGTATGCGGCAAGATGCGGCTACGCGGCAAAACGCAACAAGATACCGATCCCATGACTCAAGAGAACTCATCGCGCACTTTATCGCCATGTACGAGCGATTGTTCAACACCACAACCAGATCGGCAGTCGCCTGAAATGACGTTCCATCGGCCAGGGTGAGCGGATAGCCTACATTAACCACTATCTCCTGCTCTGCATAGCCTTTCTGCTCGATAAGGCATTCAAGAACAGCCGCCTGCACATGGGTGAGCGCCTGAGCTTCCACCATCTGCTCGGCCTGTTCGCGCTGTCCCAGCAGCTGCTGGCGTTCTTCAGGGCTTTCCGGCTCTTTGCCGAGTTCGTAGTGCTGGCTCATCGCTACTTCAAACCCTCTTTCAGAACCAGACCGTATTTCGGATGCTCAAACGGATGAACATCGGGCATCTTTGCAAACAGCCAGCCCTTATGAATCGTCTTGCCCTGCTCCATCACCTCGACGCGAACGGCCGGTTGATTCGGCTCATTGCTCTTTGAGGTAATACCTTCGCCGCTCATCTGAAATTCAGGAAGGAATTCCCCGACCTTGATCTTCAGGTTAGTTCCTTCTATGGCAACTTCTTTCCCGATGTCCGCAATAACCTCACGCTGCTTGCCCGATGCCTTGTCCGTAAAGACGAATTTCACCCGCGACCAGCTCTTTTTCACGGCATCGGGAACAGTCACCTTCTTCTCAACTTTCGGCATACCCATCCCGTGAGGCGCCCCATCCGGCTCCTGCGTTTTCTCGACTGACGGGTGGCCGGCAGGCAGTTGCGGTGCCTGCGCTGCGGGTGAAATCTTCTCCGGCTGCTCGGCCGCCGGTGCAACCGGCGCGCGGGGAATTACCTGTTCTTCTTTCTTATCTGAGCATGACACAAGGGCCATAACAAAAATAATCGTACTAACGAGTACCGATAGTTTTTTCATGGGTATTTGCCTCCAAGAATTTAATGGATGAGAGAAAATGGCGGAGAGGCAGGGATTCGAACCCTGGGTAGGGTGTTACCCCTACAACCGCTTAGCAGGCGGCTGCCTTCGACCGGCTCGGCCACCTCTCCAAGAGCTTTTTATATTATCAGCCTCTTAAGCAGCTTGTAAAGCTGCGGGCGCCGCTCTTCCGGTCAAGGCTCTGTGCTAAAATGAAACAATCATGGAGTTTCTCGAAAGAATACGCGCTACTATTGCCAAATACGATTTGATCCGCACCGGCGATCATGTACTTGTCGGGCTGTCCGGCGGTCCGGACTCTGTCTGTCTTCTGACGGCGCTTGACCGCCTGAAGCCGCCCTACAACCTGACACTTACCGCGGTTTATCTGGATCACGGATTGCGTCCCGGCGAAACGCCTGCTGAAAAGGATTTCTGCAGCGATCTCTGCGGCTCCCTCGCGGTTCCCTTTTTGACGAGGAATCTGAACGTTATCGAGCACGGCGCACTCCATAAAATGAGCATTCAGGAGAGCGGGCGTGAGCTCCGTTACCGGGCTTTCCAGGAGATTGCTGCCGAGATCAGTGCCGCAAAGATTGCCCTCGGCCACCATGCCGATGATCAGGCCGAAACGATGCTGATGCGTCTTTTCCGCGGTACCGGGCCGTCCGGCATGGCGGGCATTCCGCCGGTCCGCAAGAACATCATCCGCCCGCTCATCGAGACGGAACGCCACCATATCGAGGCATTCCTCGATGCCGACGGGATCGCCTTCATGGTGGACTCCTCCAACCTCCGCAACGATTATCTCCGCAACAAACTTCGCCATTTCGTCATGCCCGCTGTGAAACAGCTCAACCGTGACGTAATCAAGACGATGTGCCGAACCGCCGACATATGCCGCGAAGAGGAGCGCTATTTCGAAGTTCTTATCACGAAGACGCTCATGAAGCTCATCTCCAGAAAGAGCGCTACGAGCATCGAACTCTTCATGACACCCATGGAGGCGATGGATCCGGTCATTCTGAGGCGGCTGCTTCGCCGCGCGCTGGATGAGACGAGGGGACTCCGCGAAATAGGATTCATACACGTCGAGGAGATCATGCATCTCATCAAATCGGCAGCAGCGGGAGATCGCATTTACCTGCCGGGCAACTGCCGCGCGATAAAGCAATATTCCACGCTGCTCATCACGGCCGATCCCCCGCACAAGATTCAGCCGGCAACATTCGATGGCCGCTCTCAGCTGCCGCTCGCCGAGGCTGAAATGGTGCTTCTTCCGAGTGTGCTCCCGCGCAGAGAATGGGACAACAACCCGGGGGACGGAAAGAATATGGCGGTCCTGGATGCCGGGAAACTCTCCTTCCCGCTCATGCTCCGCTCGCGCAAACCGGGAGATTGCTTCTACCCCATGGGATTCGGGAAGCGGAAAAAACTACAGGACTATTTTGTCGATGAAAAGGTTCCGCGCGATGAACGCGACGCGGTGCCTCTCCTGGTCTCCAACGACCAGGTCGTTTGGGTGGTCGGCCATCGTGTCGACGCACGGTTCGGAGTTGACGGCTCAACCGAGCAGATTCTCCGGATAGTGACCAGACCGCTCAAAATCTAACGTCATGGAGGTACAATGAAAAGGATTGCGAAAGCCCTGGCGGCACTCCTCATTGCCGGTACGATTTCAATCACGCCGGCAACCATCACGGGAGCCCCCGCCTATGCCGAGTCGGCTTCTCTGAGCCAGTTGAGTTCGGACCTTGCAGCAGTTACGGAAAAGGCGCGACCGATGGTCGTGAACATATCGACGTCGCGCACGGTAAAGACACCACGCCTGCCGTTTGCGGACGATCCCTTCTTCAAGCGTTTCTTCGGGGAGCAGAAACAGCAGGCTCAGCAGAAGGCCATCAGTCTCGGCTCAGGTGTCATCGTCTCAGCGGACGGCTACATCGTGACCTGTAACCACGTCATAGAAAGCGCGGAAGATATTATCGTCCGTACGCTCGACAAGAAAGAGTACAAGGCAAAGGTGGTCGGCACCGATGCCAAGACGGATGTTGCGGTGCTGAAGATAGAGGAAAAGGGGCTGCCGTCCATACCGTTCGGCAATTCGGATCTCCTCAAGCCCGGTGAGATCGTCCTGGCCATAGGCAATCCGTACGGACTCAGCTCCACGACGACGATGGGAATCGTCAGCGCTACCAAACGTTCCGGCATCGGCCTGACCGAATACGAAGACTTCATCCAGATCGATGCAGCCATCAATCCCGGCAACTCGGGCGGCGCCCTCATTAATGTCAACGGCGAGCTCATTGGCATCAACGACGCCATTTTCAGCACCACCGGCGGATATATGGGCATCGGATTTGCCATACCCACGAAGATGGTCCGCTCCATCATGGACAGTATGCTCACCCAGGGCAAAGTGGTGCGCGGGTACATGGGTATCCAGATTCAGCCGTTGAATGCCGAACTCGTCAAGCAGTTCGGGCTGAAAGATCAGAACGGTGCGCTCGTCGTGGATGTGACGGAAAACGGACCCGCCGAGAAAGCGGGCATCCAGCGGGGCGATGTCATGATCGAATACGACAATAAGAAAATCGAAAGCCTGCCTGATCTCAAGGGCTGGGTAGCGGCGACACCGCCCGGCAAGGCTGTACCGATTCGTCTGATCCGCGACGGAAAGACCATGACCGTGCGCGTTGTAATGACCGAAGTTCCCGGCTCTGCGCCGGCACAGACGGCGGCATCGGCTCCTGTTGCGACGGCCCCGTCGGCAGTAGACAATAACCTTAAAGGTGTAACGGTTCGCGAGTTGACGAATGATTATTTACAGAAACAGGGAATCAATCGCCGCCTGAAGGGTGTTGTTATTACGGATATTTCAGAGGACAGCCCTGCCCTCGGCACTCTGGAGCGCGGAGATATTATTCTCGAGGTGGCGCGCAAGCTCATCGGATCGCAGACCGAATACATGCAAGTCGTGAGCAAGATCCCCAAAAATCAAAATATTGTGGTGCTCATCATGCGCGGCAATGTTTCTCTATATGTGACAGTAGAATCGCGATAACCTCGTTGCTGAGCAACCAGCCGCGCCTTGTCAGGCGCAGCTGGTTGCCATCAAACAGCACAAGGCCCTGCAGACGCTGATCCTGCAGGGCCTTTTCTATTCCCGCTGTGGAATGCGCGGGCAACTCTGACATCGTGACTCCTTCTGACGTGCGCAATCCAAGAAAGATTGTCTCGCAGATTATCTCATATTCAGATATCCTGGCCGACTCCATTTGCACAGAACGTCCCTTCTCGAGGGCAGCCATATATTCCCGAACATCTTCGATATTGGCCCTCCGGTGCTCGCCGTCAAATGAATGTGCGGCAGGCCCAAGACCGACATACGGTGCACGCTCCCAATAGGTCATGTTGTGACGGCAGCGGTATCCGGACAGGGCATAGTTGGATATTTCATAATGCTCATATCCCATCGAACCGAGATAATCATCGGCAAAAAGAAACATCTCCTCAATGCTTTCTTCGGAGGGAAGCGAGATTTCCCCCGTTCGAAGTTTGTCATGAAGGGGAGTTTGAGGTTCAGGAGTCAGCTCATACGCCGATATATGCTCAGGATGAAGGCGCACAACCTGCGCAAGGGATTCACGCCAGCCTGCCATGCCCTGCCCTGGAACGCCGTAGATCAGGTCAACGGAGATGTTGTCGAACCCTGCTCGTCTAGCAGCATCGAAGGCATCCAGCGCCTGTTGCCAATTGTGAGGTCGTCCCAGTTGCCGAAGCTCGCCGTTGCGACATGACTGCACACCCAGGCTAAGCCTGTTGAATCCGATCGAACGAAGCTCGCAAAGCCCCTTTTCATCAATGGTTGCCGGATTCGCCTCGATTGTTATTTCCGCGTCCGACGATAATGCCATCTTCTTAGAGAGGCATTCCATAAGCACACGAAGTAAGTCTACGGAAAGGATACTCGGGGTTCCGCCGCCGAGAAATACCGTTGAAAGCGGACCGCATTCGCTTCGTCTCTCTGCAAGCTCCCGGCACAATGCGCGCATGTATCGCTCAGGCTCATGCGAATCTACGGATTCAGAATAGAAATTGCAATATAGGCATTTTCTCAGGCAAAACGGTATGTGAATATAGAGAGCAGCCGCTTTTTGTGATGCGCGCATCAATATGTTCCGCTGACGTATCCTTCGATCATGAGATCATCGCCAATCTTCCGGGCATGCATCCTGGAGATAACGTACGGCTCCGCCATTGTCCGGAACACCTCTCCGCCAACAGGGGTGAGGGACTTCCTGCCGCCGATTATTTTCGGCGCTACGAAGAAGATTGCCTTGTCGACGACGCCTGCCTCCAGCGCAGAGGCATTCAGCGACGAACCTCCCTCAATCAGGACGGAAGTAATACCGCGCTGACCGAGTACGCTCATCAGCCAGGCAAGATCTAGCCTGGCGTCAGCATAGTCAATCACTTCGATTCCCCGAGTGACGAGAAGGCCGACTTTGTCGGCATATCGTTTCCGGGCATCCTCCCGGACGACAAACAGGGTGGACGGAGGTGAGGTACAGACATGGAACGACAACGGCGTCTCAAGATTCGGATCGAGAATGATGCGCAGGGGGTTGCGCCCTCCCCTGATGCGCGACGTGAACCGCGGGTTATCCGCTTTGACAGTGCCAATCGCCGTCAGAATCGCATCGACGGAACTCCGGAGTTGATGAACGAAACGCCGCGCTTTCTCCCCTGTTATCCATTTCGATTCGCCTGTCGGGGTCGCAATCTTTCCGTCGAGCGTCATTGCTGATTTCAGAATGACGAAAGGACGGCGTGTCGTGATGAATTTAATATAATGCTCATTAAGCGCGCGGGCGGCATCTTCCTCAATGCCGACGATAACTTCAATGCCGTGTTTTCGCAGCTCCGCAATGCCCTTCCCCGCAACTTTCGGATTCGGATCCTCCATCGCGACGACAACCTTCCTGATGCCGGCGTTGATGATAGCCCCTGTGCAGGGCGGCGTCCGTTT
>DATHDH010000198.1:0-6206 GCA_035319145.1 Dissulfurispiraceae bacterium | reverse complement strand
GATTCTGCGCACCGATTGTAGGGGGAACCATTCTGAGCGCCGTTCTTGTGCTCGGCGACATGCGCTTTCAGGCAGTTTATCTGGTCTGCGGCGCAATGGGTCTGATCACCCTTGTTATTAGCTTGCGCATCCCTCGGGTTGAGGAGCACCGCGGGGCACCGAGAGACTGGCCCCAAATCAGGCGGGCGTTCGTGACGGTGCTCTCGTCGCGAACGATTATCATTACGAGTGTTGTCGAGGCCGCCATCCTCTTCGCATACGGCACCTTTGAGACATTTGTCCCGCTCGCCGCGCAGCAGGCCGGCATAGGCACCACGGCCGTCGGCCTTATGCTCTCGGCGCAGGTGATCACGCTGGCACTGACCAAGCCGGTCATGGGCCGCTTTTCGGATCGGCACGGCCGGAAGCCGCAGATTTTCTACGGCGCGCTTCTAGGCGCCCTCTGCATGGCCCTCTTCAGTCTCGCAAGCTCATTCGGCGCAATGCTTGCGGCGAGCATACTCTTCGGGCTCTGCCTGTCCGTCGTCACCTCGGCGACATCGGCCTTTATTGCCGATGCAAGCCGCTGCGAAGAGCGCGGTTCAGCCATGGGTATGCTCGGCTCCATCATGGATATCGGCCATACCAGCGGGCCGGTTGTCGCAGGCTTTGTCGCGGGCGGCTTCGGATTCGGCTACGCCTTTGCTGCAGCCGCATCGCTTCTCGCAATCATCGCGTTTTGCTTTCTCATCTTCATGGGGAAAGGGGTATTGGCTTTCGGAAAGCGTGAAGGCGAGGCCTTTGGAATCTGCATCAGATAAGGGTGAGATCATCATGAAATGGATAACACGGGAGGTATTCAGATGGAGCGCACAATCAAACCAAAAGATGTGAAGCATTTGAAGGACGCCGTCATCATTGATGTGCGGCGCGAATCGGACTTTCTGGCGGGCCCCGGAAAGATCAAAGATGCGCTCCGCAGGCAGCCTGAAACGGTTGACAAGTGGGCCGATGCCCTTCCAAAAGATCGCGACATTGTTATTTACTGCACACGGGGAGGTTCGGTCAGTAACAGCGTTCGTGATTCCCTCGCAGAAAAAGGAATCCATGCCCGCTATATCGAGGGCGGCATTGAGGCATGGACCAAGGAGGAAGGGGCCGCCAAATGATTAGGAACCCCTCGGTACGCGCGATAGCTAAAGCAGTTTCGTGGCTGCTCTTTTTTTCTACCGTGCCGTCTCGTCCGGTTAGCAAGCGCATGAAGGTTTGGCGCAAGCTCATGCAGGAAGGCGCGCTTCACTTCAAGGGAGCGGTCTACCTTTTGCCCTACTCCGAGATTCGTGAGGCAATGCTGCAGGCGCTGACTGCCGACGTCCTGGCCATGGGAGGAGATGCCGCATATGTGAAAGCGCCTTCTGTTGAGACGATGGGCAATGAGGAGATTATCTCCCTGTTTAATGCGGAACGCGGCAGGGCATATGAACAGGCCGGCAAGGGATTGCATATTCTTGAACAAAAACTCGGCAGCATGTTGAAGGGAGGCAAGGCCGTTACCCCGGAGGAACTGCTGACCGCATTCCGCAAGATCGAAAAGGCATATAAAGATATTGCAGCTGTGGATTTTTTCACTTCAGAGCAAGGCAAAGCCTTTGCGTTGCGGCTTGGCACTCTGGCAAAGCAGCTCGACGAGGCATCCCACGGCAAGACCCCCGTAAGCACAAAGGGCATTGAACCGAAAGATGCCGCCGGGTATCGAGGCCGCACATGGGCAACCCGGTCTCGTCCGTTTGTCGATCGCATGGCGTCAGCCTGGCTCATCCGGCGCTTCATAGACCCGGATGCGCGCTTCGCATTCATCAGCGAGACCGGCAAGCCCAATGCCGGCAGCCTTCTGTTTGATGTGAACGGAGGCGAGTTCACGCACCATGAGGATCTCTGCACCTTTGAGGTTCTTATGAAGGCCTTCGGCTTAAAGCAGCGACCACTGAAAAAAATTGCGGAGATCGTTCATGAGCTTGACATCAAGGACGGGCGTTATGCCGCCCCCGAGGCTCGCGGGATTGAGGAATTGCTGACCGGCATACGAAAAACGGCGAAGAATGATGACGAGGCGCTCGAAAAAGGCATTGCTGTTTTCGGGATGTTGTATGCCTCGCAGACCAGTTGAGAGAGGTCTATGATGAATGAAACGCCTGACAAACCTCATTCCATTTCATTCCGGGAGGCCTTTCTCTGGTGGTTGAAGCTCGGCTTCATCAGCTTCGGCGGGCCGACTGGGCAGATTGCCATTTTGCACAAGGAGCTTGTCGAAAAACGGAAATGGATTTCCGAAAATCACTTCCTGCAGGCGCTGAATTTCTGCATGCTCCTCCCCGGCCCGGAGGCGCAGCAGCTCTGTATATACATCGGATGGCTGCTGCATAAGACATGGGGAGGCGTCGTTGCCGGAACGCTCTTTGTGCTCCCGTCGATATTCATTCTGCTCGGACTGTCGTGGCTTTATGCCGCAATGGGGGAGATCCCGGCAATTGCAGCTTTGCTTTATGGACTAAAACCTGCTGTTGTCGCAATCGTAGCCGAGGCAGTGCTCAGGATAGCGAAAAAAGCGCTGAAAAACTGGTTCTTCGTATTACTCGCCGCTGTTTCATTTATTGCCATCTTCGTCTTTTCGGTGCCGTTTCCGATCATTGTTTTCGGCGCTGCCCTCATCGGATTCGCTGCACGCCATGTCTCACCGCAGATATTCGGTAGCGCCGCTTCATCGCAGGGTGACTCCCAGACTTTGATTGGAGGGCTTTCAGCTCAGATGCGGATGACGGGCTGGCAGCCGGCGGCCAAAACGTTAGTTGTCTGGCTGTCACTGTGGGTGGCGCCTCTTGTTATCCTCTTGCTCTGGAAGGACAACGGAATTCTCCTGGAACTCGGCCTGCTCTTCAGCACCGCTGCGATGGTCACCTTCGGAGGAGCATATGCAGTGCTCGCCTTTGTCGGACAGGCGGCAGTTCAGCAGTTCGGCTGGCTCAGGCCGGATCAGATGATGGATGCGTTAGCGCTGGCAGAAACAACGCCGGGGCCGCTTATCATGGTGAACCAGTTTGTCGGGTACCTTGCGGCTTACCTTAATCCGGGGCCTCTATCACCGGGGCTTGCCGGACTGCTCGGCGGATTGCTGACGACCTGGGTAACCTTCGTGCCTTCCTTTCTCATGATTCTGCTGTTTGCACCCTACATTGAAGTTCTGAGGAAAAATGCCGTACTCTCAACTGCCCTGGCCGCCGTAACCGCCTCAGTAGTCGGTGTCGTCCTGAATCTCGGCATCACCTTCACCTGGCATGCACTGATGCCGGAAAAGGGAGTGTTCGACTGGTATGCGCTGATAGTGGCGGCCGTCACGTTTTATGGCCTGCAGTGCCGCCACTGGCCCATGATTCCGGTCATAGTCGGATCGGCCGTTGCAGGATTTGTCTGGAAAATGATGCTTCCTTGAGTCGATTCGTTCGCATTGATTATTCATTATTGAAGGAGGATACTTGATGAGAAAGTCTGTTCTGTTTGTTCTTTGCCTTACGTTCCTCCTAACTGCGGGAACCGCAGCGCTTTCGGCGCCGTCGGCGAAGAATTCCGCCTGTGACGTACGCTCTGGTATACTTATGCATTCAACCCGTGATGACTGTTTTCTACATAACTAGAGCGGCCAAAGAGCTGGCAACGCAGATCTGCAGCCGGATTGAGGGCAGCGAGGCCGTGCGCTTCAGCGCACCCGCGGTCAAGAGGCGCTGGACTACCGGGACGCAACTCGTCTTTATCATGGCGACCGGAATCGTTGTCAGAACGATAGCGCCGCTTCTGGACAATAAGAAGAGCGATCCCGCGGTGGTTGTTATCGACGATAGCGGGAACCATGTAATCAGCTTGGTCGGCGGGCACCTCGGCGGCGCCAATGCACTGGCCAGGATATTGGCCGCTGCGCTTGATGCAACCCCGGTGATTACCACTGCATCGGACGTTGCCGGACTGCCCGCGCTCGATATCTGGGCACGCAGTAAAGGGCTCATCATCGAAAATCCTGAAATTCTGCCGCCAGTAATGACGCGTCTGGTCAACGAGCATCGCCTGAGAGTCTTTTCCGATATTGACCTCGACATGCCGCCGGAATTTTACTGCATACCCGAGTACGGTCAGGCTGATGTCATTATTTCCGACAGGAGCTTTAGGACCCCGCCTTCGCCCGGCCAGTTGATCCTCCGGCCTAAAGATCTCGTCATCGGGCTCGGGTGCAACAGCGGCACGCCCGAGGAGGATATCGAAGCGGCAATCCGCTCGGCGCTCAAGACCGGTTGCTTTGCGTTTGAGTCCATCCTGAGCGTTGCGACCATACATCGCAAAGCCGGGGAGCCGGGGCTCGTCTCGTTCAGCGCCCGCCACAACATTCCCATCGTCTCTTTTTCGGCAAATGAATTGAATGCAGTGCCGAACATCGGCCGTTCCGAGACCGTATTCAAGGCGACTGGCGCACATGCGGTTTCTCACCCGGCGGCATTGCTTGCGGCAGGGGCCGAATGGCTGCTCATCGAAAAGCTTGCATTCCCGAATGTCACCGTGGCGGTTGCCCGCATGGTCCCGAAGGCACAAAGGATCGGCTCTCTTTCAATTATAGGGATCGGACCGGGAGTCCCGGCGCACATGACCGCTGCGGCGAGGGCGGCGCTGTTAAATGCCGATCTCGTCGTCGGATATTCTTCATATGTTGAACAGATCCGCCCGCTGCTCGCGACCAAGGAGGTTATCGAAACCGGGATGACGCATGAGGTCGAGCGCGGCATGGAAGCGATCAACTGTGCATTACAGGGCAGGCATGTTGCTGTCATCAGCGGCGGTGACCCCGGAATTTACGCCATGTCAGGCCTTATCTTCGAACTGCTGAAGGCAAAAGATCCCGACAAGTTTGATCTCCGTGTCCGTGTTATTCCCGGCGTCTCCGCACTTAATGCCGCCGCAGCCCTGCTCGGCGCTCCGCTGATGCATGACTTTTCTGTCGTCTCTCTTTCGGACCGCCTCACTCCGTGGGCCGTCATCGAAAAAAGACTGAAGGCGGCTGCTTCGGCTGACTTTGTGATTGCGCTCTACAATCCAAAGAGCAAGGGGCGGCCCGCGCAACTCAAACAAGCGGTTGAAATCATTGGCCGCTATCGCAATGACGCGACCCCGGTAGGCATAGTCAGGGCGGCCATGCGTGCGAACCAGCATGTCGATCTCGTTTCTCTTGGGACGATTCCGTTTGACGACGTCGATATGCAGACCATTGTCGTTATCGGCAACTCAAAAACCTTCGCGTGGAAGGGCAGGATGATTACACCGCGCGGATACGGAGATAAGTATGAGCTCACCTGACAGAATAACAGCCGCCGTGCTTTGGGATGAGTCGCACCTCTGGGGGCTCATTGCCCTGAGGGCGCTCAAGCAGAAGGGCCTCTCATTCAACCTGCTGAGCGCTGCCGATATCCGCGGCGGTGCGCTTGAGGGGCACAAATTGCTCTTCATTCCCGGCGGATGGGCCTCGAACAAATCAAAGGCCCTCGGCGTTGCGGGGGCTGAAGCGATCCGCAGCTTTGTCCGCAGCGGCGGAAACTACTTCGGCATATGCGGGGGAGCTGGATTGGCGACCCGGGACGGCATAGGACTGCTTGCCGCCGAGCGCGTCGCCACACAGTTGCGCGTTCCGAGCTTCAGCGGACCCATTACGTGCCATGTCGACGAGCATCCCATTTGGAGCGGCATCTACAAGCCTACGTTCTGGGCCTGGTGGCCGTCTCAACTGCAGATATCCGACCCTGAAATTCAGATTCTTGCTCGGTATGATGCAGCGCTGCCTGAAGCGTTCAGTTCGGATATTCGCGTCGGCAGCGTCTTTTCCGACGCGGCATGGGCGGAGCTGGAGGCTGATTATGGGATTAATCTGAACCCAGCGCGGCTCACAGGAGAACCGGCGGTTATCGAAGGGATGTTCGGCAGCGGAAGGGTCGTCCTGTCGATGCTGCACTTCGACACCCCTGACGATGCGCGAGGGAACCGCGTTCTCAGGCAGGCATGGACAAATCTCGGAGGCTCGACGCTCAAATCCCCCACTGTTTCCGTCGGTCAGCGCTGCTTCGCAGAGGCCTGCAGCTATATGCTCGATGAAATCCGGCAGCTGATTGACTTCGGGGAACAGAAGGGGCTTTGGCATT
>DATHDH010000197.1:0-12681 GCA_035319145.1 Dissulfurispiraceae bacterium | reverse complement strand
CCATGCCCCGTAACGACAGCACTTTCGTGATCGATGCCGTCAACGTCGTCTTGCCATGGTCTACATGCCCGATCGTCCCCACGTTTACGTGCGGCTTCGTGCGCTCAAATTTTGCCTTCGCCATGTCTCCTCCTTATAACCCTTTTCGTATAAATAATCTGTGCTTATTCGCCCTTGATTTTTGCCACAATGCCTTCCTGGATGTTCTTCGGAACCTCTTCATATGCAGCGAACTGCATCGTATAGGTTGCCCGACCCTGAGTCTTGGAACGCAGGTCCGTTGCATAGCCGAACATCTCGGAAAGCGGCACCATCGCCTTTATGATTTGAGCCTTGCCGCGCTTTTCCATGGTCTGAACCTTGCCGCGGCGGGAATTCAGGTCTCCGATAACGTCTCCCATGTACTCATCGGGCGTAACAACCTCAACGCTCATAATCGGTTCAAGCAATGCTATTCCGGCCTTCTTAGCACCCTCTTTCAGTGCCATAGAACCGGCGATTTTGAAGGCCATTTCGGAAGAGTCGACTTCATGATAAGAACCGTCAAAGATTATAACCTTCAGGTCCACAACCGGATAGCCGGCAAGAACGCCGCCCTCCATGGCTTCCTTAACGCCTTTTTCAACCGCAGGAACATACTCCCTCGGAATGGAGCCACCGACAATCTTATTGACAAACTCAAAGCCGGTGCCGCGCTCAAGGGGTTGCAGTTCAAGCCAGACATGGCCGTACTGTCCGCGACCGCCGGACTGGCGCACAAACTTGCCTTCAATTTTCGTCGCGCCTTTAACCGACTCTTTATAGGCAACCTGAGGCTTGCCGACATTGGCGCCGACTTTGAACTCACGCATCAAACGGTCGACGATAATTTCAAGGTGCAACTCACCCATTCCCGCAATGATTGTCTGGCCGGTCTCTTCATTGAAAGAGACTTTAAATGACGGGTCTTCCTGGGCAAGCTTGCCTAATGAAATGGAGAGCCTTTCCTGATCAGCCTTTGTCTTCGGCTCAATAGCAACCGAAATAACCGGATCGGGAAACTCCATGGCTTCGAGAATAACCGGACGGTTTTCATCACACAGCGTATCGCCGGTCAGGGTGGTCTTCAGGCCGACAACAGCCGCAATATCTCCGGCACGCACTTCCTTAATCTCTTCACGCTTGTTTGCATGCATTTGCAGCAAGCGGCCGATGCGTTCTTTGGAGTCCTTTGTCGAGTTGTATACGTATGAACCGGCTGACAACACACCGGAATAAACACGAACAAAAGTCAGTTGCCCTACGAACGGATCGGTCATAATCTTGAATGCAAGCGCAGCAAAGGGCTCGTCATCAGATGCTTTACGCTCGATCTCGGTCTCTTCGCGCGGAACCAGCCCTTTTACGGACGGGACATCAAGGGGAGACGGCAGATAATCTATAACGGCATCCAAGAGGAGCTGGACACCTTTATTCTTGAATGCAGAACCGCATAGCACCGGCGTAAGCTTCATCTCGACCGTGCCCTTGCGGAGGGCAGCGGTTATCTCTTCGGCAGAAATTTCCTCGCCGCCGAGATACTTCTCCATCAAAGCTTCATCGACATCCGCAATTGCCTCAAGCATCTTGTCGCGGTATTCCTTGACCTGGGAGGCATACTCTTCGGGGACGTCGCCTTCCACAAATTTCGAACCGAGGGTTTCGTCGTCGAAGTAATACGCCTTCATGCGAACGAGATCGATCGGCCCGCGGAACTTGTCTTCCTTGCCTATCGGGATCTGCACCGGAACCGGATTAGCACCGAGTTTTTCGACCATGCTGTCCACAGCGGCAAAGAAATCGGCTCCCACACGATCCATCTTATTCATGAATGCGATGCGCGGAACGCCATACTTGTTTGCCTGACGCCAGACCGTCTCCGACTGCGGCTCAACGCCGGAAACCGCGTCAAACACGGCAACGGCTCCGTCGAGCACACGAAGGGAACGCTCCACCTCGATCGTAAAGTCAACGTGTCCAGGTGTATCAATAATATTGACGCGATGATTATTCCAAGCACACGTCGTCGCCGCGGATGTAATAGTGATACCCCGCTCCTGTTCCTGAACCATCCAGTCCATGACAGCCGTGCCGTCGTGCACTTCGCCGATTTTATACGTAACGCCTGTATAGTACAGAATGCGTTCGGTCGTAGTAGTCTTGCCGGCATCAATGTGAGCCATGATGCCGATGTTTCTTGTCTTTTCTAAAGGAAATCGTGACATGAAAAAAATTACCTTCTATCTTGCTTGATCAGATTCTGCGGCTACCACCGATAGTGCGCAAACGCCCTATTGGCTTCAGCCATCTTGTGGGTATCTTCCTTCTTCTTGATGGAGGTACCGGTATTGTTATAAGCGTCGAGGAGTTCTCCGGCGAGGCGCTCGCGCATCGTCTTTTCCTTGCGCGCACGCGCGTAGCTGATTATCCACCGGATTGCCAAAGCAATTTTTCTGTGCGGGCGCACCTCGATAGGCACCTGGTAGGTAGCGCCACCGACGCGACGGGGCTTTACCTCGACAAGCGGCTTCACATTTTCGACTGCCTGCTTGAAGACCTTCAACGGATCAGATCCGGTCTTTTCTTTCAGAATATCGAACGCGCCGTAACAGATGCGCTCGCCGGTCGCTTTCTTGCCGTCCTCAAAGAGAACGCTCACGAAACGGCTCACCAGCTTGCTGTTATACTTCGGGTCCGCCAAAATCTCGCGCTTGACTGCTTCTCTTCTTCTTGCCATTTCTTAAACTCCGACCATTCTTATTTGGGGCGCTTGGCACCGTACTTGGAGCGACCCTGCCTTCGGTCACCGACACCAGCACAATCGAGCGTGCCTCTGAGAATGTGATACCGCACGCCCGGAAGATCCTTTACCCTCCCGCCTCGGATTAGTACAATCGAGTGCTCCTGGAGGTTGTGACCAACGCCAGGAATGTAGGCGGTGACCTCCATCGCATTCGTGAGCCGCACCCTCGCAACCTTTCTCAAGGCCGAGTTCGGCTTCTTCGGCGTCGTCGTATAGACCCTGACGCAGACCCCGCGACGCTGCGGACAGCTTTTCAGTGCGGGACTCTTGGTCTTCCGCTCAATTTTTTTCCGCCCCTGCTTCACCAATTGTGCGATCGTCGGCACGTTTCCTCCAAATGCAAAACAAAAATAAATAGTTTCCCGATTCAGCGGAAAACCTGATAATTATGCCTGAATGTTTGTATTTTGTCAAGCCTTTCAACGAGGTAGTCGTCTTGCAGGCTACTATCCCAGGGGAAGTAAAATATAGCACGGCCGACAGAAAAAAATAAAGTTTTTTTTCAGCAACTTCCCTCTTCTTGCCCGGGGAAGCCGTCGCATGCTAAGGTCTAATAAATGCTGGCAATGCAAGTTCCCGATCTCAACATCCGCTTAAGGAGGGGCGCCATGCTCGACAAAATTCACTGGCTCGGTCACGACACCTTCGTCATTGCGGGGTCAAAGCGCATCTATACGGACCCGTTCAAGATCAAAAAGAAAGATACCGCCGACATCATACTCGTCACGCATGAGCATTATGATCACTGCTCGCCGGATGATATTGAGCAGCTGAGAGGCTCCGGCACGGTTATTATTGCGCCTCCGGACTGTGCTGCGAAGATAAAAGGGTCGATCATGCCGATTCAGCCGGGGCAAACCCTATCCCTTCAGGGAGTGGTGATCAAGGCCGTTCCTGCATACAACACCAATAAACAGTTTCACGTGAGGGATCGCCGGTGGGTCGGCTATGTTGTCACGATAGACGGGAAAACGCTTTATCTGGCCGGCGATACGGATTTCATCCCTGAAATGAAGACATTGAGCGGAATCGACGTCGCCCTGCTGCCAGTCTCCGGCACTTACGTGATGACCGCCGAAGAAGCCGCTCTGGCGGCCCTCGCAATCAAGCCGGCGATTGCGATTCCCATGCATTATGGAGCAATTGTCGGCAGTCGTGACGACGCACTGAAATTTGCAACCCTTTTAAAGGGGAAAATTGACGTCGCCATCCTAAACCAGGAATAGGGATATGAAGAAGGGGCCGGGATGACAGATCAGCTCAGGCAGACTGAAGTTCTGCGGATCTTCCGCGGGACGTCCACATATATATCAGGTGCAAAAATAGCGCAAACGCTCGGTATTACGCGCAGCGCAGTCTGGAAAATCATCAGCCGGCTGAGGGCAATGGGGTATGAGTTTGAATCTCTCCCAGCAAAGGGATATCGGCTCTTGACCTTGCCCGAATTCTCGTCGGAAGAGGTTCGCCACTCCCTTATCGGCCTGCACCTGTTTATGCCCGAGAACATCCATTTCTATCAGTCCTTGGAATCAACCAATATCACCGCTACTGAATTCGCAGCGCACGGGGCGCCATCCGGAACGATTGTCGTTGCAGAACAGCAGGTTGCAGGAAGGGGGCGTCTCACCAGAGTATGGGAGTCCCCTCCCGGCGTCAACATTTATATGAGCGTATTGTTGAGGCCGGACCTAGCCCTACGGGAAATTACCATTCTTACACTGCTTGCCGGCGTGGCTTGTGCCTCGGCGCTTCGCGGCTGTTGTGACTGCACAGTGCACCTGAAGTGGCCGAACGATCTTCTTGTCGGAAAGCGCAAGCTGGGAGGCATCCTCACTGAATTGCGCGCTGACCCTGATCGTGTGCAGTTCGCCGTCATCGGCATCGGCATAAACGTCAACATGCGGAAAAGAGACATGCCTCCAAGTATTCGCATGGTGGCGACATCCGTCAGTCAGGAAACAGGACAGGCGGTTTCTCGTTCTGCGATTCTTTCAGCGGTTATGCACCAGTTCGACAAATGGCTCTTGATACTCGCACAGCATGGTAAACGACCTATTCTTGACGAGTGGCAATCACTATCATCAACGATTGGCAAAACGGTTACTATTGCTTCTTCCAATCGCTCACTAACCGGAGTTGCCGAAGGAATCGATGACGACGGATTTCTGATTGTCCGGCTTCCGAACGGGACGCTCACGCAGGTGCACGCGGGAGACGTCAATCATGTTTAGCCGGGACAGTTCGTTCCTACTGGCGATAGACATTGGCAACACATCCATTGCCCTCGGCCTGTTTAAATCTGTCGATAACCCTTCGCTCCTGAAATTCGAGAAGCTGGCACTCAGTCGGGCTACGCAGGCTCGCATAGCCGACGCCTTTCGCAAAGTGCTCGGATCCGATAACCAGGGACGCGCCGTGCTTTCGTCCGTGGCGCCTGCTCAAACCCGCGCAATAGTTTCCGCATTGCGACATCTTGGTATCCCGTTTTATCAAATACGGCCTGACGGAGTGCCTGGTTTCAGCGCTCTCGTTGATAATCCGTCCAAAGTCGGTTCGGATCGGATCGCCAATGCCTTCGCCGCATGGGCCCTGCTAAAACGCCCTGTTGCCGTTGTCGATTGCGGTTCCGCCACAACCATTTCTCTGGTGGACGAGGCAGGCTTCCGCGGAGGAGCCATATTGCCTGGGCTTACCCTCATGCGCAATGCCTTGACCGAACACACTGCAAAGCTCCCGTCGGTATCCTTGACAGATACATCGTCGGCTGCTGTAGGCACGAATACAAAAGCGGCCATTTTGAGCGGCATTCTCTATGGTACGGCCGGCGCCCTGGATCGGATCATAGCGGCCAGTGAAAAGGAGCTGAAGAAACGACTGTTCTTCGTGCTCACAGGCGGGCATGCCAACCTTATTTCACCCCTCCTGCTCCGAAAGCACCGCATTATTCCTGACCTGACTTTGCAAGGGCTTCGACTCATCAGAAGACGCCTTGACCTTTCACACCAAGGCGCTATAATTAGGTAGGTGTGCTAACAGCACCACATTGAGCGTGGAGGTGTCTCATGAAGATCTCAAACATTCTTCTGGCAACTGATTTTTCCGATGGCGCATTACATGCATTGCCTTATGCGGTCGATTTTGCCAAAACCAGCGGCGCAAAGCTGCATCTTGTACATGTTATTTATGATGTTGCCCTTGCTACCGGAATGCACATTCCCCACACTTCTCTTGACGTTCTCTACAAGGAGCTAGAAGACACATCGCGCGCAAATCTTGAAGCATATGCCCTGCCGCAAAGAAAAGACATTACAAATGTTGTTTATGCGGTAGTACGCGGCGTGCCTCATGAGGAAATCCTTAAATATGCGACTTCAAAGGGCATAGACCTCATCGTTATAGGAACACACGGTCGTACCGGTGTCGACCGGCTCTTCTTCGGGAGCACGGCCGAACGCGTCGTGCGCGGCGCGTCCTGCCCGGTGCTGACAGTCCGCAAACCGGCATAACTTCTGTTTCTCCTCTTTTTCTTACTCCCGTGCGAATAGCAAGGGAGAGTGCGGCGAAAGCTGACCGGTAGAGGTGGATGTCACTGTCAGCTTATGCCGCATGAGTTTTTTTCAGGTAAAATAGAATTGTTTTGAAACGCGCACTATTTTTTTCTGTAGTCCTGCATCTTTTGATCATCTGCATCATCTTCTTTCTGAAACCTGATGCACGGGAAAAAGAAAAGCGTCCTCTGATTGTGGAAATTGTCACCCCTCAGGACATGCAGCCCCCTCAGCAGCAGCGACAGCCGGAAGATACATCATATCGGCGGCTTCGTATTCCGAAAGAGACCCCTCCGCCGAAAACGCTTGCAGAACAACCCTCACGTCAGGCGCGTCAAAGGAAACAGGGCTCCGGCGTTGAAAAGCAAGCGGCTCAATCCCCACGCCCTCAGAGTCAGAGTTCTGTTCCGCGGAGCGGCGTTCAGGCGCCGTTTGCATTGCAGAAGCACTATGAAACCCCGAAGAGTGAAGCCCCTCAGACTGCTCGCAATAAATTATTCGACAGAGACGTTATCGCCAAGGCAGCCCGATCGCCGGAAGCGAAAGACGAGTCCACCATCACCTTTAACACAAAAGACTACCGCTACTACGGGTATATGCAGCGGCTGCGCGAAAAGATCGAAAATATCTGGCGTTATCCGCCGGAGGCGGCCTCGAGGGGATTAAACGGAGATTTGGAGATCAAGTTTACGATAGCAAAGAACGGCAGGCTCAGTGCCATAGAACTAACCAGAACATCGGGGCACAAAATACTTGATGATGCCGCTCTGAAGGCATTACGTGATGCGGAGCCTTTCTGGCCCCTTCCGGATGAATGGGGACGCGACGGCTTAACCATTACAGGTCATTTTGTCTATTCGTTACGCGGGTACTATCTCAGATAAAAAAGGCCCGAAATCCATTCGGACTTCGGGCCTTGTAAGAATGAACAATTACCGCTTCACAATCCTCGGCGTAATGAAGATAAGCAACTCCTGACTTTCGGTAGACACTGCGCTATTCTTGAAAAGCAGTCCGAGCAAAGGAATCTTCGATAGCCCGGGAACATTCTTTTCATTATCGCTCTCGTTCGTCTTGAGAATGCCGCCGATCACCACCGTCTCGCCGTCTTTCAGATAAAGCTGTGTTTTTGCCTGTCGAGAATTTATCGTAGGGTTGCCCAGACTATCAGTACGTGAGAAATCAGGCTCGTCTTTCGTAACCTCGATCTTCATGTAGACCGTGTTGTCGGGACTGATTTGCGGCGTGACTGTAAGTTTCAAGTTTGCATCTTTATACTGCGTAGAAAATGTGCCATCCTGAGTTCTCGTCGTAACAGGGATTTGGGCGCCATGTTTGATGATTGCTTCCTCATTATCCACGGTAAGGATCTTCGGATTCGAAACAACCTTTCCCTTACCGGTCGATTCTATCGCAGATATGCGGGCCTCAAGAGCAAAACTATTACCTCCAAAGATGCCGAACGAAATAGCTCCGGCCGGGGTATCAGAAGTGGGAAGGTTAACGGTCTTATACAGTCCAACTCCTGATGAACCCAGCGATCCAATTGTTAAACGGTTATCAGCATCGCGCGTAAATCCACCTAAAATGCCCGTTGCAGACTGGCTGCCAGTAAGATATCCTTTAGTTCCTACGCCAGCCGAACTCCATTCAATGCCCAATTCCCTTGAGAAGTTCGTATTAACTTCAACCATTCTGGCATCAATCAGGACCTGCGGCGTCGGCTTGTCGAGAAATTCAATGAGACTCCTGACTTCCTCAATTGCCGATGGAATGTCCTTGACGACGAGCGAGCGTGTTCTTGAATCCGAGCTGAGGCTGCCCCGCGGCGAAAGTATCTTGCCTTTATCGACGGCTTCTTTCACTTTTTCGAGGTTGGCGTTATTGACGACAAAAACCTTGGTCGTAACATCATCAGCCCTACCCAAAACCTCACGGGCATCTGCAATAGCCCTCTTTTCGTCCTGATACGCCTTGGCGGTCATGACACGAATGGTATTGCCTTCAACTGTCTTTTGCAGATTAAAGGTTTTCAGAATGATATCGAGCGCCTGATCCCACGGGGCATTCTTCAGTTTCATGGTAATCTGTCCCTTGACGTCGGGGTGGATCACCATGTTGTATCCGCTCACGTCGCCAAGAAGTCTCAATATCGGTACGATGTCCGCATTCTGAAAATCAAGCGAAATCGTCTTTTTCTTTACGTCAAGCGGCAGTTCGCCTTCCGAAGTCAGGCCTGATTTCCCTTTTTTCACCGCAGTTGCGGGTTTGATATCGATTATCAACTCATCATCAAGCACGGTTGCCTGCGCATCAACTACCACGGAAGGTTCGACTATGAAACGGACACGATCACGCTCCACACGGTATTTCATATCACGCACAGGGGCAAGCATTTTCGCAGGCATCGCCGCCTTCATTACGGCCGACGGCACATCGATGATAAGTTTTCCGTCAACATCATATACCACGGGTTCTTTTACTCTTCCATCAGTCTTTATGATGAGTTCAACCCCGGCGTCGGTTTTGTCGAGCAGTACATCGTTTATTTCACGCAGGGCACCGCTTGAGACTGCCGCAACAGGAGCAGGCTGGGTCGCAGATGTTTCAGTAAATACAACTTCCAGGCTGTTTCCTCTTGTCTCGGCGCCGACTTGCGCCGGACTGGAAAGTGTCATAACAAGTAATGTTGCCGGTTTCGTCGCGTTCGCCTCGCTGGCACTAATATCGACGACTATGGATTTTTCCGGACGGATAGTCCCTTTGAACTGCCCGGGACCTACTCCTTCCAACTCAATGATTGCCTTGAACGGATCGGTGTTCGCGACAACAGAATGTTTCACCATGCCGGATGCGCTGACACGCACGGTGTTGCCGGAAACATCGATCGCGGTCAGCTGGGGACCGGAGGCATCAGCGGCCAGCCCTTCGGAAGCTCCCCACATGACGAGAAAGAGGCCGAGCAGGAGCCACGTCAGCATCCTTGCCCGACAGTATCCGGAACCACGGGCTTGAATAGAAATCACTTCTGCCGAAACTCTCATTGCTGATCCCCCCTGCGGAGCTTTAATACGGTATCCTTAGAAGCAAGAACACCCTTATAGTTCTTGACCATTTCGCGAATGGTCACCGAATCGTTCGCAATCTTGACCACTTTACCTCCGTGAAGACCGACCTTCGTACCGTGGCGAACGGTGTATGATTTCCCATCGGGTAGCGTCAGAACTGCATATCCGCCTGATTTATCCCACAAAACGGCGATAAGGAGAAACTCACCGGGATCAAACCCCTCTAGCGAGCCAACTCCCGGCTTCTGTTCTGTGCTCGGTTTGACAGCAAGCGACGAGAACGGGTCTCTCTTGCTCGCTGCTGTATACGCAACCCCCTGCATAAGCTGCTCCGGATTGACTATTTTGGCCGTATCGACAGGCTGCTTCGCCGCATCACCGGCAGGTTTCTGCCCAACCGGGGCACCTGTCTGCGTAGGCGCCGGCTGTTGGGCGGGCTGACTTTTCTGTCCATCATCGCACCCCGAGACAGCAAAAACACTCAACACAAGCAGTATGCAGACTACCCTATTGGATCGTGCGCGCGTTTTCATTTCTTCTTTGCCGCCTCCTGCATGGCTTTGCGTTCTGCTTCGGGAATGAGAGAATATGTTTTTGCCGTCAAAGTCACGGCCAGATCGGCAGCACCCTGCTTTTGCGCGGCCGTCTTTATGTTGATATTATCAAGATTGACAATCCGGTTCAGCCGTGTAATTTCTCCGAAAAACTTTCCGAAATTATGATACGACCCGTTGACATTCACTTCGACCGGGACCTCGTAAACCTCCTGGCTGCTATGCACGGACCGTGCGCCCGGCTTCCAGAGGCTAATCACCAGCCCCGACTCTATCGCCTTCTCGGAAACCTGCCTCAACAGGGTCGATACCTCTTTTTCTTCCGGAAGCTGGAGATAAAGCTCCTGCAGCTTGGCCTTCAGCTGGGCATTTTGCACAATCAGCGTTTCAAGGCGCGCGGCTTTTTGTTTTGATTCGTTAATCTGCTTAGTCTGTTGCTCGATTTCCTTCAAGACAATCTCGCGCTCATCAAGCGCAGGCAACAGAAAGAGAACCAGTGCAGCGGCAACGATCAGAACGGCGGGAAGGAAAAGAATGAAGTATTGCTTGGCAGGAGAGAGCGCTTCATAATCAACCTCAGGGAGTTTCATTGAAATAGCCATTGCGTAATCCCGCCCTATATCCTGAATTTGCAGTTCAATTTGAATTTGTACACCGAAACACGATCTTGCATCGTCCTGCTGGACTCTTCCAAATAGACATCCGATGCCCTCGGAGACTTCTTGAGGCTATCGACAAAAGAGACAAGATTCTCGTTCGAAAATGCAAAACCCTCGGCATTGACCGTTTCGCCTCGATAAGAAAGCGCGGTAAGCCATACGCCGTCTGCGTTCGTCAGAACGGAACTCATCTCGTCGAGGAGTTTGACCGGAGCCGACTGGGTTTTCCGCAACCCTTCGATCAAGCCGACCTTCTGTTCAAA
Source organism: Dissulfurispiraceae bacterium (assembly GCA_035319145.1). Taxonomy (GTDB): domain Bacteria; phylum Nitrospirota; class Thermodesulfovibrionia; order Thermodesulfovibrionales; family Dissulfurispiraceae; genus JAAYUK01. The sequence continues at coordinate 1,768 of DATHDH010000197.1, read as the reverse complement.
ATCCTTGTTCATCTGTTCGTAGCGCTGCACTTCGGTAATCTTCTGCTGCAACTGCGCGATTTCCTTTTTATTCGCCTCGCTCTGATCTTTCAACCCCGACACATGCCAGAACATACCGAGAACAGCAGCAACAGCCAAAACCAATACTGCCCCGGTTACGGCAGCCAGTTTTTTGAGAAATTTCGGAACCTCTTTCTTCTGCTGCTGAACGCCTTGCTGTTTCTCGAGCAGGTTAATCTTGATCATTGACTAGTCTCCGATCCGTCGAAGCGCAAGGCCGACAGCAACAGCCGCCAGCGGTGCAAGGGCTCTTGCAGACAGCGATGCTTCTGCCTTCTCAGCAACTTTCAATTTTTTGAACGGGTCAAGCACTTCGACATCGACACCGAGGCGTTCAGCCATCGTTTCAGGAAATCCTTTCATCAACGCCGCACCGCCGCTTACGAATATCCGCTGAATTCCCTCATCGCTCACGCTGCTCCGGAAATACTCGAAAGAACGGTATATCTCGGCATAAATTTCATCAGAGGCCCCGCTGATAATCGTTTCAGCTGATTCCGGTGCCACGCCGGTGACCGATTCGCCCCGTTTTATTTTTTCGGCATCCTCTCGGGAAATCTTTAGCATTCGTTCCAATGCATCTGTTTGAAAATTCGTTCCTGATGAACTGTCCCTCGTAAATACCGGTACGCCGTTCTGGATGATGTTGATGCTCGTCTTGCTTGCACCAATGTTGACCAGTGCGACATTTTTATATTGCTGCAAATCATAATTCGCTTCAAAGACATTGCTCAACGCGAAAATATCGACATCCACCACACCGACCTCAAGCCCCGCCTCCTCCAAAACAGTGAGGCAGTCATTTACAAGCCCCTTCTTCACCGCAACAAGGATCACATCCATCTGACCGCGTTCATGAGCGGAAGGTCCGATAATCTGAAAATCGAGATTTACATCATTGATATCGAACGGGATATATTGTTCTGCTTCAAACTTGATGCTGAGCTGGAGATCCTGTTCGCTCATTTGCGGGATCGTTATGCGCTTGATGATGACCGAGGAGTGACCGGATACCCCTATTGCAACGCGGGATTTCTTGATGTTGTTCTTGGCGAAGAGCTCCTGAATTGTCCTGATAAGCGCCGGTTTGTCCACAATGGCGCCTTCGCTGACCACATCCCTCTGCAAAGGAAGCATATCGAAAAGAAGAACCTCGGGCGGCTCGCACGAGGTGTCGACGTGGGCGATTTTTACCAGGCTGGAACCGATGTCAAGTCCGACCAGAACATCATCTTTTTTCTTTCGAAAAAACATAGAGCTCATCTCGCTTTTCTTGATTTTTTGCTATAAATTCAGTCCGCAGCCTCACTCCCGCTGCAACTCCTATGCCATGCCCTATATGCTCTGAAAGGCCCTTGAGAGTGTCCTTTTTTTTGACACTTGTCAACATGGCTTCTTTTTATATCGTCACTTTGTTGACAAACTGTAGTGCCCGGCCCCAAAAGCTTCGGCACTGCCGACCCTTGTGAATCCGCATGTATCCAAGATTTCGCTGCGACAAGAATAGTAGTATCAGAAACAGCAACGCTTGTCAAGACATTTGGCCTGCAACTGCCCGAAAAATCTATTATGACGGCATATCAACCCTTAAAAACAATTCTCGCAACTGCTTTTGCTCCACCTGTGACGGGGCACCGCTCATCAGGCAAAGTGCTTTCTGAGTCTTTGGAAACGCTATGACGTCCCGGATGGATGACGCCCCGACCAT
>DATHDH010000196.1:0-3739 GCA_035319145.1 Dissulfurispiraceae bacterium | reverse complement strand
ACTATCCTACGCCGGAAGAGGTTGCCTCTTCTCTTGCGCTTGCCTTGAAAGACCTCAATGCCGACGGGACAGACATCGTGCTCTCTCTTCCGAAGCCTTGGGTGGTTGTCCGCACCGCGACGCTTCCGGCAGCCGCAGCCGATACGCTCCAGCAGGTGGTTTCGTTTGAGCTCGACCGGTTTACTCCGTTCAGCAGCGGCGAGGCTGCATACGATTTTATCCAGAGCAGCAGCAGCGATCGGGAAGCTATCGATATAACGATCGTGGCAGCAAAGGTCGATGCCGTGAATGAGTATCTCGCTGCGATTGCAGAACGCGGGCTGACGATCATCGGAGTTACATTCGATATATCGGCGCTCGCCTCGCTGACGCGATTCATTTCGGAAAAAGAAGATTTTGTCTGCGCAGGAGTTGAACCTGAAGCCGTGATTGGCGGGATCGTTTCAGGTGGTGTGCTGCAGGCCGGCTTCTCACAGCCGCTTCTTCCGGATGCTTCCTGTGCAGAAGGATCGTTGAAAGACTTCATTGCAGGGTGTTTGAACGGTCGGAGCGAAGAAATGACGAAGGGATCGCCGGTTTATGTCACAGGAACAGGACCAGGGGCCGCTCCGGCAAATATGCAGCAGTCGCAGGGCGCCTATTTTCAGCGACTTATGGACGCAAAATCGCGCATCCGCGGGTTTTCTCCTGCGCAGGGGGCGGAGTTTGTTGCGATAGGCGGGGCTGTTGAGCGACTGTGGCGTGATGCGAGGGGATTCGATCTGCTCAGCAAGGGGATTCGCACTGCAAAGAGGCCTCCTTTATTGTTGACTGCCCTGCTGCTCCTTGCGCTTCTTGCATGCCTGGGCACATATGTTTTCATGCCACTGACTATCGAGGAGCAGCGATTGAAAGAGATCGAGCGCCAGATTGCGCTCCGCAAGGACGAGGTCAGATCTGTCGAGACCCTGCAGCGCGAGATAGACGGCCTGAACAAGGAAATCCGGCTCGTCAACGGGTTCAAGCAGGAAAAACCGCTCTATATTAATCTCATGAAAGAGCTGACGGCCGTTGTGCCGAAAAGTGCGTGGCTAACTCGGGTCCGCATTGCCGGAACCCAAATTAATGTGGAGGGGTATGCCCCCGCTGCTTCCGAATTGTTGCAGGTGCTGGAGGCATCGCCGTATTTCCAGAAGGCGGAGTTCGCGTCGCCGACATTTCGTGATGCACGGCTCAACATGGACAGGTTTCAGATAAAGATGGAGATGGAGACTCCGCCTGCAGGGGGGCAGAATAATGAAAAAAAATAGGTTGCTGCTTTTTGCCGTTCCCTGCATGCTGATCCTTTTGGGACTCGTTCTCTATGAATATGTGTATCTGAATGTGCGTTCTGAATTGACGGCTCTCAAGGATCAGCAGGATGTGAAGATGAAGACGCTCAAAAGATCTATCGCGCTCATTGAACAAAAGCCGGAGCTCGAAAAACAGCTCGCCGCACTCAGGGAAGAGGCGAAAGCGCAAAACGTCAAGATGATTGATGGGGAGCCGATCTCCATCGCTGCGGCCAATCTGCAGGGAATGGTAAAAGGGGTTATTACCGGAAGAAGCGGCACGGTTTCAAGTGAGCGGATCGGAAAGCCGGAAGAGCTGGACAAGAGCGCACAGGCGGAAACGCCCGGTGCGGTGGAAAAAGGACAGCCCGCGGCGCGAACAAAACCGTCCGGCATAAAGAAGCCTGCGCAAGCGGGAAAAGAGGCCGAAGGGGGGCGTCTGAAGGTAATTACGGTGATCCTCGACGCAACGCTCCCGGATGCGGCGGCATTGAGCGATCTGCTCTACTCTCTCGAAACGCGCACGCCGTATCTGGCATTGCGCGAACTTGACGTGCGGGTGAAAAACTTCAAAGACCCGAGGGAGCTTATGCTGCGGCTCGATGTCTCGGGCATCTACGGCGGGAAATGAAACGTCTGGCTGCTATGCTTCGGCACATAACGATATTGAACATTCTGCTGGCGATAATTCTCGCTGTGTTTGGGTTTGCGCTTGTCGAACCCTTGTTCAGCGCAACGACGCTGATACCGAAAATGGGCCAGCGCGGGCAGATGGAGGCGGTGCGGAGCGAAAAGAAGATCATTCTGCCGCTGGAAGAATATCTCGTTATTGCCGATCAGGGGCTTTTTTATCAGGAGGCGTGGCGTACGTATCTGATGCAGAACCAAATCGATCTTGACGAAGCAAAGGGTGCGGCCGAGCGCAAGGCGGCAGAGGAAAGGCAGGCGAAAAACGCCCTGCAGGTAGCCGTTCCTCCCATGCAGGACTACTTGGCTATTGCAGACCGGAATCTGTTCCATCCCGAGAGGAAAATACCACCGCTGGTCAAGGACGATCAGGTTCCGCGTCCCGAGTTTGTGCTGTACGGTACCCTTATCACCGATACTATGAGTATTGCATACCTGGTCGACAAGAAGGCCATCAGGTCGACGCCCGGCAGAGGGCAACGCCAGAATAGCGTGAAGCTCGGCGAATCATTGGGCGGGTATCAGTTAAAGGATGTCCAGCATGATCGCATTGTTATGGTGCGCGGCGACGACCGCATCGAAGTAAAAGTAATAGCGCCGGGGGTCAAAAAAGATCGTGGCGAAGGGACGGCATCTTCACCGACGGCCCGACCGGGAACTCCGATCCCTTCCGCACCGCAGCCTGCATTGGGCGGCACTCCTGCACCCACGGCGCCGATGGTTACCCCTCCGCAGCAGACGGTTCCCATGACACCAACCGCACCGAATCCCGGCACGATACGGCAGGGTACAACTACGCGCCGCACTTTCACGCCTTCAAATCCCTAACTCACGTTATTCATAGCCGGTAAAGACCAGCTGGCGCGCGTCATGGGCGGCGGGGGGGCGATTGTGGTAAGATAATACTCCTTTACTGCTATGCGCCTGTAGCTCAGTGGATAGAGCATCAGCCTCCGGAGCTGAGGGCCAGGGGTTCGAATCCCTTCAGGCGCGTTTTCTTCTTGCGGCGCTCTTCGTATCGATATCAGACGTTTTCGAGCAGATGACCCAATTTCTTCTTTTTGGTCTTCAGATACGAAATATTCTTCTCGTTCGGTTTGCATTCGATGCAGACTCTCTCGATAACTTTCAGTCCGTATCCCTCAAGTCCGATAATTTTCTTGGGATTGTTTGTCATGAGGCGGATCTTCCGCACTCCGAGATCGACCAGCATCTGTGCCCCGACGCCGTAGTCGCGCAGGTCGGCCTTGAACCCGAGCTTCAGGTTGGCCTCGACCGTGTCGAGTCCCTTATCCTGCAATTCATAAGCGCGAAGCTTGTTTTCGAGCCCGATGCCCCGCCCTTCCTGGCGCATATACAGGACTACGCCCTTGCCTTCTTTCTCGATCATTTCCATGGCGCGATGCAGCTGATCGCCGCAGTCGCAGCGCTTCGAACCGAATACGTCTCCGGTAAGACATTCGGAGTGAACGCGAACGAGCACCTTTTCATCGGGCTTGATTGTTCCCTTGACGAGTGCCAAGTGTATCTGGTCATCGACCGAGTTCGCATAGGAAATCGCGGTAAACTGCCCGTAACGGGTCGGCATTTGAACCGTTGCGGTGCGGTGTACAAAGCGCTCGGTGCGCATGCGGTAATGAATGAGGTCTTTGACCGTGACGATTTTAACCTGATGCTTCTTGGCAAACTCCATAAGTTCCGGGACGCGCGCCATGGTTCCGTCGTCGCTCATGATTTCGCAG
>DATHDH010000195.1:0-2968 GCA_035319145.1 Dissulfurispiraceae bacterium | reverse complement strand
GAAGATGGTTTTATAGATGTTGGCGGAGTGGAGGACTTCCTTGACGAGGTTCTGGTTGTGCGCCTCGTCCTGAAGCTGCCAATAGGTGCTGTTGATGCTGTCGAGAAACGATTTTAGGAACGCCAGCAATGGAGTAGCGTTCCCGATGTACGTTTCGATCTGGCCCCTGAGAATGGGGTGGTGTTCCTTCATGACCTCGGCCGGGGGTCTCAATTGTTCGTACGAAACCTTATTCGCCCTCTCTTAGCTGTCTATTCTACTGGAAACGATGCCGGGAAGCAACAAGTATCACGAAATTCGGCGACAAATTTCGATTGCTCTCGCTTTTCGGTCTTCGGAATTTCTTGTCTCGGGATGTTCGGAGCAAGAATCAATCATTGGTCTGCCCTTTCCCCGGCGTACCATGATGTGCTGAATGGTATTTTAGGGGGGCTTTTGCTAGTATAGTAGGCACATGAGAAGCTATTGTATTGTCTGGATGATATGCGTTTTGCTGGTGGCCGGAACAGCGTCCTGGACGCTTGCAACCGAATGGGTGGAGTATTTCGCTACGAAGCCGTACTTCTACTATTACGACAGGGAGGATATGCGGCCTCTCGAATATTACGTTAACCTTCTGGGCCTGAAAATTTCGAAGCCGGGGCTTTATCGGGTCTGGCTGAAACGCCTGGTTAAGGATCCATCCGGTCGAAAGATGCATGTTGATATTCAGGAAGCCAGGAAATTAACCACGCAGGGATATGATTTCTACAGCCATACGATTTATCAGAAAGATGTCAACTGCTCTGAACGCAAAGTGCGTCTTCTTTCGGAGGCCGATTATGATTCCGAAGGCCGCTTGCTGGGCCGGACCGCACTTGACGATCGCTATGCGCGATGGGCAAATGTCCTCCCGGATACTGACGACGCTGCACTCTTGGAGTCGGTCTGCAGATCGCAAAAGGCTAAGGAGTTAAAACCGGCTGAAAAGGAAGGAGACTATCAGCAGCAGCCTTCCGAACAGAAGGGCCCTACGCTGTAGCTTCGTGAGCATTGAGTTAATTGCTTTGGTCTTTCATTCCGCGAATGTGCTTGTCCAGAATCTCATAGAGCTTCAGAGCGTTTTCCCGAGACTTGGCCCTGATAACACCGATGGTGTATCTTCCCGATAGTCCTGCCGCGATATCGCCATAGAGCGGGTCTTCGCCGCTGACCATTTCACCGTTACGGAGCAGTGTGAACGTACCTCCCGATTGCTTGAGATAGTCTTTATATGACTGCAGTGTTCGTTCTGCATCGGCCCGGGATGCGTCAAGGACGACGAACATCTGCATCTCTGCATTGTTTACAGTTGCGTCGGATATCAGTCCCCGCCGGAAGAAGGAATATCCGAGCAAACTCTGGGGAATATATCGCTCACTCCGAGGCACATGAACGGCGGTCTGAACGAGAGCAAGTTCAGAAGGCTGCACATTGCTGCCGGGAAGACGGTATGCAACTTGGTCGGCGCATCTTTTGAATGTTTCTTCAGGGAGTTCGGAAGCGCCTGAAGCCTGCAGGCGAATGTAGAATCGCTCCTTGAAAAACAACATCTGCGAAGATGAAAGGCTTCCGCCGGCGCCGATCGGAATAGGGGCATCGTCCCTTCGACGATAGTTTGCGTAAATTCCGAAGGCGTCGAGCGGCGAGCCCATCTCATAAACATCAACGACAAGCTCCCTGCGCCCGTCGGAATATCTGCCCGTTAGGAGCTGTCGAAACCCAAAAGGGAAATAAAGCTCTGCCTCACCATTGATATAGTCAAAGAGGTTATCTTTAGAATATGTCGAAGCGGGAGGTTCTAATTTCCAGCCGTCCGGGCAGGCTGCCGGAAGAAGAACCCGCTCCGGTTGTTCAGCAAAGGCGAAGGAAGCACAGAGACAAAAGGCCGCTGTCACTAAGCAGACAAAAGAGCAACGAATCACATAGCTATCCTTGGCAACCATTCGCGCCCCTTTCAGGAAAAGAAGATGCGGGCGCGTTCCATTCGTGCAGCAATATCGACGCCATTAACGCAGAAGGCCGAACATTCAGCACAGCCATTGCAAGCAGATGCCCTCGCGGCCGTGGAAACCTCGCGGTAGGTCGATACGGCGAGTTCCGCGCTGCCGTAAGCCTCGGCGTACATCATTGCCCGGTTTATGCTGCTGATCTGAATGCCGAGAGGGCACGATCCTTCGCATTTCCCGCAGAATGCACAATAATAGCCGTCGAGCGCAGCATTGTATTTCCTGATGACCCGTTCGTCTGCGGCGGTAAACGGCATCCCCATCACAGCAATATCCTCGCGGAGTTGCGCCATGTCTTTCATGCCGGGGATGGCCGCCGTAATATTGCGGTTCTGGAGCGCCCATTTCAGCGCCGCCTGATGATGGCTGACTTGTCCCATTGCCGTTGTTTCGTAGCCTCCCTGCTGGGTCTTCATTGCGATGACGCCGATGCCGGCGGCGGCAGCTCGTTGAATTGCATCGTGAACGTCCCTGCCGCTCTTGAAGTTATATGCAACAAGCACAGTGTCGAAGAAACGATCTTTGTCATCGACTACGGAATTGACCACATCAGCCACGTTTGTGTGGCTGGTAACGCCGAAATATCGCACCTTTCCCTCTTGTTTTGCTCTCATTAATGCTTCTCGCGTTTCGGCATGGTAAACGCGCTCTCTGCTGGTAAGGTTGTGCAGCTGAATTACATCGATATAATCCGTTTGGAGACTTTTCAGACTCGTCTCGATATCTTTGGTTATGTCTGACGCGGAGATAGATGCCGGCTGGGTTTTTGTCGCAATATACAGCTTGTTGCGGATGCCTTTCACTGCCTTTCCGACTATTTCTTCATTCTTGCCCCCCATATAGCGGCGGGCGGTATCGACATAATTAACGCCGTTGTCGAACGCTACACGCATGACTTCCGATTCGGGGGTAAGCATGGCCCCAAAACTGACAACAGTGAT
>DATHDH010000194.1:0-13129 GCA_035319145.1 Dissulfurispiraceae bacterium | reverse complement strand
GTCGACCGTAAGATCAAAAGCGCGCGACCTCACCAGGCGCAGAAAGTCCAGCTCCCGCCGGTACTTTTGATGAATCGGCATTTTCTTGATGGACCGGTCATAAATGATGATCTCATCGATCAGAGGATTGCCTGCCAGAACCTGCTCTGTGCCGGAATTTACAAGAGCGGCTATATACGCACCGGGGAAGCGTTCTCGCAATGCCCTGAAAACGGGAACCGTCAACAACACATCTCCGATGTGTCGCAATTTAATGACAAGAATTTTTTTGACTCCGCGGAACTCAGGCACTGCCCAGCAACCTTGTATAGAGACCTTCGATGACGTCAAGCATCCGATCAAACGAATATTCCCGCTCCACCAGTTTCCGCCCCGCTTCTCCGTAAGCGGAACGCTTCTCTTCATTACGACAGAGATCGATAACCTTCTCCGCGATCAAGTCCGGTCGCTTCGGCTCTATCAAGCAGCCCGTTCGGCCGTCAATGATGACTTCCCGGATTGCTCCGGCATCGGACGCAACCACGGCACGTTTCATTGCCAGGGCCTGCAGGATTGATTGCGGCACGCCTTCATTGGCGTACGATGGATGAACCACGACGTCAAAAGATGAAAGCAACTCGGGAACATCTTCCCGATGGCCGAGCATGGTCACATCGTCTTGTACTGCCAGCGATCGGATTGCCTTTTCTATGTTTTCTCGCTGGGGGCCCTCTCCTGCGATAAAGAAATGCGACAACGGCAAACCGGCCTTTATCAGCGGGACAGCCTGCAGGAAATATTGATGCCCCTTCCAGCTCCGCAAAACCCCGAGCATTCCTATGGCGCATCCTCGCCCGGCACTCTTCGGAGGGGGCACCAATGAAGCGTCGAAACTGGCGAGATCGACCCCGGTCGGCACCGATATAATCTTATCGGCGCGGAAACGGTTCACCGATATCATCCGGTTTCGTATCTCCTCCCCTGTCGTCATGACGGCGTCAGGCAGCACGTCGTAAACAATGCGACTGAGGAATGATCGGCTGATGGGCGTGGAAAGATGACGAGTTCTGATAATTTTTGGTTTCGCCGAAAAAAGTCCCTGTGCAGCAATTCCGGCTACCCAGCTGTCGGCTGAGCTGTGGGTATTGATAATGTCGGGCCGGATAGTCTTCAGCAGATTAAGAAGTGCTGCCGCTGACGCACCGCTTTTGCGGTGCACCGGGCTATGCACTGCTTCTATCCCAGCTTCCTGAGCTCGCGCATAAATTGCGCTGTGCGCCGGAGCGCAGAGAACAATGCGGTGGCCTCGTCGCATCATACCGAGCGATTCCTGTACAATCCGGATCTCCTGACCTCCCCATCCGTCAGAGGCTTCTGTGTGTACAATGGTCAGCGACTGCATTATCCGAATGCCCTCCGAAAAATTCCCTCAAACAAGAAAGCGTCAGCATATTCTCTACCGATTGCCTTATATAGCCGCAGGGATGATCGAAAACCCCTAACTATATATTTTACTGGGGCTGAACAGAATAAATCACGCGAAATCAGAGCGTTTAATGACTTCCAGCATCAGTGAGGCAGACCGCTCGATTGGATAGCGCTCCGCCAGTTGTCGCGCTGGAGCCCGCATTGAAGACCATGTATTCGCCATCTCTGACAAACAGGCGGCCAATTCATCAGGTCCGGCCGGCGAATCAAGGACATATCCCTGCACACCATTTTCGATTAACTCAGCCACACCGTTGATCTTCGACGTGATTACGGGAAGTCCGCTTGCGAGTGCTTCCAGGGTCGCATTGCTGAATGGGTCGTACAATGTCGGGAGCACAAAGAAGTCCGATGCAGCGTAAAAATCGGCAACATCGGACCGCGGGCCGAGAAAGCTGACCGTCTCCCCGATGCCGAGTCTTTCAGCATCGTCACGATAGTGCTCGATCCTGTCTTTCCCGAGAAAGACGCAGAATATTCCAGGCCGTCGCGTTCCGATCAGTCTCGACAGCCCCTGTAGAATCTGAGGGACACCTTTCCTTTTGAATCCCGATCCGACATAAAGAGCCACGGTTCGGTTTTCAGGAAGACCAAGCTTTTCCCTCAAAGCAGCCTTGCGAATATCCGGCACCGGATTGAAGCGAACAAGATCGACACCGTTATAGATAACCGAGATCTTTTCCTGCGGGACGGAATAATGCATTATGATCTGTCCCTTGACCATCTCAGAGTTGGCTATAATCCTTGGAGTCCTGAGAAAGAGTTCCCGCTCCAGCGACAAAAGCGCACGGTGCAGCGGATTGACCGACAAGGAGATCCGCTTATGCCACGGCTCGCACCGGGCGCGAATATCAAGCCATGCACGATGCACCCCCTCTCCGGCCCGGTAGACATCCTGACAAACGGTTCGTTCGAAACTGATAACCCGGTCGAATTGTTCATGGTGCAGAGAACGGGCTACATTGCGCGCAAATGTCACGGTAGACGTGTATGAATTGATTTGACATACTGGGACTGAATGAATGCAGACGTGATCGGATGGAGTCCATTCGCCGGCATACACATGCAACTCGTGACCTTCCTTGCCGAGTTGTGTCAGCAGCGTTTGCAGATACCGCTCGGCACCGCCATGAGGAGAATATTTCTTTTTGATAAAGGCAAGGCGCATCGCTAGAGACTGCCTTGCATTTCACGGGCCTTTGTATATTTCAGGAATGACTGCATGGCATAAAGCACAGCGAGGAGAAGCCCGTGGCGCCCATCGCGAAATCCTTGTTTGAGGATCAGCATCTTAAAAAAAACGAACAAAGGGCTGAAGAAAACGGAGAGAAGAGAAGTTCGCTTCCCCGAATGGATCATTTCTTTCGCCGAGAGCGTCGAATATAAATCCATCTTACGAATATAATCGGAGAGCGTGTGATAGGTATAGTGTTCAAGATATCCTGCGCACCTGCCCACCGCCCCCTTTACGACTATTTTTTCATGCACTTCGCGCGGTTCAATGACGCCGACATCCTTGCGAAAAAGCCTGATCACATAGTCCGGTGCCCACCCGCTGTGACGAATCCACTTCCCCAAGAAAAAATTCTTGCGGGGCAGTTCGTATGCAACGAATGCTGACTGACTGACAAACGCCGATATCTCTTCTCGCAATTCGGCAGTAACACATTCATCTGCGTCAAGCAGCAAAACCCACTTTTGCGAGCATCGGTCGATGGCATCCTGCTTTTGCCGGGCGAAGCCTTTCCACTCTTGCTGAAAAATCTTGTCGGTATGCTCCCGACAGATGGCAACGGTGTTGTCTTCGCTGAATGAGTCGATAACAACGATCTCGGCAAAGCCGTGAACGCTATCGAGCGCGCGGGCAACATTGCGCGCCTCGTTCTTCGTAACCATGGCAACAGAAACCGGTATCACAGCCACTGATCTTATCCCCCGATGGCAGACATCGGCCGACGCCGGATCATTTCCGGACGTTTGTCAAAGCTGCGCTCCCGAGGCTTCACCTCGACTGCAATGCGCAACAGTCTTTCCAGTTCCTCGTCAGGCGCGCCGTTGCGGAGCGCGGCACGGATATCGATCTCCGTTTCAGAAAACAGGCATGGCCGTAACTTCCCGTCGGCAGTCAGCCGTAGCCGGTTGCAGGAACTACAGAAATGATGGCTGACCGGACTGATAAAACCGAGCACTCCCGGAGCATCCGCAAACGAAAAATAGCGCGCGGGGCCGTCACGACGCACCTTGACAGGCGTGAGCGTTGCAATTTTTTCGACCCTGCTGATTATCTCTTGCGTTGTGACCACACGGTCAGCGGACCAGAGGTCATTCGTTCCGGCGGGCATGAACTCGATAAACCGCACATGATAAGGAGTCTCAAGGGTAAGTCGGGCAAATGCCTCGATTTCATCATCGTTTATGCCCCTGATCGGTACCACGTTGATTTTGACGGGGCGGAGGCCATAATCGGCGGCAAGCTGTATGCCCTGCAGCACCAGCTCAAGACTGCCTCCGCGCGTTATTTCCGCATATCGGTCATGCTGCAATGAATCAATGCTGACGTTCACGCGTGAAAGGCCGGCCGCCGCAAGTTCAGGGACGAGCTTTGCCAGCAACAGACCGTTCGTTGTGAGGCTGATGTCTTCAATTCCATTGATTGCACGGATGGATCGGATGAGATAGGCGACATTCCTGCGCGCCAGAGGTTCTCCGCCGGTAATGCGAACCTTACGCACCCCGAGAGATGCGGCGACCCGCACGATGCGAGTTAATTCTTCATAGCGGAGGATGTCCTCGTGCCGAAGGAGATTTACACCGCCCGACGGCATGCAATAGACACACCGCAGGTTGCATCGATCGGTGATCGAAATTCTCAGATAGTCAATAACCCGATCGAACGTGTCTCGAATTGCATCCATGCCGTCAGTCCCCATCAGCAACCGGATCAGTTTGCGGACTTCTTTTTGGCTGTTTTCTTTTTTGACTTCTTCGTTTTCGGAACTGTGCAGTTCTTCTTGTCGGCGGCAATCTCGCTCATCTTTTTTTCGGCGAGTTTCGCTTCTTCCGACTGCGGATACTTTTCAATAAGCTTCTGCAAAATAACACGTGCAGCCCGACAATCCTTTGTTTCATAAAATGCATATCCCTCTTTCAGCATAGCGGAGCGGGCCTTTTCGTGCTTCGGGCTCTTCTGCCAGATATCATCAAACTCGACAATCGCATCATTGAACTTCTTTTCGCCGAAATAGCTTTCACCCAACCAATACCGGGCGCTCACATAAAGCGAATGCTTCGGGTACGTCTTCACGAATCTGTCGAACTTCGTACGGGCTTCCGCATATCGTTTCTCCTTAAAATCATCCATTGCTCCGTCGTACAGCTTTTGCGGCGAGACCTCGGCGGTTTTTTCCGGAACCGCTTTGACGGCAGCAGGCGCAGGCACAATCGGCGCCTCTCCGACAGCGGCCACTTTCTTCTCGGCACCGGAACCGTTCTTCGTCTTGCCGTTTCGCAACACTTCGTTTTCGAGTGCGGCAATTTTGACATTCAGAACTTCACGTTCGGCTATCATTTCTTTCGACGCTTTATCATTCGCAAAACGATTTTCCTCCAGCTGCCCCTTCAATGCCTGCAGCTCCTTCGAGAAGTCGTACGTCTTCGAAAGAACGGAGCTTTGATTTTCCTTCAGTGCGCCGAGAATGGTGCCGGTATCCTGAGAAAGCTGGTCGATGCGCGCCTTGAGATCCGCAACCTCCTTGCGCTGTTCGTCGGACCGCATCTGAAGTTGCGCAATCGACATTTTCAGCGAATCGGATTCACCCGGCATAAGACAGCCGCTCAGGAAAAACGATACGCCAAGGGCACCGAACGCTGTAGCGCGAACGAGCCATGCGCCCCGCATCAACGCATCTCCTCAACCAGAACAATGTGAACGCGACGATTCTTCGCCCAACATGCTTCCGTCGATTCCGTGCACGCGGGCTTTTCTTCTCCGTAACTGATCGTTTCGATACGCTTCGACGGCGTTCCGAGCGAAACGAGGAACTCGCGCGCTGCATTCGCCCTTCTTTCGCCCAAGGCGAGGTTGTATTCATTCGTGCCGCGTTCGTCGCAGTGCCCTTCAAGTACGACTTTGATGCCTTTGGTGCGGGCAAGCATGTCGGCAAGCCCCTTTAGAACAGGTTTTGCGTCGTCACTGATATCGTAGCTGTCGTAGTCGAAGTAGATATCCTGAACCTTCTGCTGCAGCTCCCGCAGACGCTGCTGCGTTTCCGCCTCGCGCGCGGATGTCATATCGCGCTCGGAGATCGTTTCCGGACGCCGACCTTGTTTATCGGCATCTGTCCGATCAGTCGAACCTTTTTCCTGCTCTGCAAGTTTTTGTTGATCCGCCGGGCCGGCAACTTTATATGGTGTGGAACAACCGAATACCAGAAATATGGCTGCGACGGCAGCGGCACTTGATAATACTCTCTTCATGGCGCCTCCCATCTCAGAGATTAATTGTTTACTTTAACCTACCTTATTCATAAATTCCTAGCAAAACGCAGCCTCGCTGAGCATTATGCATGGATGATTGCCTGAATGAGGTAACATATGCTAAATCCTACAATTGGTCCGAAAATCCAGTTGCGAAGGATTTGGACAATCAGTGATCGCTTGACGGTATGCATACCCTTTACCAGCCCGACGCCGCTGATGCCTCCGATGATGCAGTACGTGGTTGAAACCGGCATGCCGAGAAATGTGAAGAGGAGCACACATGCCCCGGCACCGAATTGCGCAGAGAAGCCTGAAAAAGGATCAAGGGCGGTGATTCCCTTCCCGACGGTGTCAACGACCCGATAACTCAGGAAATAAGCCCCGAGAAAGACAAAGAGCGATCCGGCAACAAATCCTTCATACGCACCGATTGCCCCGACGTGAATCGCCGGGCCGAGAATGGTTGCCAGAGAATTCGCTCCGGTGTTATAAGCAATAAGTACGCTGCTGCACAGCAGCAGGAATCTTAACGCCCGCTCAATGGAAAATACAGGGTACCTGGACAGTGCGGCTTCCATCGCTCTGTACAAAAGATTGCCGAAAACAAGCGCAATAAAAGGCGAAATAGCCCATGAGAGCAGAATTTGTCCGAGCTTGGGATAGTTGACCGCCAACCCTGCGCCCGCACCCGCTCCGGCGAGGCTGCCTATCATGACCTGAAGCACGGACAGGGGAATTTTCTTCCAGTTGGACGCAATCACTAAGAGTGCAGATACCGTACAGGCGAGACTTACAACTACGGCATCAACCTCCACGATATCCCTTCCGACGGTGCGCATAACCCTTTCGCCCTGCACGGTTATTCCGATCAGAACGAGCAGCCCGAAAAAGACCACGGCCTGTTTAAGACGCAAGATTCCGCTGCCTATGCAAATGCCGGTTGCATTGGAGGTATCGTTGGAGCCCATGCCGACGGCCATGAGCAAACAGGCAATAACGGGAAGATAGTCCACGCGACTCTGCGATAGGAGACGTGCCGGACCGTTACCGGAGGCTCACGTTGATAATCTGCAAGTAGTCGCTCGCGTCTTCGATCACGTCGCTCACTTGGGTGACATAGTCGATGAAGCGGGCCAAGGCCCTTCCGTCCCAAAATGTGGCAGGCGCTACGACGCGGACCTGCTCGATAAGTTCAAACTTGAGCTCATCGATGCGTTTTTCATAAATCCGAATCGCAAGGCTCTTTTCGCGCAGGTCTCCATTCGAAAACAGCGCCTCAAAAGCGATAAGGAGCATCTCGCACATGTGCGCGTTCAGCACGGAGACCTTCACGACATTTTCCCTCAAGTCGCCCGTAAGATACGGCTGCGAATGCGGATACAGCGCCGCCGCATCTTCAATTTCATCGAAGACCTGATCCGCCATCTCCACAAATCTGCAGATGAACGGCCGGAGAAACGGCAGAAACGCTCCTTCGAAAATCAGCGAGATAATCTTTCGTCTGATGCTGTCTCCCTCCCGCTCGAGGTCGGCGACGCTCGCGACAAGGGCTCCGTCATTCTTCTCGACTCCGTCCCGAAAAACATCGGCGGCCTGTTGAAGAATCCGGATATGCAACCGGATCTTCTCGATCACCGCCTGCTCCGGGCTCCCCCCTGAGAAGAGTTTCTTAAACACCGCGGCCGCCCTTTGCGCGCTCGATCAGCGTTCCGGACATGACGTCCATCAATGAGACGATGCCTACCATTGCAGCACCTTCACAGACAAAGACGCGCGCAATATTGAAGTTCTGCATGAGACTGATGACGTGGGCAAGATCCATATCCTTGTTTACGCATATGACAGGCTTGACGGCGATTTCCTCGACCTTGACGCGATTCAAATCAAGGTTCTTCCCGATGGCCTTGAATACGATATCGCGTGCGGTAATGACACCGTATACATCCTTGTCGGTCTTCGGTCTGACGACAAGGCAGCGCAGCCGCTTGTCGATCATCTTTTCGACCGCATCGTACAATGACGCGTCAGCGTCAATAACCTCAATTTTGGTCGTCATGATTTCGTTTACTTTCACGGGCAGCCTCCTTATATGGTAGTTCGTTCAATCATACCAATAGAGACAGGGGTGCGAAAAGAGGAAAGGAATGAAAAAGGGAAAAGATTCAATCTTCCGTGGGAACAGCGCGCCGAATGGCAGCCTCGACGAAATCGCGGAACCGCTCCGGTATCAGCCAGGCAATGCCGAGTTTTTCCGCCCATTTGATGAGGCCCTGATCGGCGGTTACGAGAAGCGCGTTCAGCTCTCTTGCCAGCAACAGAAGATCGACATCCTCACTGCTGTCGATGATCCCTTCGCGCAACGCCTCACGATATTTCTTGCGCATGTCCTGAATAATCTCGTCGATACGCCGTTTTTCTGTGGACCGTACGCCTGTTTCGGCTACACGCAAGCCCTTGTTGACGCGTTCCCGTATCTCCTCGATGAGCTCATACAGGAGATATCCGGGGACCGCTATTTCATGCCGCTTGGGCGGCTGCAGCCGCAGGTATACCAATAGCTCGCCGCTGATGTTCTGTTCGTTGACAAAATTGAGGAGTTCACGGAAGGTCGAGGGCGGCATGTAGAATTCCAAACCGGATGCGTTGCGGGCGAGCGAAAGAAAGTTCCCGAGCGCTTCGGTCGGTGTCACGCCAAAACTGAACCGCACGTCGGGATTGACGAAAAGACTTGTATCCAGCACGACTTTGCGCGCGCAGTGCTGCAACGGGCTCTCCACGTTCAGTGATGATACTCCTTCCCCTTCAGAATGGTCATCGCCCGATAGATCTGCTCAAGAGTGATCATGCGGGCCATTTCATGGGTAAATGTCATACGCGATAAGGCAATGCAATCCCGTGCTCCTGTTCGCACGTCGTCCGACACCCCGAATGCGCCGCCAAGCACGACATCGCATGAAGCCATTCTGCCCAGATAGCGCGCGAAATCCGGAGAATTCATCTCCCTGCCCCGCTCATCTAGCAGCAGATAATGCTCGGTTGCGGCGAGAATACGACGTCCCTCGGCGCGGCGCACTTCCGAAGGTTCTCTGCCTCGTTCTTCCTTGATTTCCAGAACAGCGAGTTTTACATATCCGGAAAGAAGTTTCCGGTAATGCTCAATGCGCTCTGCCAGCGCCCGCTCTTTGGTCCTGCCGACCCAGATTAGCCGTATCTTCATCATGAAAAGGAATCCGAGGAGCATCCAGCCAGAACTTCTCCAGCTCATAAAAGGCGCGCGTGTCGGCCTCAAAAACATGGACAATGAGATCACCGTAGTCCATGAGAACCCAGTGGGCATGCTGCAGCCCCTCCATGCGTATCGGTCTGATTCCGAGCTTCCTGAGGGATTCTTCTATTTGGGCAACGATGGCCTTGACTTGCTGAATATTCTCTGCAGAGCAGATAACGAAATAATCTGCTATGGCGGTCAGTCCGGCGAGTTCAAGAATGACTACGTCTGCTGCCTTCTTTTCGAGTGATGCCGCGGCAGCTGCTATGGCTCTTGATTTACTGTCGATTTGATTGCTCTCCTTTCCGCAAGCTTGCATGTATTATAGCAAATAAAAATGCCGCATCTGCCGACCGTTGCCGAATGACGATGTCGTTACATCTCATCTTCAATATCCGAATACCGGGACGGAACGCTTCAGAATTCAAAACGGTCGATGACCAGTCCAAGCGCGACAATAGCAGCGGTTTCCGCACGCAATATCCGACGTCCCAGACTCGAAACGATAAGGCCGCGTGAAGAAGCACACCTGATTTCGTCCCATGTGAGTCCGCCTTCGGGTCCGATCATCACATAAACGGGTCCGCTTAAGCAGTGCCCGATACGTCGGTCAACGACCGCCTGATACGCTTCGGCAAGCGGGAGACCACCCTCTTCCCAAAAAATAAAGCCATTCAACCCTGCCCGCGCCCTGATATACGCATCGAATGCTTTCGGCTCATGAATCGCCGGAATAATCGCGCGACCGCACTGTTCGCACGACTCTTCGGCGATGGCACGCCATCTCGCGACCCGGCGGCTTTCTTTTACGATCGTTCGTTCGGTAATGAGCGGCTGGATTTCCATGACGCCGAGCTCGGTTCCCTTCTGAACGACGAAATCCATCTTTTCGCCTTTCAGGACGGCGGCGCAGAGAATAAATGATGTGCGCAATTCACTCTCTGACGGAATTTCCTCAAGAATATCGACAAGAACCTGTTTCCTGGAAATTTCTGCAATGAGAGCGTCATAGACCCGGCCTGAACCGTCGAAGACGGTGACGCGATCACCTTTTTTCGCACGCAGTACCGTTGTGAGATGGTGCGCCTTTTGCTCGGAAAGACGAACGGATGATTTCTGCATGATTTCGGCCGGAGGAATAAATATGCGCATAAGATGTTCAGCCGATTCAGGCGGAAAATAGGTCTTTCAGCTTTCCCCTGAATCCCTTTGCCTCTTCTATCTGCTCGCCGCTCAAGCTCGCAAATTCCTGGAGCAGTTCCTTTTGGCGATCCGTGAGTTTTTTCGGAACATCGATATACACAGAGACAATTTGATCCCCGCGATGGTTACTCCCGAGCTTCGGGATGCCGCGGCCCTTAAGATGAAATTCCTTCCCTGAAGGCGAACTGGCGGGAATCTTGACCGTCGCGGTTCCGTTCAACGTCGGCACTTCTATTTCAGCGCCGAATACTGCCGTCGGAAACGAAATCGGAACCTCGCACCACACATCGAGCCCGTGGCGCTTGAAAAGCGCATGCTCGGCCACATCCAGCACAATATAAAGATCGCCCGGAGGCCCCCCGAATGAACCGAAATCGCCCTCCCCTGAGATGCGGAGACGCGATCCGGCATCCACCCCTGCCGGGATTTTCACGGAGATATCTCTGTGAACCCTGACCTTGCCTTCACCGCGGCACTTGCTGCAGGGATGAGTAATGATTTTCCCCGCTCCCTGACATTTGCCGCAGGTCTTGGAAACGCTGAAAAAACCCTGCTGAAAGCGCACATTCCCGCTTCCTTTGCAATTCGGGCACGCCTGGGCCTGCTGTCCGGGTTCCGTGCCTGACCCCTTGCAATCATCGCAGGTCTGCCACCTCGGGATTTTTATTTCTTTTTCTGTACCGAACGCAGCCTCTTCGAGCAGAATGGTCAAGTTGTATCGTAAATCCGCTCCCTTAGTCGGTCGATTGCGACGCTGCCCGCCGCCGAACGCGCCGAAAAAGTCATCGAAAATATCCTCGAAAATATCGCCGAACGGAGAGCCGCCCGGGAATCCTCCCTGTCCGAACCCGTCAGCAGTGCCGAAACGGTCGTAGTGCGCCCGTTTTTCCGGGTCGCTTAACACGGAATAGGCTTCATTCGCCTCCTTGAACTTCTCTTCCGCTTCCTTGTTGCCAGGATTGCGGTCCGGATGATATTTCAGGGCGAGCTGGCGAAACGCCTTCTTGATGTCATCCTGGCTCGCACCACGGTCTACGCCGAGTATTCCGTAATAATCTTTCATAGTCTCCGGTTCACGATAATAGAATCAAATTGAGAATAAATAGTTTACATGAAACGGCGCGGAAGGGTCAGCCTTCCGCGCCCGCACATCCAGGGTGTTATGTTTTAGCCGTGGGAGATTCCGCTCTTTCGCCCTATCTCAGGCCGCTTACCCTTCCACTTACTTGCCCTTCTTGTCTACATCCTCGAATTCGGCCTCTACGACATCCTCTTCACCGCTCTTCGGCTTGGACGCCCCGTCACCTCCGGCGCCCGCACCGGCCGCCGTCTGCTGCTGCGCCTTATATACATGCTCGGCAAGCTTGTGAGATGCCGTGGACAGCGCTTCCGTTGCAGCCTTGACCTCTGCTGCGTCGCTGCTCGAATCCTTAGCCTTCCTGCACTTCTGAAGCGCTTCTTCAATCTGCGTCTTTTCTTCCGCGGTTATCTTGTCGCCGTAATCTTTCAGGGACTTCTCGACAGAGTAGATAAGCGTATCCGCGGTATTTTTCACCTCGATCAATTCCTTACGCTTCTTGTCTTCTTCCGCGTGGAGTTCGGCGTCCTTCACCATCTTCTCGACTTCGTCCTTGCTCAGACCGCTTGAAGCCGTGATCTTGATTGACTGCTCCTTGCCGGTACCCATGTCTTTTGCAGAAACATGGATGATGCCGTTTGCATCGATGTCGAACGTCACCTCAATCTGCGGGATGCCGCGCGGTGCCGGCGGAATATCAGCCAATTCAAATACCCCGAGCAACTTGTTGTCGGAAGCCATTTCTCGCTCACCCTGGTGGACCTTGACCGTAACCGCAGGCTGATTGTCCGCAGCGGTCGAGAAGATCTGGGATTTCTTCGTCGGGATTGTGGTGTTCCGCTCGATCATCTTGGTAAAGACTCCGCCAAGTGTCTCAATGCCGAGAGAAAGCGGGGTAACATCCAGAAGCAAAACTTCCTTCACCTCGCCCTTCAGAACCGCGCCCTGAATCGCGGCACCGACCGCAACCACCTCATCCGGGTTCACGCTCTTGTTCGGCTCCTTGCCGAAAAATGTCTGGACAACCTGCTGCACCTTCGGCGAACGGGTCTGTCCGCCAACCATAATCGCCTCGTGAATTTCAGACGGCTTCATCCCCGCATCGGAAAGTGCCTTCCTGCACGGTTCGAGCGTCCTGTCGACGAGATCGTCCGTCAGTTGCTCAAGCTTGCCACGTGAAAGCTTCATGAGCATGTGCTTCGGCCCCGATGCGTCGGCCGTTATGAACGGCAAGTTGATTTCTGTCTCCGCTGCACTGGAAAGCTCGACCTTCGCGCGTTCGGCGCCTTCCTTCAGGCGCTGCAGGGCCATTTTGTCCGATTTGAGATCAATGCCCTGCTCTTTCTTGAACTCGTCCACGAGCCAGTCGATAATGCGAAGATCGAAGTCGTCGCCGCCGAGATAGGTATCGCCGTTCGTTGATTTGACTTCAATGACGCCCTCGCCGATTTCGAGAATCGAGACGTCAAACGTGCCGCCGCCAAGGTCGTAAATTGCAACCTTTTCTTCCTTCTTCTTGTCCAGACCGTATGCAAGTGCGGCAGCCGTCGGCTCATTAATGATGCGCAGCACATTAAGTCCTGCGATCTTGCCGGCGTCCTTTGTAGCCTGGCGCTGGCTGTCGTCGAAGTATG
>DATHDH010000193.1:0-8629 GCA_035319145.1 Dissulfurispiraceae bacterium | reverse complement strand
CTATCCCGGCGTCGGACAGAAAGCGTCATGCGCGCTGCATGAGCTTTAAAGTTTAGCAAATTCTTTTTGAAAAAATCCAAGGGTTTCATCGTCGAAAATGCAGAATTCGACAAGACGGAGAGAGCTCTCCGTCCGCTTCGCAAGAAAAGCCTTCGTTTCCCCCACCAGAATGACGGCACAGCGCTCTTTCGGAAAGCCGAAAATCCCGGAGCTGATAGCAGGCAGAGAAATGCTTTGAAGCCCCTTTTCTGAAGCCAACGAAAGGGTCTGCTGCACAGCCCGCCGCAGCTTGGACTCCTCATCACCCTCACCCATGCGGGGGCCGACAGCATGAATGACATACCTGGCCTTGAGATTGCCGGCCGTTGTCATCGCTGCATTGCCGGTCGGCACATAGCCGATTCGATCACTCTCTTCCTGAATAATCCGCCCGCCTTTCCGCACTATTGCTCCGGCAACGCCGCCGCCGTGTTGAAGGTGCTTGTTTGCCGCATTAACAACGGCATCGACCTCGCGCTCGGTAATGTCGCCGAGGACAAGCCTTATTGTCTTGCTATTCATGACTTTTTCGGCTACAATTTTCACGACTATCACCTCCACACGATTGGATACCATTGTATGAAAATAGCATATCTGGACTGTTTTTCCGGCATCAGCGGCGACATGCTGCTCGGCGCGCTTGTTTCAGCCGGACTCCCCCTCGCGCAGCTCAAAAAAGGGCTCAAGCTTCTGCCGATAAAAGGTTACCGCATTGCCAGCTCTTCCGTGCGGCGCAGCGGCGTAGCGGCAACAAAGATCGACGTCAAGGTCGACGATGCCGCCCGTCCCGCCAGAACATGGAAAGATGTTTCACGTATCGTGAAGAAATCGATGCTGCCCTCTCCGCTGAAAGTGAAAGGGCTTGAGATTTTCCGCCGGCTCTTTGAGGCCGAGGCGAAAGTTCATGGGGTTCCCTTTGATCAGACGCACCTTCACGAACTTTCGGCCGTTGATTGCATTGTCGATATCTTCGGAACCGTCATAGGATTTGCCTATCTCGGGATTGAACGGATTGTCGTATCTCCGATCAACTTGGGAAGCGGAATGGTAAAGACCTCTCACGGCCTTCTCCCTGTACCGGCACCCGCTACGGTCGAACTGCTGCGGGACCTGTCTGTTTACGGGTCGCCGATCCCTCATGAACTTGCAACGCCCACAGGCGCGGCTATTCTGACCGGCCTCGGCGCTGAAAGCGGCTGCCTGCCGCTTATGCGTGCTGCGTGCTGCGCTCACGGAGCAGGCCACAGGGACCTGGAGAATCAGCCCAACGTTCTTCGCATGATCACAGGGGAACCCATTGTTGTGACGGAAACGTCCGACAGCGCGGACGCCGTGCTTATTGAAACGAATATCGACGACATGAACCCGCAGCTCTATGAAGACGTTATGGATAAACTTCTGAATGCCGGAGCGCTTGATGTCTGGCTTGAGCATCTCATCATGAAAAAAGGTCGACCCGGAATCAAGCTGAATATACTCGCCTCCGGTTCTGCTGTCGCAGCGCTCGCGGACATTGTCTTCCGGCATACTTCAACAATAGGCATCCGTTATTCCCCGGTCAGGCGCCTGACGCTCGACCGTTCTGTGACAGCTGTCCGCTTGCCGCAGGGGAACGTTCGCATCAAATCGGCCTCGCTCGGCGGCATGCTCATGAATCAGGCCCCGGAATATGAAGATCTCAAGGTGCTTTCTCAAAAGACCGGACAACCGATCAAGCGCCTCGCCATCGCCGCGATGGCGGCCGCTGCCACCCCCCGACGCTCCGGGAAATCATAACCGGCATTATCTGACGTCAATTCGGCATTTGGTTGTGATCATTTTTTTGGGTGTGCTAACGTATTCGATAATGGATTGCCCGGATACGGAAGGAGCCTCGCATGCAAAATAAAACAAATAAACAGTTACTTATCGGGAATGAAGCAATCGGCCGCGGGGCGATAGAGGCGGGCATTTCTTTGGCAACGAGCTATGCAGGAACCCCGGCAACGCAAATCCTGGAGTACCTGGCACATCACTTCTCCGGACGGGCCGAATGGGCGGTCAACGAGAAGGTTGCGCTCGAAACGGCTATCGGCGCCTCATATGCGGGTAAGCGCGCCATATGCTCGATGAAGCATGTGGGACTCAACGTAGCCGCAGATCCGCTCATGACTTCCGCGTATCTCGGGATCCACGGCGGGCTCGTCCTTGCCGTTGGAGACGATCCCGGCGCATATTCATCTCAGAACGAGCAAGATTCCCGCATCTTCGCGCGTTTCGCGAACATTCCGTGCCTTGAACCATCCAATTCCCAAGAGGCAAAGGATTTCACCAAGTTTGCATTCGATCTCTCCGAGAAGTTCAGATTGCCGGTCATGCTCCGCGGCTTGACGAGGGTTATGCACTCGTCGTCCCCTGTTACCATGGAAGAGCCACGCGCTGAGAATCCATTGGCATTGGAAAAGAATCCCGAACAGCAACTCGCGATTCCGAAAAATGTCGTACGTTTCCATACGGCGCTGAACAAAAAGCAGGGGGAGTTGAAAGACTGGGTCCGGGAATCGGGACTCAATACCGTGAGCGGGAAGTCTAAGAAGAAGGCGATAATAGCATGCGGCTTTGCGTCGGTATATGCGGGCGAATACGGAGAAGATTGCGCCATCCTGAAGATTTCTGCATATCCGTTCCATGATGAGCTCATTAAGGATTTCGTCAGAGGCCGCACCGAAGTGTGGGTCCTCGAGGAAGGTGAGCCGATAGTCGAAGAAATAGCCCGAAAATATTCGAAGAAAGTGAGGGGAAAGCTTTCAGGCGATATACGGCGCGAAGGTGAACTGGGCCCGGACGTCTTGGCACCCTATTTTGGCGGCGCGACAGCCGCTCCGGATGACAAAATCGAGTCGCTTCCCATGCGTCCGCCAGTCATGTGTCCGGGATGCCCGCACAGGGAATTCTACAAATCGCTCAAAGCTGCCGCCCCCTCATTCACGGCAGGCGACATCGGCTGTTACACCCTTGGCGCGACTCCTCCGTTGAGTGCGATGGACAGTTGTCTCTGCATGGGTGCGAGCATCGGCAAAGCCGCCGGGATCGCGAATCAAGGAGTGAAACGGGTCGCTGCCGTTATCGGCGATTCCACATTCATTCACTCGGGCATTACCGGCCTGATCAACGCCGTGTATAACAATGCAAACATCCTTGTATGCATTCTGGATAACTCTTCTACCGCGATGACCGGACACCAGCCCACACCCCTGCTGGGCGTCACGGCAAAGGGAGAAACAGGCGGACAGGTTGATTTAGTAGCTCTGTGCAAGGCCTGCGGGGTCGCGTCGGTGTCTGTCCTCGATCCTTTTCAGCATGCGGAGATGGAGAAAATAATACGCGAAAAGATCGATGCGCCGGGCGTTAACGTCATCATTTCGAAAAAGCCCTGCGTCCTCATCGGCCGAAAGAAGAAACAATGATTCCGTGAATCTCTCGAGAATCGCCGGCGCGGACTGCCCGCAGCACAAAGGCTCTTCGGCTCGCTTGCGCGGATATCCCGCACCGGCCATGAATAATACGCAAAAAGGCTTTACTCCGCTGTGCGCTGACGGTCGTGCTTCTGCTTGTAAATGTTTGGTGACGAGCGATCTTGCTGGCGATGCAGACGTGCTCGTTCCCGCGCCGTGACCTTGCCATCCGACTTCATTCTCGCCTCGCGGTCTGCGATGCGCTTCTGCTGCGCATTCAGGCGCGCAGTCTCCTTCTCGGTGAGCTGTCCGCTCTGCACGCCCTGATCAATGCGCTGCTGCTGGTTGATCTGGCGCTGATCCACCCTCGGCGTGTCGGTCGATGCCGCAAAGCCGGTCCCGATAGTGCCGAATACAAATACCGCCGCTACTGCCGTTGCGATTGCCTTCTTCATCATGACCCACTCCTCTGTTTCCTGATTCGGTTCGCGCATGCGACCGTGAATACGAGCCTTCAATTATAGGCATTGATTCACAGATGGCCGAAATGGTTTAACGGGAGGCAATTGAAGTCGAATCAATCAAGAAAGCCCTCCGCACGGAGGGCCTTCCGCTGCTTTGATTGATAAAATTACAGGCTGTACAACTCTTCGGGGGCGAGCACTCTGACCGCACCTTTCTTCAACGCCTTGAGGGCATTGTCATTGTTTTCGGTGCGGATGACGACAATAGCCTCTTTGTTGCTCTTCGCCACAAACGCGTAAAGATATTCGACATTGACATCTGCTTCTTGCAGGGCTCTCAGGACAGAAGCCAGCCCTCCCGGACGATCAGGCACTTCAATTGCGATGACATTATTCTCTTTTACCGTAAAGCCGCTCTTTTCGAGCACCTTTTTGGCCGCGTCCGGATCCGGCACAATGAGCCTCAGAATCCCGAAATCGGTGGTATCCGCAATGGACAGCGCGCGAATATTGACCTGCTCTGTGGCAAGCACATTCAGCACCTCATAGAGCCGTCCCTTCCGGTTTTCCAGAAAAACTGATATCTGTTTGACTTTCATGCGCGCTCTCCTTCTTACAGTTGACGCTTGTCGATAACGCGTTTCGCTTTGCCTTCGCTGCGCGGCAGGCTCTTGGGTTCAACCAGCGAAACCTTCGCGCGAAGACCGACCGCCTCTTCAACATGCTTTTCGATCTTTCTGCGCAATTCCTCGATTTTTCGAATCTCATCGGAAAAAAGCTTCTTCGACATTTCAACCTGTATTTCCAGCTCGTCGAGATGGTGTTCGCGCGTGACGATAATCTGATAGTGCGGCTCAATCCCTTTCATTTCAAAGATGGCCTTCTCGATCTGGTATGGGAAAACGATCACGCCGCGGATCTTCAGCATATCATCGCTTCTGCCGGTGATACGCTCCATACGGACCAAAGTGCGTCCGCATTTGCACGGTTCGCGATGCAATGCAGTGATGTCGCGGGTCCTGAACCTCAGCATCGGCATTCCTTCGCGCGTCAATGTGGTCAGGACAAGCTCGCCCTTCTGCCCGTCAGGCAACGGTTCGAGCGTATCCGGAGATATTACTTCGGGATAAAAGTGGTCTTCGAAGATATGAAGCCCGCACTTGGCGGGGCATTCATGGGCGACGCCGGGACCGATAATTTCGGTAAGACCATAGATGTTCAGCGCAAGAATATTGAAGCGGCGCTCGATCTCATCGCGAATTTTTTCGGTCCACATTTCAGCGCCAAAACATCCGGATTTCAGGGCGATCTTCTTGAGGCTGATGCCCTCTTCCTCGGCGACTTCCGCCAGATATAATGCATATGAGGGGGTACAGGTGATGAGCGTCGTCTGGAAATCGACCATGAGATCGATTTGGCGCTTCGTGTTCCCGGCTGAAATCGGCACGACCGTTGCTCCGATCCGATGGGAGCCGTAATGAACGCCCATGCCTCCAGTAAAGAGGCCATAGCCGTAACCGTTCTGGATAATGCTCTTTTCGGTAGCGCCTGCCATAGTAAGGGCCCGCGCCATCACTTCGCTCCAGAGGTCGATGTCGCCGCGCGTATACCCCGCCACAACCGGCTTGCCTGTTGTGCCGGACGAGGTGTGCACCTCGACGATATTCTCCATCGGGACCGCAAACATGCCGAACGGATATCCCTCGCGAAGTTCGGTCTTCGTCAAAAACGGTATCCGTCGGATGTCGTCGAGCGTCTTAATGTCGTCAGGTTTCAGCTTTGCGGCAGCGAAACTCTTCCGATAGTAAGGCACAGCATCATGCGCGCGCTTCACGACATGGTGCAGCCGTTCGATCTGCAACCTTCTGATTTCCCCTTGCGGCATGCATTCAACATACCTGTTCCAGAATAAGCGGCTCTCTTTTTTCATACGTACCCTCTTACTTGACCGATCGTTTGGCGCCCAGGAATATCAGTCCCGCGCCGCTTAGCAATTGCCTCGCCTTGTCGATGTCTTTAACCTCGACAAGCAGATAGGCACGCTTGCGGGATTCTGCAACATAAACAGAGGCGTTTTCGATATTGACCCCGCGCTCCGAAAGGATGCGCACAACATCATGCAGTCCCCCCGGTTTGTCTTTCATTTCAATTGCAAGCACTTCGCTGAGCGAGACGGTAAAGCCCGCTTCCCGAAGCTTTTGAAGGGCAGGTTCACATCTGTCGACCATGAATTTGATGACGCCGAAGCCGTTCGTACTCACAATCGCCGTGGCAAGAATATTAATGTTGTTTTCTCCGAGCACGCGCGTAACCTTCTCTAATCGTCCCGGCTTGTTTTCAGCGAAGATCGAAAGCTGCTGCACCTTCTCCATCGAGAATCCCTCCACGGCTTTAAAGTGTGCGTTTATCGATGACACGTTTAGCCTTGCCTTCCGGGAGCGGCAGCGTTCCCGGTTCCAGCAATTCCACATTCGGCCTGACGAGAACGGCAGAGCGAACCTTTTCGACGATCTCGTTCTTGATGGTCAGCAGGTGTTCAATGTTGCCGTCGAAGAGATCGCGGGATATCTCGACCCGGATCGTAAGTTCATCGAGCGATTCAAGGACGATCTGGTAGTTCTGCGCAACGCCCCGCACTCCCATGAGGACCTGCTCAATCTGCTGCGGAAAGACATTCACTCCGCGGACGATAAACATGTCGTCGGAACGTCCGAGGATTCTTGAGATGCGGCGATGCGTGCGTCCGCACGCACATTTGCCGGAGAGAATCCTCGTGATATCCCTCGTGCGATAGCGCATAATCGGCATCGCCTCGCGGCAGAGCGTCGTGAGCACCAGTTCGCCCTGCTCACCTTCCGGAAGCGGTGCACCAGTCGCAGGGTCAACAATTTCCATAAGGTAATTGTCCTCCCAGAGATGCAGGCCGTCCTTCTGCATGCATTCGAAAGCGACACCCGGCCCGTTCATTTCGGTCAGGCCATAACAATTGTATACATCAATGCCGAAGAGTTTCTCGATCTTCTGCCGCGATTTCTCCGAATACGGTTCAGCTCCCATATAGGCACGCTGCAGCGAGAGGTCCTTGCGCGGGTCCATGCCGCGCTGCTGCATATAAGTGGCGATATAAAGCGCATAGCTCGGCAGAATATGCACTGCGGTTGTCCCGAAATCCTGCATAAGCGCAACCTGCCGTTCGGTGTTGCCCGGTCCCGCCGGAATCACAAGCGCACCGACCTTTTCAGCGCCATAATGCATGACAAGAGCGCCCGTAAATAGTCCGTACGTCATCATGTTCTGAAGGACATCGCCATCCCCTGTACCGGTCATCGTCAGGCAGCGCGCCAGAAGTTCGGCGGCCTGATTCACGTCGCGTCGCGTAAAGAAAATCGCTTTGGGTTTGCCGGTCGTGCCGCTGGAGGTATGGAGCCGGACCGCCTTATTCTTAGGAACCGTGAGGAGTCCCTCAGGATATCCTGCCTTCAAATCCTCGGCAGTCGTAAACGGTATTTTCGCAAGGTCTTTTAGGGTCCGAATATCGGACGGTTTCAGGCCGGATTCGAGACACTTCCGGCGAAATGTCGGCACAGAGCGATACAGCCGGGAAAAACTCAGGCGGAGCCGCTTCAGCTGGAGTTCCTCAAGCGCCCGCCGCCCTATTGTTTCGATATCTTTCTGCCAGAAGCGCGGTCTGCTCATCACACCTGTCCGGCAGCCTCGCGGCCCGCCCGAAATGCCGACAGATTGACATCGACATACCGTTCGGGAACAAGTTTGCGAATTACCTGTTCCCAGGTCTCGACCGGAAAATCCATAAAGACCGAAAGCGCACCAACCAGGACGATATTTTCGACCTTCATATTGCCGACTGCCCTGGCGATTTCCGATGCGTCGATCGCGACAACATTGAAGCCATGCTCTTCAAGACGGCGCCGGACATCGGTTGGATACGGTCTTTCGGCGTTCACCGTGGATGGAATCACCTGTTTGCAATTCAAAACAACCCTCGCGCCGGGCTTCAAAAGAGGTCGATAGCGAATCCCTTCAAGCTCCTCGAGGGCAAGATAGAAGTCCGCCTTGCCGCGTGGGATGAGCGGAGAGTGGACCGTTTTCCCGAAACGCACGTGGCTGATGACGCTGCCACCGCGCTGGGCCATGCCGTGCAGTTCGCTCTCTTTCACATCGAGCCCCGATATAAAGGCGGCACGTCCCACGACTTTGCTCGCCAGAATGATTCCTTGCCCGCCGACACCGGAAAAAAGGACGCTCGTAATAGACATGCATTCCTTCCTGAGTGCTGAAGAAGTATTCGATTGTATCACAGTCCTTTTTGCTTCTGCAAAAACAAGGCGGCGCTGCAGAAGGCCTATGAATCGGGAGCAGGCGAGGCCGCATGAGTTTGTTTTCCGTCCGTGAAATCTGGTATCATTATCCACTTTCCGCCGCTTTAACCGTCTGATATCGGAGATTTATCCTTCGTGACTACTCGGCAAAGGAGGCTTCAACGTGCAACGAATTACACTATGTGCAATCTTTACTGTAACGTTGTTTGTATGCTTTACGGTCGGTTTCGCCGATGCTCAGGAACCGATCAAGATCGGCGCGATATTCTCGGTAACCGGACCCGCGTCATTTCTCGGCGAACCGGAGAAGAACACTGCCCTGATGCTGAAGGAGCAGATCAACAAGGCCGGC
>DATHDH010000192.1:0-2505 GCA_035319145.1 Dissulfurispiraceae bacterium | reverse complement strand
ATTTTGCGAGCTGGACGTCACCACGGACATACAGGACGCCTATCCCTTTCGGCGCATAAAGCTTATGCCCTGCTATCGAAAGCAGGTCGACCCCGAGAGCATCGACATTGACCGGCACCTTGCCCGCGGACTGCGCCGCGTCTGTGTGCAGCAGGATGCCTTTCCGACGTGCGATCTCTGATATTTCCTCAATCGCCTGAATTGTCCCGACTTCGTTATTCGAATGCATGACGGTGATCAAGACCGTCTTCGGCGTAATCGCCTTCTCGACATCCGCTGCATTAACAAGCCCGTATTCGTCGACAGGAAGATAGGTTGTCTGAAAGCCGTACATTTCGAGGAATTTGCAGACCTCGGTTACCGCAGGATGTTCGATCCGCGTAGTAATAATGCGGCCGCCTTTTTTCCCGTATACAGCCGCGATGCCTCTTATGGCATGATTGTTCGACTCGGTGCCGCCGCTCGTAAAGACGATTTCTTCAGCAGAGCATCCGAGAAGCGTTGCAACCTGTGAGCGTGCTGTTTCGACAGCCTCTTTCGCCTTTAGTCCGTACGGATGAGAGCTCGATGGGTTGCCGAAGTGCTCCTCAAGGTGCGGCCTCATCGCCTTGATCACTTCAGGGTCATGCGGCGTAGTTGCGTTGTAATCGAGATAAACAGGTTTCATCATTTGCCTCACATCATCCCGACTACTTTATCCGCCCCGGCAATGAGGTCCACGAGCCTGTCATAATCGACGCTCAATAAACCGGAACCGACGGCCTCGTCTCCGATGCCCCTGAGCCTGCTGTCCTCATCGAGGAGATAGGCCGTCCCGCAGAAACCGTCGAGCTTGTCGGCAAGCGCAAAATAAACTCCGTTCTGAATTAAAATGAGATCAGCAGCCATGTCCCTTGCGAAACCGACCCCCCTGTTCCCTTCAGCCGTATCCGGGCCGCTCTTTACGATTACAAGCATATTTCCTCCGCTAAAATATCATGACGGTTGCGGCATCTTTCACGATTGCAGCTATGCCGGGTTTGTCGGCCGTTTTTGCTCCATCAACCAGGTCGCCAGGCTCCATGCCCGCGCTCTTCAGAGATTCGATATCGACCGAAACGTCTACGCCCATATCGATGCAGTCCTTTATGCCGTCCTCGATGCTTGCGTATCCGGAAGATCCCGTGTTCTGGCCCCTGCGCGCAGCGGCCACGCCGCCGTCCACAAGAACAAGTTGTGTCTCCATCTCCTCTGTTACGCCGCCGAGGGCATGCCGTATCGCCTCTGCCGCATCGACGGAACCGTAAGGAGGCCTTCTGAGGATAATGCAAATGCTTCCCATAGGATCTCCTATATCCCGATGTTCAGGAAAACGGGTTCGGATTTGATAACATTGTACAGGCCTTTGAGAGAACTCAGCTCTCCGCCTTCCATCGAATCCTCAGCCGCGAGACCGCGGCTTTGCATGCAGCCGGTTCATATATCGACCTTGAGCCCCCTGCCGATGAGGTCTTCAAGAGCCGCCAGAGCCTTCGGCACTTGTCCCTTGACGACGGAAAAAACGCCATCTCCTGAGGCGACCAGCCTGACCTTGTGCCCCTTCTTCAACGCGGCATCAGTGAGCCTGATGATGGTATGGGTGTTCTCGAAGCTGTAGGGCGTTGTCGTAAGGAACATGACGATCTCTTTGCCCATGGATGCCTCCTTTGAACTCGCCTAAGAATGTCAGCCTGCTTCCATTGTACACAAAACCGGCGATTTTGAAACATTAGCTTGATAATCCAAACCCTGATACACTTTTAAATATAACTTCAAAGGCATGACCGAAATTTTTTTCGACAAATTAAGGAGGCGCTCATGATCTCTCTCAATGTAAACGGCAAAAAGTACCAGCTGAAGGTAAGTCCCGATATGCCGCTGCTCTGGGCCATCCGGGATCATGTCGGACTCAAAGGGACCAAGTTCGGATGCGGCATCGCGCAATGCGGAGCATGCACAGTGCACATCGACGGCAAGCCGGAGCGTTCATGCCAGGTCCGTGTCCAGGATGCCCAGGGCAAAAAAATAACAACCATAGAGGGCATTCCAGAAACCCATCCGGTCAAGAAAGCCTGGATCGAAGACGATGTGCCCCAGTGCGGGTATTGCCACCCGGGGCAGATAATGTCGGCGGTCGCCCTTTTGAAGGAAAAACCGGCGCCGGGCGACGACGATATCGACAGGGCCATGACAGGAAATATTTGCAGGTGCGGCACCTATCAGCGCATACGCAGGGCCATTCATCGGGCGACCCATGCGGAAATGTCCGCCAAAGGAGGCACAAAATGAGCGGGATAATCAACATGAGCCGCCGCGATTTTATAAAGACCGGCGCGCTTGCCGGCGGCGGACTGCTGCTCGGCTTCTCTTTTCCCCTTGGCGGTTCGATTTCCGATGCAAAGACAGCGACATTTGCGCCGAACGCATTCATTCATATCGGCACTGACAATTCGGTGACCTTCATTATCAACAAGTCGGAAATGGGAC
>DATHDH010000191.1:0-2360 GCA_035319145.1 Dissulfurispiraceae bacterium | reverse complement strand
GCAGCCCGCGCAGAGACGGTGCCCCGGCGTAAACAGCTCCTCTTTCTTGGACAGTTCTTTTAATGTCAATGGTGTCGCCATATTATTCCCTCACTCCGATGTATTCTTTTATCGATGGCACCTTGCCGTCCTTCGCGATCTGAATGAGTTCGTTGATCGTATACTCGGCCTGGTTCGGCATGTAGTCGCGCCCGCCCAATCCATAAATCTTGTTGACTATAACCGGCCTCTGCTGATAGGGATAGAGGGCATTGGCCACATCGGCAAAGAGCGGGCCGTATGATGCACCGAAGCAGTCAGCGCGGTCGAGTACGGCGAGCGCCTTCACATGCTTGAGTGCTTCGCCCATCTCGGCATACGGGAACGGACGATAGAGCCGCGGTTTCAGAAGACCGACTTTTACGCCCTTGTCACGGAACTGATCGATGACGTCCTTTGTCGTACCCGCAGCAGAACTCAAGACCACGACAGCAATCTCCGCATCTTCGAGGCGGTACGTCTCAAAAAGCCCATACTTACGGCCTGTCACCTTTTCGAAATCAGCGGCGATATCCAGCACAACCTTATTAACCCGGGTCATGACTTCCGCATGGGCTCTGCGATATTCATGATAATAATCGGTCAGGATAAGGGGACCGTAGCTCTTCGGATTCCTGATATCCAGAAGGGGGTTCACCGCAGCGTACTCTCCAAGAAACTTGCGCCCCGCCTCCTCATCTACATATTCCATCGTCTCGATCGAATGGCTCGTGATAAACCCATCCAGTCCGACCATGACCGGAAGCCGCAGATCGGTATTTTCGGCGATGCGAAATGCCTGGAGCATGTTGTCATACGCTTCCTGCGCATTTTCCGAATACAGTTGTATCCAGCCGCAATCCCTCGCGCCCATACCGTCTGAATGATCGCCGTGGATGTTGAGCGGCGCGGAGAGCGCCCTGTTGGCGACCGCCATGACAATCGGCAGGCGGAGACCCGAGGCGATGAACAGCATTTCCCACATGAGGGCGAGCCCTTGCGATGCCGTAGCCGTTGCAACGCGCCCGCCTGCGACGGAGGCGCCGATGCAGGAGCTCATGGCGCTGTGCTCACTCTCTGCGAGCACCATCTCGGTCTTTACCTGACCGTTTGAGACGAAAGCGGTAAACCGCTGCATGATATCGGTAGCGGGTGTGATCGGATATGCGCCGCAGACATCCGGGTCCGCAATGCGCATAGCTTGGGCTACGGCTTCATTGCCGGTAATTGCAACCTTCTTTGCCATTACTTGCCCTCCTCTTCCATGACTATCGCCTTGTTGCCCTTCTTGCCGGGGCACTCCAGGGCGCAGAGACCGCAGCCCTTGCAATAGTCGTAATCAAACTCGGCACGTTTTCCGTCCTTCACCTTGATCGACATATCAGGACAGTAAACCCAGCAGAGAAGACACTGGATGCAATTCTCCTCAATCCATTTCGGACGATATGCCCGCCACGAGCCCGTCTTGAACTTCCGCGCGCTGCCCGGCTCAAGTACGGTTGCCCCGGGGGTCAGTTCTTTCCACCCTTTCAGTTTCATCCTATCTGTACCTCCTCATATCCCCGCTTCGTTGCATCGACGTTCCCGTCAATTATCTTCTGTGAAAATTTCTTGCCGAAACTCTTTCTGACATCTTCGAGGGCTGATTCAATAGAGATGAGGCCAGAGATGCGCGTAACTGTGCCGATCAGCGGGGCATTCGGCATCGGCCTGCCGATGGTCTCGATGGCAATCTTCGTCGCATCGACCGTAACGACCTTGTGCCCCGGCTTCGCATGCAGTTTTTCACGGACGTCCTGCGGTGCCTTGGCGGTGTTGACCACAAACGTCGCATCGTCGGGGGCCCCGTCAGCTACATTAATGCTGTCGAGCAGCGTGGCATCGACTACGACGACAATATTCGGTTTCGTTACAGGACAATGCGTGCGGAGTTGTTTGTCGCTGATCCTGTTATACGCACGGAGCGGTGCGCCCGCTCTCTCCGGTCCATACTCTGGAAAAGCCTGAACTTCACGCCCGGCGCTGAGGCATGCATCGGCAAAAACCTTCGCAGCAGTGACAGTACCCTGTCCGCCCCTGCCATGCCATCTGATTTCTACATTCTCTGCCATAAATTCCTCCTTGCAAGATGCGTATCGGCATGCAATACGCCTAACCTATTGTTAAATCTACTTTAATAACTTCTCATTCTACCATTAAGGAGGGCCCTACAGCAATTTTAAATTACTTATATGTCACATTTCAGCAATTTATTCTGCAGGGCAGTGAGACAAGGCGAGAGAGCCGTTTTGCCGCGTTAAGGCACTTGCCGGTTTGGGAGACCAAGATGAAATAGTGTTGTT
>DATHDH010000190.1:0-19240 GCA_035319145.1 Dissulfurispiraceae bacterium | reverse complement strand
CAAGTGCTGCCGTCTTTGCAGGGTCAGCCTTCAATGCGGATACGACATCAACCCAGTCGAGACCATGCAGGTGATAGAAATGCATGACGTGATCGTGCACCGTCTGAAATCCCATAATCAGATCCCTGACAAGACGAGCATTCGGGGGAATCGTGATTCCGAGGGCATTTTCAACCGCCCGGACCGAAGCCATCGAGTGCACCGTAGTACAGACGCCGCAAAACCGGGAGACGAAGGTCCACGCATCGCGCGGATCGCGCCCCCTGAGGATATTCTCGATGCCGCGCCACATCGTGCCCGATGCCCATGCATCAACGATTTTGCCGCCCTCAATCTGCGCTTCAATCCGCAGATGTCCTTCGATCCGGGTTATCGGATCCACCACAATTCTTGCCATATCGCAACCTCCTCGATAGAGAAAACTTGCGAGCGGTCTCCGCCGCTCTCAGCACTCACTCTATATTTCTTTTTTTAATATGTCTAATCGTTTTTTTCTATTTATGGGGGATGATTCTCCTGCTCATGTCAATGGAAAAGCCCGCAGACCGGCGCTGCTGCCTGATCTGTGTCTTTTCAGAAGAATCAAATATGGCGGTTATTAATTTCTCTTATCCGACAATAGAATTTCGCAATAGTGCACTAATTGCGGCTTCACGCGGGCAATGCGGATATGACAGCATGGGAATGGTCGGATCAATAGCACAGCTGCGGAAGGCCTGGGGTTCCGCGGTTCAGCGCAGCCCCTGTTGGAGCGGCAGTCCTGCGTCTTTCCAATCTGCGAGAATGGCCTGGTAGCGGTTCGGATATGCAAGCTGGATAAGCTTTCTATAAGCAAGATAACTCCTGCTGCCAGAATTGCAGTAAACAACAATATTCTTATCCTTCGGCAGCACCTCTGACTGCACCGCAAAACGCTCCGCTGGAATATTCAGCGCCCCGGGAATGTGGCCCTCTGCATACTCATTCTGCTCCCGCACGTCGACAATGACATAAGCCGGATCCTTTGTATCAACAATCTTCTTGAGATCCTCCGGTTTGATAATTGTTGCCGCAATCTTCTTTCCGTACTCGGGGCCGGTCTTCAGCGGCAGGTTGCGCTCTTCCCAGACCGGTATGCCCTCGCGGTAGATTGAGATGTTTTCATACCCGGCAGCCTCAATCCTCTGGGCCATCTTGGCGCTCTTGCCGCATTTGATGCCATTGCAGTAGATGACGAGGGGGGCCTTCCTATCCGAAGGTAACTGAAGAAGGCCGCAGTCAAGATTCTTCTCATGAATGTTGACTGCTCCCGGAATATGAGCCTGTTCATACTCCTCAGGGGTGCGCGCGTCAATGAGGATGCTATCCCTCTTCGCTTCCAGCAAGGCCTTCAGTTGCTCTGTCGTAACGACTCCATAGTCAGCTCCGACGGATACTCCCTGTACAATCAGCAGGGCAATAAGCAGGAACAGCAGAATTCTGACGGACATGGCACCTCCGTGCGACACGTTCGGTTAAAGAAGAAGGGGCCGCAAGGCCCCTGTCGGGTATTTTATTGTTCTATCGGATAGCCAAGTTCTTTCCACGCAACGATGCCGCCGGGGTGACGGTAAACGTTCGTATAGCCGAGCTTCTTCGCCCACATTGCGGCGTTATGGCTCCTCGTGCACTTCGTAAAGCCGCAATAAAATACGATGAGCCGGTTCTTGTCGGGACCGAGCAGTTTGATGAACTCCTCTTTCTTTTTATCGTCAAGAGCCGTCATTTCAGGGATGGGAAACTCTATCTGAACGGCAGTCGGGATATGATTTTTCTTATAACTGTCCTCCAACGGCATCGTGTCGACGAGCAGCATTTCTTTCTTTGCATCCAACCACTGTTTCAGTTCCTGAGAAGAGACGATCTTGTAATCGCCCCTCTCGACTTCCCGCAAAAGAGTAACCGCTATCTTTTCATCCTCGGGCTCCTTGGCAAATGAGTACGCAGCATACCCTGAGACGAGTGATAGCGAGATCAGTAGAACGATAATTTTGAGATTGTGATTCATCATCGGAGGCCTCCTTGTGACGGGTTCAAACACCCTGTGCCAGAGATTCTGAAATGCTGCAAAGCAGTACAAAAGATGATACGTATCCCATCCGGCGCGATTCCAATCGTTAATTGTTATCAATTCAAAATTATTAATAGCTTTTTTCGATATCGTGCAAAGCGATTCTAAGCCGCTCCAATGAGTGTGGAGGATAGAGTAGGATGCAATACCACTCGTCCATTCGCCACTGCATTGCACTGCAACGGCCGAATTTGACAGCTACGAATAAGTTGATAGACTTTAAATAGGAGATATTAGGTCAAATATCGGTCGAAATAGTGGAAGGTCCGCGCTGGATTGAGAGCGCGGCTCCCGCACGTGATCATGAAGGGAGTTATCGTGAATATCAACAGAAGACAATTCATCAAGCTTGCCGTCGGTACGATGGGAGCAACAGCTGTTTCGGCGACAAACGGGTTGGGATTGGATATGAGTGCCGCGCAGGCACAGGCTGCCCGCATCCCCATCAAGAAAGGAAAACAGGTTCCGAGCGTTTGTCCGTATTGTTCCGTAGGATGTGGGCAGATTGTGATGGTTGACGATGCCGGAAAAATCATCGACATCCAGGGCAATCCCGATTCGCCGATCAGCGAAGGAACCCTCTGTCCTAAAGGCGCTGCAACGTATCAGCTCGTCATGAACGATTTGCGCCTGACCAAGGTCAAGTATCGCTCACCAGGCAGCGACCACTGGGAAGACAAGCCGCTGGGCTGGGCCATGGACCGCATAGCGGAGCGCATCAAGCAAACGCGCGACGCCAACTTTAATGAATTTCAGGACATGCCCGACGGCAACGGCGGCCTCGTTAAGAAGCGCGTAATGAACACCTATGCGATTGCATCGCTCGGCGGGGCGACTATCGATAACGAGTGGAACTATGTACAGCAGAAGCTTATGCATGCCCTCGGAGTAGTTTCGGTAGAAAACCAGGCCCGCATATGACACTCCTCCACTGTCCCCGGTCTGGGGGTATCATTCGGACGAGGCGGTTCCACGACATTTCCCCGCGATCTTGTTCATTCCGACGCAGTGCTGATTATGGGCTCCAATATGGCCGAGTGCCATCCGGTGGCATTCCGCTGGCCCCTGAAGGCCAAGACCGATCACGGCGCAGTCCTGATGCATGTTGATCCTCGCTTTACGCGCACCTCCGCATTGTGCGATGTGCATGTTCAGATCCGGGCCGGGACCGATATCGCTTTTCTCGGCGCCTTGATTAATCACGT
Organism: Dissulfurispiraceae bacterium; assembly: GCA_035319145.1. GTDB lineage: Bacteria > Nitrospirota > Thermodesulfovibrionia > Thermodesulfovibrionales > Dissulfurispiraceae > JAAYUK01. The sequence goes on along the minus strand of DATHDH010000190.1, from coordinate 15,946 downwards.
CATCAACAGCGACCGCTGGAAGTCGGATCCTTTTTTCAGGGAATATGTCATCAACTATACAAACGCGGCGACTCTGGTGAGCGCCGATTTCAGGGATGCCGATGATCTCAACGGAGTCTTTTCGGGACTCTCTGAGGACGGCAAATCGTACAACCCTCAAAGCTGGTCTTATCAGCGCAATCCCGCCGCCGCACCATCCGTGACCGAGGCAAAGACATTCAGCGACCTACTCTTGCAGAGGGTTCCGGGTCGTCCGAAGACGGATCCGACGCTGCAGAACCCGCAAACGGTCTTTCAAATTATCCGCAAACATTATGCACGCTATACCCCGGAGATGGTCGCCCGCATTTGCGGCTGCCCTAAAGACATGTTCATGAAAGTAGCCGACGTTTTACTCGACAATTCGGGGCGCGACAAGACATCGAATATAACCTATGCAGTCGGATGGACACAGCATACCGTAGGTGTGCAGATCATCAGGACAGCGGGAATGCTCCAGGCGCTGCTCGGCAACATCGGGCGACCCGGAGGAGGTGTGCTTGCACTGCGCGGGCACGCATCCATCCAGGGATCGACCGACATAGCCACCCTGTATCACTCGCTGCCTGGCTATATCAATATGCCGGATGCCCGCAAGGCACATGATACGCTCACGGATTTTATCCTCACCGAATCAGTGCCCCTTTCCACGAGCTATTGGGGAAACTATCCGAAGTTTGCGGTCTCCTACTTCAAGGCACAGTATGGAGACGCGGCAACGAAAGAAAACAATTACGGCTATGATTACCATCCGAAGATTACCGGCGATCATTCTCACCTTCCGATGTTCGTCGACATGATGGACGGAAAGGTGAAGGGATTTCTCGTACTCGGCCAAAATCCGGCGGTCGGCGGCCAGAACGCCGGTTTTCAGCGCAAGGCTCTGGCGAAGCTCGACTGGATGGTCGTGCGCGATTTCTACGAGACTGAAACGTCGGCCTTCTGGCGCAACTCCCCGGAAATCAAGTCAGGAGAGCTGAAGACATCGGAGATCAAGACTGAAGTGTTTTTCCTGCCGTCCGCAACGGTTCCGGAAATGGAGGGATCCTTCACGAACACCCAGCGGCTGCTCCAGTACCACGAAAAAGCAGCCGATCCGCCCGGCGACGCGCGCAGCAACCTGTGGTTTACCTTTCATATCGGCAGGAAGATCAAGGAACTCTACGCGTCATCGCAACGCGAACAGGATTGGGCCATTCGAAATATGCTCTGGAATTACGATCCTGATCCGGCTGACGTTGCCTCCTGGCGCATCAAAGATGAGCCGTCGGCGTACAAGGTCCTGAAAGAAATCAACGGATATTCCTGGTCCGATAAAAAGCCTCTGCCGACGTTTGCGGTGCTCAAGGAAGACGGATCAACCGCCTGCGGGGCCTGGATCTACACCGGCGTTATCCCTGAAGAAGGAAAAAACCTCGCCGCATCGCGCCGCGCCGATGAATGGATCTCGCCCAACTGGGGTTTCACCTGGCCGGCAAACCGCCATATCATGTACAATCGCGCTTCCTCCGATCTCCAGGGGAAGCCGTGGTCGGAGAAAAAGAAGCTCGTTTACTGGGATGCATCGGCAGACAGCGGAACGAAGGACGCCTCTGGCAAGCCGATCCCAGGCAAGTGGGTCGCTCCATCAGGTGACGGCATCGACTTCGCTCCTACGAAAGCCCCGGGGTCAATCGGCAAAGACAACGGCATCGGCTTTGATTGGCTCGGAGGCAATGATCCGTTTATCATGCGTCCGGACGGCAAGGCCTGGCTCTTTGCGCCCTTCGGCCTTGTGGACGGACCGCTTCCGGCGCATTACGAACCCTATGAGTCGCCAGTACGCAACTCTCTGTACAAGCAGCAGTTTAATCCGATTGCCAAAGTATGGAAGATAGCCGGGAATCCTTATCACCGGGTAGCGGATCCGAAATATCCGATTGTTGTCTCCACATACCGTCTCACCGAACATTACCTGAGCGGCACCATGAGCCGCTGGCTGCCCTGGCTGGCTGAACTCATGCCGGAGCTCTTCTGCGAGATATCGCCGGAACTCGCGGCGGCAAAAGGCGTCAAGAACAAAGGGTATGTGACCATTACGACCGCACGCGGCTCTATCGAGGCCCGTGCACTCGTCACGCGCCGCATGCGGCCTTTCACGGTAAACGGCAAGACAGTTCACCAGATCGGACTGCCGTGGCACTGGGGCTGGCAGGGGACCGCGCGCGGCGACGTTGTCAACAACCTCAGTGCGCTCGTCGCCGACCCGAACGTTACGATTCACGAAGGCAAGGTCTTTACCTGCAACATCCGGGCGGGAAGAAAGAGAGGTGCATAAGATGGCCAAGGGAATGTTCGTCGACACCTCAATCTGCACCGGGTGCAAGGCATGTCAAGTGGCATGCAAGGAATGGAATGCGATAGAGCCGGAGCCGACCCACTTCGCAAGCGACCCGGTTACCCGGATGCTTGCAAATAACTTCACGGGAAACTCTTATGACAACACGGAGAAATTGAGTGCCCGCGACTGGCGCCATGTCCGCTTCATAGAACAGTTCAACAAGAACCGCACCGGCTCGCGCTGGCTGTTCATGAGCGACTCGTGCAAACACTGCACGGATGCCGCATGCATGAACGTCTGCCCGGTGGGTGCCATAATCCGAACCGATCTCGGCAATGTCGTCGTGCAGCAGGATAAATGCGTGGGAACCAAGGCGTGCAATGCCGCGTGTCCATACGGAGTGGTCAAGTATAACGAGACGACGAAGACGTCAAAGAAATGCACGCTCTGTAATGACCGCATTCACAACGGTCTCGGCACCGCATGTGCCAAGGCCTGTCCGACAGGGTCAATCCGGTTCGGAGAGGTACCCGAGCTGAGGAAACACGCCGATGCCAGGCTTGCACAATTGAAGGCCCTGGGAGAAATGAAAGCAAATATATATGGATATACGGAAGCGCGCGGCCTGAATGTCTTCTATCTGCTTATGGACAAACCCGAAGTTTACGGGCTGCCGGTCAATCCAGTGATTCCCCAGCGACCCGCAAATTTGCCCCCATTGCCCGGCGCTTTCAATCCGCTCGGAACTGCCCTCGCAGCACTTGCGAAGTTCCGCGAACGGGGGCGCGATAAATGAGCAGCGTCATAAAAGACGGCACGGGGGCTGTCGATCCGATCCTCCGGCGTCTTAACATTATCGTTGCCGAGCGGCCGGAATTGTCCGATGCCGCGCATCTCTATGGCGCTCTCCTGCCGCTGACCGGAGATTTTGAACTCTCTGCCGGCCCTGTCGGTATGACACGAGAACAGGCGGTCGGCAAGCTTCAGGAAGAGATACCGTTGCTGGCCGACATGAATATTGCCCTTGATGAGCAGGCTGTATCCTCGCTCGTGATGCAAATGGCGAAGGTTCTGGAGGCCCTTCCGATGAGTGCGTCACCAAGGTTTGCGGAAGGCACACAGCCGGATAAGCGCTTGCATTCTGCAAAGGCATTGGTATCAGACGCTCGTGCTCTCAGAATGCTGCTCGCAGATGACCTTCTTTTCATGGACGACCTTCTCACAAATTATTTGGCAGGTGACCATAAGAAGATCGATGAAACGGCGCATATGCATGGCGTGAATCCTGAACTTGCAGTAATTTTGCTCAAGCACGCTCTCAGTCCGGCATTGTCCGCCTGGGCCCGACAACTTGCGCCTTTGGCTGAAGGTACGATATGGAACAAGGACTTTTGTTTTATTTGTGGAACCGACGCCATTTTGGGTGAGCTGCGCGGCAATAGCCAGGAAAAATATCTTCGCTGCGGTCAGTGCGGCGCCGAATGGCGAATAACCCGCCTGCACTGCCCAAGCTGTGGAACAGAGGACCATCGTTCGCTCGGCATGCTGTATGAAGAAGGAATACAGGAGGCAGCGAGGGCGGATGTCTGCGAGGCCTGCAGATCATATATCAAGGTGATACCGACGTATGACGCAATACCGCGCATAATGCTGCCTATTGAGGATCTGGCGACGGTGTATCTTGACTACGCCGCACAGGAGCGCGGATATAGACGCAGGAATGCTTCTGCGCTGAATAGTTCAAGTTGAGCAGCTGCTTACAATGAAAAGCCATATGAGGAGGACAGCATGAATAAGATTATCGTTAGTGCAGCATTAGTACCGTTTGTTTTCGCCCTCATCTTTGCAAGTGCGGCATTTGCAATTCACGAAATAATCCCGTCCGAGTCGGTCATTCCCGAGCCGGGGCCGAATGCGGAGCAGATCAATGCGTACATCGTGAAATACAAGCCGTATACAGCATGGAATCTCTGGCCCGGTAAAGAAAAACTCTATAAAGGCTCGCAGCCGCACGGTGAGTTGCTGACGACCTTTGTCAATACGCCGGCATTCTTTTCGATTAACGACAAGAAAGGCATGGCTGACGGCTCAATGATTGCCAAGGAAGGCTATTCCGCCGATAAAAAGTTTCTCGGCCTCTTTGTCATGTATAAAATTAAGGGATACAACCCCCAGGCGGGGGACTGGTTTTACGCACGCTATGCTCCTGATGGCAAGGTTCTGGCAGGCGGACGGGTTGAAGCCTGCATGCAATGTCATGAAAAACAAAAAGACAATGATTACCTGTTCACCGGTCCGGTAAAATAAAATGATTATGAACCCATCATTTCACCGTCTGCCGGCTTATTGCTTCTCTTTATCATCAGCGCGAAATATGATTTTCGTATGCATGGCAATTGTCGTCTCTTTCATCGGTTTGCTTCCCGAAACTTCCGATGCCCACGGCATAGCCGGCAAGAGATTTTTCCCTACTACGTTTGCCGTTGACGATCCGTTCGTTTCCGATGAGTTCTCGCTGCTGATCGATCACCGCAAAATGCCCGGTGATGGTGAAAGCCCGTCTTTTCTCTCTACGACCTTTTCCACCGAGTTATCCAAGCGGATAACCCCTGCTTTCGGCATATCGGTCGGGGAGTCATGGCAAAGGATCAAGCCCGACGGAGGCCCGGCAACGACCGGGTTCAATAACCTTGAACTCAGCATGAAGTACCAGTTCCTGACAAGCGATGTGCATGAAGCGATTGCCTCTCTCGGCCTCGGCGTTGAGCTCGGCGGGACCGGCACGAAACGGATTGGCGCCGAATCATTTTCTGTTATTTCACCGACGATCAATTTTGGAAAGGGATTCGGGGATCTGCCGGATTCGCTCAGTTTCCTCAAGCCCCTTGCCGTAACCGGCAGCATAGGGCCGAACTTCCCGACAAGAAGCAAGAACGTCACGGTGACAACCGATCAGAGTCCTGACGGAGATATCGTTCAGACAACGCAGGTCGACCGTAATCCGACTACTCTGACGTGGGGGTTCACGATTCAATACAGCCTCATGTATCTGCAACAGTTCGTGAAAGATATTGGGCTCGGCACCCCATTGAATCGTATGATCCTCGTGATAGAGTTCCCCATGGAGACCTGTCTCAATGCCGGCTGCAAGGGACGGACGACCGGCACCATCAATCCCGGTGTCGTCTGGGCCGGCAAATATATGCAGTTCGGTGTTGCAGCAGAGATTCCGATCAACAGCAGGTCAGGCAGACATGTCGGTGTCCTGGGGCTGTTCCATCTTTTTGTGGACGACCTCTTTCCCAACAGCTTTGGGAAGCCGCTTTTCCCCTAGGATGAACATTCGGACTTCTTTTTTTTGTTGCATGCTTATCGCCCTGCTCGCAAACCCTTCAGTATCGCTTGGGCATGCATTCCCGGATCACGCCGACCCGCGGGTTGGTTCCGTCATAGCCTCCTCGCCCGCACAGGTTCGCATATGGTTTGACGGAGCATTGGAAGGCGTGTTTTCAACACTCACCGTACAGGACTCCAGCGGCAGGCGTATTGACAAGGGTGATGGGCAGGTCAGCCAATCGGATACTACACTTCTGCAGGTAAGCCTTCCGGCTCTGCCGGCAGGAACGTATCGGGCAGTATGGAGTGCAGTTTCGCGAGACGGCCATCGCACATCGGGTGATTTTCAATTTACGGTCAAATAAGGAGCATGATGTTTCAGACATTGGTGCATAGCATCGTTACATTCATAGATCTCGTAGCACTCTCGGCTTTGGCAGGTATTATCCTTTGCGCAGTACGGCAGCCTCTGCAGTCGCCTGATACGGAAGATTCAGCCTTTCTGTCGCATCGCCTGTATCGCCTCGGTATGCTCTGTATCGGCACGCTCGCCATCAGCGGAATCGGAGATCTTATGCAGCGCACATCGGAAATGAGCGGGGCTGAGAGCATCGATGCCGTTTTCGCCGCACTGCCTCTCGTCATCAACAAGACGCATTATGGTGACCTCTGGCTCATCCGGATGGCCTGTATTCCCATACTGCTCGCCCTTTATCTTCTCAGGAAACGGCAGATGCACACTGTTTTGTTTGCGGCGCTTGCCGGAGCAGTTGTCTCGGTTATCTGTTTTTGTCGCAGCGCATCGGGGCATGCCGCGGACTTCGGCGATTTCAGCGCGCCGCAGCTCGTCGACTGGCTTCATTTAATGGCTGCCTCTTTCTGGAGCGGCCCCTTGCTCGCTTTGGCCGTCGTCGCGCCTGCTTCCGTCATCGGAGCGAGACCAAATCTTCATGCCGCAGTCGCCGGCATTGCCGACCGATATCTTTGGATATTCGGACCACTGCTGGCCATTGCGGTTTTCAGCGGCATGTTCAATGCACACATTGAGGTAGGAACGTTCAGCGGACTTCTCACAAACACCTACGGACTGGACCTTTCGGCGAAGCTCTCCGTACTGCTCGTCATTGCAATGAGGTTCATCGCGCCGCCTTCTCGCCGTCAAGACGAAGCGTCCTTTGTTGCGGCTTTTCTCAAACGAATCAGGATCGATGCTCTGTTAATTCTGGCGATCCTTCTGTGTGTCGCCTTCTTTACTCATGAAATACCGGCGCGCCATCTCCAGATGAAGCATATGGAGATGAATCACGAGCATATGATGATGCAATAACTCGCTATTGTCGTAACCGGGAGATGCAATGGATGGACATCTCCGCTCATGCGAAAACTAATCTATCGTTATCAGCTCATAGCTCCTGCCACCGAGGCCTAACCGTTCAGCCTCTTCTATCTGTATCTGATAGGGCTTGTTGTGAAGCTTTCCGAGGATGTCTTCTCCGGCCTCTATCTTCATCTCCTCCGCAAGCGAAGCGGGCAGCGGCTCTGCCTTCAACAGCATGTCGACGGATGCCTGCTCGATTGCCACGATATCGTCCGAGACGAGTATGCCGAGGTCCTGCATCACCGGCACTTCGGCAGCGGGCATGCAGTCGCATTCTGGCTGGATCTCTGTGAGAAAGTTGATGTAGAGGACCTTTTTCGGTTGAAACGTAGACAAGACCGCCGAGGTCGCCTCGGCCAGAGATTTCATAAAAAGGATATCGTCGCCAGGCAGGCGCAGTGAATCCGCCGGACAGACCCGGGCGCAGCGGCCGCAACGCCAGCAGCGCTCGTCGTCGGAACGGAGCTGACCGTCCTCAAAGCTGATACAATCCAGAGGACAGACCTCTTCGCACTGATAGCAGAAGGTGCAGTTCTCTTCATTCCAGACAAGTCTGCCCTCGCCTATCGTATGCATCGCCCCCCTGCCGCACTTCCAGCCGCAGCCGCGGTGGGCAGAGCTCACAGCCCCCATTGCGAGATTCTTGATTGCCCCTGCGTAGCCAGCCTGAATATGCCCCTTGACGTGCGAGCAGACAACCATGGCCGGCACGTCGTAAATCAGCGTTGCAACCGCAATCTCTCCGAGTATCTCTCCCGCTTTAACCAGTATGTTGTCATGGCCATAGAGGCCATCCGCCAAAACGACCGGTGCTCCGACCGACAGGTGGTTGATGCCGTTGTGGTTTGCAACCTCCAAATAGTCCAGCCCGCGAATGCGTACCGTGTCGGTGACAAACGGTTTCGATCCGTTTGCCTTCAGCTCCTCGACCACCTTGCGCAGAAATGTAGGCCGTACAATCCTGTGAGCACCTTCAGAGCCGAAATGGGTCTTCACGGCCACCCATTCTTTCGCCTCAAAGTACTTGCCGGGATCAATTTCGCGGAGCAGGCGCTGAAGCTTTCCCGGCATGCTTGCATCGTATTTCCACTTTGCTACCCGAGCAGATGCGTAATAAACATTCGCCATATGACACCCCTCAGCATGAAAAGAGATGGAACTTCCTTTCTGACACTATCACGCACATTTTGCTGCGTTGTCAAGAACCGGCCGCTCTGTTAGAATTGAACAGGAGGCTAACCAGTATTCGTACCGTTCTCGGCAATATTTCGGGTCTTAAGAAAAGCACCATCTCCCTCCTTGAGAAGGCGTATCGGCGCAGGATTCCCCGCGACGCGGTCATAACGCACGAACTCGGACGCTATCTTGCCGCCATTTCTTCGGAGATCGGCCGCCAGTTAGGCGTACTTGTTACGCGCGAAGGCGGCATTTCCCATGTCATCGTCGGCGACGCAAAAGGTGTCTTCATCCCACCGCTAGAGGATTATCCTCTGGGGAGAAGCCCGCTGCGTCACTTGCGGTTCATCCATACACATCTGAAGGATGAACCGCTTAATGACGAGGACCTTACCGACCTTGCACTCTTGCGGTTCGACATGATCGCCGCCGTCGGCATTCGTGACGGCATGCCGCACAAAATGTACGCTGCGCATCTCACTCCGTTCGGTGCCGCGCGGAAATACGACTTTCTTGAAGATGACTTTCACCACTTTCATCTGCCCTTTGAAGCATTCATCGATGACCTCGAAAGCGAAATGGAGCGTTCCCGCTCCTTCGACCGGAAGGACGGACGCGAACGCGCCATTCTCGTGAGCGCATCGACGCAGCCGCGTTTTGAGCTTGAGGAGTCGATCGCCGAACTGAAAGAGCTTGCGGAATCGAGCGACGTGCTCGTGCTCGACCTCGTCATCCAGCGCCTGAAGGCCCTGAATCCCCGCTTCGTCATGGGCGAGGGCAAACTCAGGGAATTAATCATGAATGCAATGGACAATGGAGCAACGTTGATTATTTTCGATCAGGACCTTTCTCCGTCTCAGGTACGTGCCATTGCTGAAACGACCGAATTGAAAGTAATTGACCGTTCTCAGCTCATCCTTGATATCTTTGCGCGCCGCGCTCACAGCGGGGACGGCAAGGTTCAGGTAGAACTCGCCCAGTTGAAATACAACCTGCCGAGACTGACCGGAAAAGGAACTGCAATGTCACGCCTCATGGGAGGAATCGGCGGACGCGGGCCCGGTGAAATGAAGCTCGAAATCGACCGGCGGCGCATCAGGGAGCGGATTACACGGCTCGAAAAGGAACTCGGCTCCCTCAGCGAGGCGAGAAGGCAGCGCCGTCAACGCCGCATTTCCACGGGAATTCCGATTGTTTCAATTGTGGGCTATACGAATGCCGGGAAATCGACCCTTCTGAATGCGCTCACGGCCAGCACCACGTTTGTCGAAAACAAGATGTTTGCGACCCTCGACACCGCAAGCCGTCGTCTCCGCTTTCCGCGCGAGCGGGAGATAATAATCACCGACACCGTCGGCTTTATCCGCAACCTCCCGAAGGACCTCATGGCTGCTTTCAAGGCTACGCTCGAGGAGCTGGAAGACGCCGATCTCCTCCTCCATCTCGTCGATATTACCAATCCACGCATGGAGCAACAATTGGCCTCTGTTGAGACTATCCTGAAGGAGCTGGGGCTCGATCGAAAGCCGCGTCTTCCGGTATTCAACAAGATCGATCAGGCAGAACCGCACCAGGCTGCTCTCGTCGCGGAGCGCTATTCAGCTGTCACCGTCTCGGCGTTGAATTGCGGAACCCTTACGCCTCTTCTGAGCGCCATCGAAGCAACCCTCTGGGCCACGGACGCGATTCCTGAACAGAGGGACGCTGCGATACCGGAACGCCTATCCGACTACTAATCCTTTTTTCGAGGTCGGCGCGTCGGGCCAATTTCTTCCGGTATAATAAATAATATGGAATTTTCACCGAAATGGATTGCCTGGGAAATTACGCGCCGTTGTAATCTGCGATGTGTTCACTGCCGCTCATCATCCGAGATGGTCGTTCAGGATCATCCGGACTTTCCGCTCGAAGAGGCATTCCGCATAATCGATGACATTGCTTCGTATGCGCAGCCGGTCGTGGTCCTGTCCGGCGGCGAACCGCTCATGCGCGCCGACGTATTTGACATCGCCCGATACGGTACCGACAAGGGACTCCGCATGTGCATGGCGACCAACGGCGCCATGATTACCGACGATATTTGCGGAAAGATTAAGGACTCCGGCATCCGGATCGTCTCGATGAGCCTGGACGGGTCGACGGCGTCCGTGCACGACGATTTCCGCAACCAGGAAGGGGCATTTCAGGGCGTCATGAAGGCCGCGGAACTTTTTCGCAAAAACAGCATCGAATTCATTATCAATTCGTCGTTTACAAAGCGGAACGAGGATGAGATCCCAAACGTCTATAAGCTTGCAAAATCTATTGGCGCAACCGCCTGGTATCTCTTCATGATCGTTCCGACCGGACGCGGCGAGGAGATTATGAACGAGCTGATTTCAAAAGAACGATATGAGGACATTCTGGACTGGCATTACCAAATGGAGAAGGACGAAGATGTCATGCTGGTGCGCCCGACATGCGCGCCGCATTATTACCGCTTTGTGCTGCAGAAGGCAAAGGAGGAAGGCGTGGCGTTTCAGCGCCGTACGCTCAAGTTTTCGACGGGCGGCTCCAAGGGATGCCTCGCCGGTCAGCTTATCTGCCTGATCAATGTCGACGGAGACGTCCTCCCCTGCAGTTACTTTCCGAAGGCCGCCGGTAATGTCAGACAGCAGTCATTCAAGGACATCTGGGAGAATTCTGAGCTTTTCAGACAATTGCGAGACTTCAAGAGTTACAAGGGTAAATGCGGCATATGTGAGTTTGTGAATGTCTGCGGCGGCTGCCGGGCCCGCTCGTATGCGGTAACCGGAGATTATCTGGATCCGGAGCCTTTCTGCAATTATATCCCCGCTAGGATGAGGAGCGATTCCTGATGAACGATACCTTTCTGCGCGTCTGTGCAGGCGAAAAGACCGACTACCGGCCGGTGTGGCTCATGCGACAGGCCGGCCGGTATCTGCCCGAATATCAAAAGGTACGTGCGAAAGTCGACTTCCTGACTCTGTGTAAAACGCCTGAACTGGCGGCTGAGGTGACGATTCAGCCAGTGGACATCTTGAAGGTCGATGCGGCAATCCTTTTTTCGGATATCCTGGTCCCCATCGAACCGATGGGCATGCAGCTGGAGTTTTCGGAACTCAAGGGCCCTGTCTTTCACAACCCGATACGTACTGAGTCGGCTATCGGGAATCTGCGACGCATTAAGCCCTATGAAGATGTGCCGTACGTGCTCGAGACGATCCGGCTGCTGAAGCAGTCTCTGAAAGTACCGCTGATCGGCTTCTCGGGTGCTCCATTTACCCTCGCGACCTATATGATTGAAGGCGGCAGCTCGCGGAATTTCATCCATACCAAGCGCATGATGTACCAGGCTCCAGCGCTTTTCGCCTCTCTTATGACAATGGTGAGCGATGTCGTTATTGATTATCTGAAGGCGCAGATTGCCGCCGGAGTCGATGCCGTGCAGATATTCGATTCGTGGGTCGGTGCGCTGTCGCCGCACGATTTCGATATCTTTGCATTACCGCTTGTGCAGAGAATTATCAGAGAACTCCGTACCTGCCAGCGCACGGTGCCGATTATCTATTTCGCCTTTAACAGCAGCGGTATGCTTGACCGTGTAAAAAGTGCCGGTGCCGACGTTTATGGGCTTGACTGGCGTATCGATATGGCTGATGCGGTCGATCATCTCGACAGAAACCATGTTGTCCAGGGTAATTTCGATCCGTGTGCGCTCTTCGGAACCCGCGATTCGATTTACACGGAAGTGAAGCGCATCATCGAAGGCGGACGATATGCTCCGGGCCATATTTTCAATCTTGGCCACGGCATTTTGCCGGAGACGCCGGTTGAAAGCGCGCAGGCCATGGTGAATGCGGTGCATGAGATCAGCAGCAAGCCGTTTTGATTCCTGAGAGCCATAATTTCAAACGCCTTGGGATCCCCTGTCTTTTTTTGCATCCTTACAGCTCGATAATTTATCTATCAAAGCCACATGACCATCGATCGGATCGTTTTCGGTATAATAAAGCAGATGTCACTCGCAGGGGGATCCGATGCTTGTACTCGGGGTTTTGGCTTCTGGCCGGGGCTCGAATTTTCAGTCTATCATCGATGCTATAGAATCCGGCAGGGTCACGGCCCACATAGCGCTGCTCATCGTCGACAACCCGGACGCCTTTGCCCGACAGCGGGCGCAACGTCACGGCATAGAAGCCCTCTACCTCAACCCGAAGGAATCGCCTTCGAAAGACGCCTATTTCGAGCGCATACGCGATGAACTCCTGGCGCGCGGCGTCCAGCTTGTCGCCCTCGCCGGTTTCATGCGCATTGTGCGGAAACCGCTCATTGCCGCATTTCCAAACCGCATCATGAATATCCATCCTGCGCTGCTGCCGTCGTTCCCCGGGCTGCACGGCCAACAGCAGGCTAACGACTACGGGGTCCGGATCAGCGGATGCACGGTTCATTTCGTCGATGAAGGGATGGACACCGGCCCTATCATCATCCAGGCGGCTGTGCCCGCCGCTCCTGACGATGCGGAAGAGCAGCTTGCACAGCGTATTCTTGCCGCAGAACACATGATTTACCCTGAAGCAATCCGCCTCTTTTCAGAAGGACGGCTGTCGGTAGAGGGCAGAGTCGTCAAAATCCGCGGATATGAGCCCCCTGCTGCCTTGCTCATTAACCCGCCTGTTGGCGCCTAGCGTGCGAATCGCAGGCGGGTCGGCAAAGGGCAGAAAAGTCATATCCCGAAAGGCTTTCGCATGCCGCAGCGGTGAAGACGAGCTGCGCCCCACCTCGGCAAAAGTCAAACAGGCCATATTCAACATATTGGCCGCAGAAGTCCCCGGCAGCAGATTTCTCGACCTCTATGCCGGAACAGGGGCAATAGGGCTTGAGGCGCTCAGCCGCGGAGCGGAGCGGGCCGTCTTTGTTGATCGCAACGTCGAACGTATTCGGCTCATCCGTGAGCTGGCCGAACGCTTTCACTTTGCTGAACAGGCTGAGACAGTGCGCGCGGAGGCCATGGCATATCTGAAGCAGCTGTCCACACCGTTTCGGATCATCTTTATTGATCCGCCGTATGCATCCGCTGAAATACCCCAGATTCTTCTCCTTGCCGGCGTCGATTCCGTGCTTGAAAATAGGGGAATAGTCGTTTTAGAGCATTCCCGCAGGGCGGCCGTTCCGCACCATACCGCCCTCCTCTCACTGAAAAAACAGTACACATACGGAGATACGATGCTTTCCCTATACCGAAAGGAGCCATCATGAAACGCGGTATTTATCCGGGCACGTTTGATCCAGTAACCTATGGACATCTGGACCTCATTAAGCGCAGTCTCACAATATTCGATGAAGTCGTCGTTGCGGTCGCGCCGAACCCGAAGAAAATGCCGCTTTTTACCCTGGAAGAACGGGTCGAACTCATCAAAGAGGCGGTAAAAGATATATCGGGAGTTGCGGTAGAACCTTTCGGAGGGCTGCTGGTCGATTATGCCAAGCGCCGCGGGTGCGCGGCGCTTATTCGCGGCCTGCGGGCTGTATCGGATTATGAATTCGAGATGCAGATGACCCTCATGAACAGGCGGCTCGACAAGAGCATCGAAACAGTCTTCCTGATGCCCTCTGAGGAGCACTCATTTATTTCATCCACGATAGCCAAGGAAGTCTATTCCTTCGGAGGTTCGGTGAAGACCATTGTGCCGCCTAACGTCGCCGCTGCCCTCAGGAAGAAGTATCCAATCAAGAAAGGCAGCGGCGGACTGATCAATTTCTGAATGCGATAACGTCAGCGGCAGATTTTTTGAAGCGTCCACGCCATGTTTTCCCCCAGCGTCTTCATGGTCTGGATGCCCTCGTCGTCATTCTGCACCTCGCCGATTTCGCGACCGCGGCCGATGTTCCAATAACTTGACCCCACCACGATGGTTTCAGCGATGAGAAAGAAATAGTTCAGTGAGCTGAACACATGCGACGCGCCGCCTCTCCGCACGGCAACGACACTTGCACCTACCTTGCGTTTCAGAACATTTCCGTTGGCCCGGGCTACCATGCCGCATCGCTCAATAAGGGCTTTCATGTTGGCCGACACATCGGCAAAGTACGTCGGGGAACCTAGTATGATGCCGTCTGCGGCAATCATCTTGTCGATGTACGCGTTCATCGGATCACTTGTCACCGCGCATTGCTGGTTCTTCCTTTTAAAGCACTCATAGCATGCAATACAGCCACGAAGATTTTCGCCTGACAATTGCACGAGTTCAGTGCTTATACCGGCTTTTTGTACCTCATTGAACACTGTGTTGATCAGAATAGCCGTGTTGCCGTCCTTTCTGGAGCTGCCGTTGAAGGCTACTATATGCATGACGTCCTCCTTCTTGTACTATCAGTAATCCCGAAACAGCGGTTTGTGAACCTTCGGCTTTTCGGTCTTTTCCTTCTTCTTGGGGCGAGGTTTGCACATGGCACAGCGCGTATCACTGCAGTTCTGACAGAAGGAACAGTCGATACATAAGTGCTTCTTGAGCGCCAGTTTATTCCCGCACGTCATATTTTATTATACTGCAGCAGATTAATATTCCCTGGTTTTTTGCAGCAGCCTTTCGCTGAAAATAAGTATTCGTAAAGTGTTGTTGAATTTCTGAAGTGCCGCATTGACTGTATTATCATGATATTGATAACATAATGATATAGTATCTCAAAAAATGGGGTGAATACCATGCCAATAATTAGGCCAATTTCTGACTTGCGAAACAAGACGCCCGAAATTGAAAATCTCTGTCTGCGCGATGAACAGCCTGTGTTTATCACAAAGAATGGTGTCGGTCACCTGGTTGTAATGAGCCAAACCATGTATGAGCAACAACAGTCGTTGCTGGCCTTGTATGGGAAGCTTGAAGAAGCAGAAGAGCAATCACATCAAGGTAAGCACCGATCCTTACGGAAAGCCATGATGGGGATTAAAGGGCGACTCGATGCCAAAACATAGCATCAGGATTCTTTCGGTCGCCGAAAAAGATATCTCTGATCTTATCGATTATATTGCCGTGGACAGCACTTCGGCCGCTTTAAACCTCGCAGAGAAACTTGAGATGCATATTCTCAGACTCGAGGATTTCCCTTATAGCGGCATCGTCCCCAGAGATAAGAACCTTGCCCGCAAGGGGTATCGCGTTCTCAAAGTCGAGAGCCATCTCGTTTTCTACTGCGTCATGGATAACAATATTGTTGAAGTGCGAAGGGTTCTAAGCGGAAAAATGGACTACACTTTTCTTCTTTGACCCATATTTGTCGCCCGGTTCCACATGCAATGACGAACACCCCAAACTGAAACATCGCTTAGGAGGCGGCCATGATACTGCGTTACACCATCCTTTTTCTCTGCTTGATTGTCTGCGTTGCCCAAGGGAGCAGTTCAGCCCCGGCTGCTCAGGAAGAGCCCGCGGCATCATCCTCGGATGCCTCTGACCGGACCGCCCTGGCCATCACCATCTATAACAGCAACATTGCCCTGGTCAAGGAAGAGCGGAAGGTTTCTTTATCGCACGGAGTCGGCGCATTACGTTTCATGGACGTTGCCGCTCAGATTATGCCTGCCACCGTGCATATCAAATCACTCACCAATCCTGACGCCCTCGTCATTCTTGAGCAGAATTATGAATACGACCTCCTCAACCCTCAAAAGCTTCTCGACAAGTATGTCGGCC
>DATHDH010000189.1:0-6426 GCA_035319145.1 Dissulfurispiraceae bacterium | reverse complement strand
CTTGCAGAATGCCTTTCATCCGATTGATCATATAGTCAATCAGGATGGTACTGTCCGGAACAATAATGCGTTCAACCGAAGAGTGGGAAATATCACGCTCATGCCAGAGCGGCATGTCTTCCAGAGCAGCGAGGGCATTGGAGCGCACTACCCGCGCGAGCCCCGACAGATTCTCGCATCCCACGGGATTGCGCTTATGCGGCATTGCTGACGATCCCTTTTGTCCGGGCGTAAACGGCTCCTCGGCTTCCCGCACCTCGGTCCGCTGCAAGTGCCGGATTTCGACGGCAATTTTTTCGATGAGTCCGGCTGTAATTGCAAGAGTCGTCATGAATTCAGCGTGGCGATCCCGCTGAATAACCTGGGTAGCAATCGGTTCAGGAAGTAGACCGAGTTTCTTGCAAACCATCTCCTCAAGTACCGGAGGAAGATTCGAAAAGTTGCCAACAGCGCCGGATATCTTCCCGACATTGATGCATTCCCGAGACCTCCGAAGCCTGATGAGACAACGCTCCGCCTCCGCATACCAAAGACAGAACTTCAGTCCGAAGGTCGTCGGTTCCGCATGAACGCCGTGACTTCTGCCGATGCACGGCGTATGCTTGTAAGCATACGCCTTCTCTTTGAGGACCGCCATGAATGAGATGATATCGTCGATTATTCCGTCGGCAGCCTCCCTCATGAGGAGCGACAATGCGGTATCCACTACATCCGACGATGTAAGTCCTTTGTGGATAAAGCGTGATTCAGGGCCGACCTTCTCGGCAACGGATGTCAGGAATGCGATAACATCATGTTTGACTTCCAGCTCGATTTCGTCGATTCTCTGCAGATCGAAAGCAGCGCGCTCCCTGATGACGGCGAGCGCCTCCGACGGTATCTGTCCGAGTTCATGCCATGCTTCGCAGACAGCCAGTTCAACATCAAGCCACTTCTGAAAGCGATTCTGCGGGGCCCAGAGCCGCCCCATTTCGGCGCGTGTATAGCGAGGTATCATGATACTCCTCCCGGTATTGTCTCGGTACAGACAAAAAGGCGTTCCGCCCGAATTGTTCCGTCGGTGACGCGACCGATGCCAAACAAGCCCCCCTGGTCGTCACAGAGGCGAAGCATTCCGTGTCCGGACCAATTGCCCTTAACCTCCTGTGAAGATCCCGGTACGGAATTGCCGTGCCTGAGCCGTTCAAGAGAACGCCCTGCAGCGAAAACCGCGGGAATATGCCGCAACGCCTCTGCAAGAGGCACCCGTACATCGCTCCGAACGGCCAGGTCGGACAGGCGAGCGCAATGCTCAAGTGTGAATTGACCGATGCGCGTTCTCACCAACTTCGTCATATGCGCGCCGACGCCAAGTTCCAGTCCGATGTCATGGCAGAGCGAGCGGATGTACGTTCCCTTTGAACACACAACGCGCAACTGCACATCAGGAAGCTCACACCGCACCATTTCGAGCTCCTCTATCTCGACCGCGCGAGGTTCGCGGGGAACATCAAGCCCACGCCTCGCATACTTGTATAAAGGGAGTCCGCGATGTTTGATCGCAGAATACATCGGCGGCACCTGCCGGATTTCCCCCCGGAATCCGGCAAGCGCCGATTCGACATCCTTGCATGCAATGTCGTCAATCGATTTACGCGCAACGACATCGCCTTCGGCATCATACGTGTCAGTCACTGCTCCGAGCTTCATCGTTGCAAGGTACTCCTTCGTCAGTTCCGAGAAGAGGCCTGTCACCTTGGTCGCCTCGTTAAGGCAGACAAGCAGAACACCGGTGGCCAGAGGATCGAGCGTACCGGCGTGTCCTGCTTTCCTGGCTCCAAAAAATCTCTTTGCGGATGTAACCGCAACCTGAGAGGTCATGCCCTGTTCCTTGTCGAGGCATATGACAAGGTTCATAGAAGTTTCAAAACACCTATTCCCTTCAACTCAAAAAGCAGCATAAAGCTGATATCTGAAGGAGTCACGCCATCTCCCGGCTTTCGAGTCAGAGTCGTACTGACAGCCCAGCACTGCTGCATCCTCGTGGCAACCAGCTGCACGTCACGCAGTTTGCTCGCCTGCTTCATGTCGTACCCTAGGGTTCCAGAGAAGAACCAGTTCTGCCAATACCTGCTGTCAAATCCCATTGTATAAAGCATGATGTTATCTGTTCGGGAATACCGCTCGCCCACTATCAGTCGCGTCTGATTAAAGACTTCTAGCCATGCCGCGGTGTTCGCTGATTCCGTCCTTCCCCGCGAAAAATCGTGGCTGGTATCAAACTGAACTCCTACGCCCTTACCAAAGACACTCAACGCGACAGCGGTCGGCTGCACCGCATGAGTTCCCGGCTGCGGATCCATGTCGATCGGCTGCGTCGCCTTCAGAAATGCGTTAAATGCCTTGAAGGTGAAGTTATTGAGCATCCCCACCTGAACCAGCGAAGTTCGATTAAAAGACTCTACGGAATCGAACTGCGGCAGGTTGCGCGTCTTCGGGATGAAGCGGTATTCGACAAACGGTTCTAAAATATGAGTGAAATCATCATGAGTCTTAATAAATCGCGAAAAGGCATATGCGCGATATTCTAACGATTCGCGATGTTCCGTTGCCCGGTAAGTGCCGGGATTGCGCAACCAGTATGCAGTCTCACGGAGCGAGAGCTGTTGGGTCAATCGGATTGTATCCCCCGTGGAATAAGTAAGAGTCGGCATGATATCAAGCCGCTGCCCCGACGGATCACTGGGACGGACAAAGTTTGCAAGGCTTGATTGCATCGAGAGTGTCAGCGGACCAAGCGGTATCGGCTTCATGAAATATCCGATTTCAGGTAATTTTTGCGGCTCCTTTGCGTTCTGATCCTGATGCAGATCTATCCAGTACTGGCCGAGAAGGTACACTCGGTTGTCGGCCCACGCGTGAGCCGACAGCTCGGCAGATGACTGCAAGAATCGCTCACTACTGGCGACGGTATTGCTTCCATATCTCCGGTAGTAGTCATTTCCATTGACATAATTCACATCGGCAAATCCGCGGATATCGGTCGTGGGCCTGTAATCGCTCTGCCCCTTGATCTCAAGATAATCCTTCCTGACCTCTTTATCCCGCAAGTGATAAACACTCCACTGCCCTTTCCCGTCGAAATCGAGATAGCGATACTGGAGGCCGGTGCCGACACCCAATTTACTGAAATAGTCGACGTCGACGGTGGCATCTTTGTTGTCGTCAATAGCCCAGAAAAAAGGCTGCTTATAAATAAACCCTTTCATGGAACTTGTCCCTACCGTTGGAATCAATAGTCCTGTCTGCCGCTCCCGCACCGGAGCGTAAAAGTACGGCGCATAAAAAACAGGGGTATCTTTCACGCGCAGTGTGACATGCTGTGCCGTCATTTTCTCGCCTACAGTAATGGATACGTCCCTGCCGTGAAATGCCCACGAAGGCGATGCGGATTCCGCGACTTCCCTGGGTGCTCCGAGATATCTCTGTTTCTGGATAACCCCCGGAGAAAGACATGGCTCGGAATCGCATGACGTTATCGAGGCTCGTTGAGCATGGTACCGATCTTCCGCCAGCTTGGATATGTTTTCCCCATATATCCAGTAATGAATTGTTTGACGCTGCAATTCGGCAATCATCGTCTGTCCGCTCGCATTCGTCGATGCAACAGTAGACGCAGTATTTGCCGACGCTGCCATGCTTGCAAGAATTGGAGTAAGGGCCTGTTTGCGGGAAAGATCCTGGTACTTCCGTTCTTTAATGTAAATGATGGCGTTCTGCATTTCGCCGGTGTTTTTATCAAGATTCAGCTTCGCCTTTTCGCTGTTCATCATGGCGGTCTGATCTTCATATACGACGTTTCCTTCAAGCTCCGCGTCGCCGGTCCTGTTATAAAGGATGCCCTTATCCGCAGTCACGACCGCACCGTTGCGTTCAATCCTCACCTTGCCGAGCGCAACATATTTATCTTCTTTTTCGAAGTGCTCCAGACTGTCTGCAGTAATCGTGGTAGCTGCCTCCGCCAAAGTCGTCAAGGCGAGCAATATGGAAAGAAAGGCAATAAGGAATCTCATCGCCACTCGCGAACCCCGGCCAGCACAGGCTGCATGCCGCAGGCGGTCAGGGTTTCCCCGACCACATAGAGAGAACCGGTTGCGACGACCATCCGCTTTCCGCCGGCACCGGTGCGTTCATTCGCAAGCACCTGAGCGTAAGCCACGGCATCGGCAACATTGCCGCGTCTTTCCGGCTCGATCCCGAATCGCCGGACGACTGCAGCAAGGTTTTCCGGAGTTGCGGCACGCGAGGAATGCGGGGCCGTGACAACAACATGCGAGGCCATCTCAAGTAAAGGATGAATCGTCCTCTCAACATCCTTGTCCGCAAGCATTCCGAGAACAAACGTAATTTCATGATCAGCGAACCCTTCACGCAGGAAGGCAGCGAGTGCCCGGGCAGCAGCGGGATTGTGTGCACCATCCACGATGGTCAGCGGATCCCGCCCGACCACCTCAAGACGGCCTTTCCACGACGCCTTTTTCAACCCTTCCTTCAGCATTTCATCCGTCAACTGCAACCCGGCTAAGGCCGTATCAGCGGCACGCAGCGCAACAGCAGCATTTTCGGCCTGGTGTCGCCCCGCGAGCGGAATACTGCAGAAAGGCAGTGAGCGAGCACTGCACCCATAATCGAATATTGTCTCTTCCAGTGTGCAGGAGCGGACAACCGCGCCGAAATCTCTGCCGTAAAAAGATACTGCCGCACCGACGCTCTCTGCATATGCGCCAACGACATGCCCGGCTTCGGCAGGCTGCGATGCTGATATGACGGGCACTCCGGACTTGATGATCCCGGCCTTTTCTTTTGCAATTTCGGACAGGGAATTGCCGAGATGTTCCCGGTGATCCAGTCCGATGCTTGTAATGACGGATACGGCAGGACGAACGACATTCGTTGCATCCAGTCTGCCGCCCATGCCGGTCTCGATAACGGCCCACTCTACCCCGGACCGTGCGAAATGAAGGAAAGCCATTGCCGTCACAAACTCAAAAAATGTCGGCGAAGGAACTTCGGGATGAAGGGCAAGAATATCGCGAATCTCCGTCGTCAACGCAATGACGTCGTCTTCACGTATTTGGTCGTTACCGACGCGAATGCGCTCCGTAAAACTCACGAGGTGCGGCGATGTATATAGGCCGGCACGGTGGCCTGCGTCCTGAAGCAGTGATGCAGAGATGGCTGCAACCGAGCCTTTGCCGTTTGTTCCCGCAATATGAATACTCCTGAAACTGCGTTCAGGATTCCCGAGCAGATCAAGAACAGCGCGCATCTTCTCCAGGCCGAGTTTGACGCCGAGCGTCTGAAGCGAGAGAAGATACCCGATTGCCTCGGGATAGTGCATGAGCTAACCGACCGCCGGCAGCGGCATGAAGTGATGAATCAGCCGGGCAAGCGTTTCCTTCAGGGCCTGCCGTTCGACAACAAGATCAATCATACCGTGTTCAAGAAGAAATTCGGCGCGCTGGAAATTATCCGGAAGCTGCTGCTTAATCGTCTGTTCAATGACGCGCGGCCCTGCAAAGCCGACCAGGCTTCGCGGCTCGGCGATTATTACATCCCCAAGCATGGCAAAGCTCGCAGTAACACCGCCGAACGTCGGGTCAGCGAGCACGGAGATATAGAGGACTTCACTCTCGCGAAGTCGTCCGATCGATGCCGACACCTTCGCCATCTGCATCAGGGACAGCATGCCCTCCTGCATGCGGGCACCGCCGGATGCTGCGATTGTAATCAGCGGGACCTTTTTCTCGATCGCCCGTTCCGCAGCCCTTGATATCTTCTCTCCGACAACAGAACCCATGCTGCCGCCCATGAATGAGAAGTCCATAAGGGCAAGCACGACGGGCCGTCCGGAGATCGAAGCATCGCCGTAAAGCGCTGCCTCGCTGAGTCCGCTCTTGGCCCTATTCTCCTCAATTCGCTCAGCATAAGGCATGCTGTCCATAAATTCAAGCGGGTCGGTTGTCATGAGATCGGCATCAAGTTCAACGAAACTGCCATCATCAGAAAGCATGCGAAGCCGCTGACGGCTGCTGATGCGAAAGTGATAGCCGCACTTCGGACATACCTGCCGGTTTTTTTCTATCTCTTTGCGATAGACGATTTCCTTGCAGTTATCGCACTTGACCCAAAGACCTTCAGGGATTTTGACTTTCTTTTCCTGTGTCACGTTTTTCTTCCTTCTAAACCACGCCATACTTTCATGATTCAGGGCCAAGGATTCAGAGGCCGGGGATACGACCGATTCCCGCCTCCCGAAATCTACTCCCTAAATGGCCTCCCTTAGTTCTTTTATAAATGCTTCCGCCGCCTCCGGACGTTCATGAAATACCCTGACCAGCGCACTGCCGACAATCACGCCGTCCGCATATTGCCCGACCTTGCGGG
>DATHDH010000188.1:0-8959 GCA_035319145.1 Dissulfurispiraceae bacterium | reverse complement strand
CTCGGCGCCGGTGCATTTGTCTGCGGCGAAGAGACTGCACTAATCGCCTCCATAGAAGGGGAGAGGGGCATGCCGAGGGCAAAGCCGCCGTTCCCGGTCTTCAGAGGTCTATGGGGCAAGCCGACCGTGATAAATAACGTTGAAACCCTCGCCAACGTTCCGCAGATTATCCGCAATGGTGCTGACTGGTTTGCAGCGTTCGGCACGGAAAAGTCAAAAGGGACCAAGGTCTTTTCGCTGACGGGCAAGGTGCGCAATACCGGTCTTATCGAAGTTCCCATGGGCATATCGCTGCGCGAAATCATCTATGATATCGGCGGCGGCATCGAACACGGCAAGCAACTGAAGGCCGTACAGACAGGCGGTCCGTCAGGCGGGTGCATTCCCGCATCGATGATCGATCTCCCCGTGGATTATGAATCGCTCAGCAGGGCCGGATCGATTGTCGGGTCAGGCGGCATGATCGTACTTGACGAAGACAATTGCATGGTAAGCATGGCGAAGTATTTCCTCCAGTTTACCCAAAACGAATCATGCGGAAAGTGCGTGCCCTGTCGTATCGGAACCAAGCGCCTTCTGGAAATTATGGAACGCATCACGAGCGGGCACGGAGAACAACGCGACCTTGACACGCTGATTAAGCTCGGCAATGATATTCGCCGGACTTCACTCTGCGGACTCGGCATGACGGCGCCGAACCCAGTGCTCAGTACGCTCAAGTATTTCCGCGACGAATACGAAGCGCATATCCGCGACAAGAAATGCCCGGCGAAAGTCTGTAAAGCCCTCCTTGCCTTTTCGGTTCTCGCGGACAAATGTAAAGGCTGCGGGGCCTGTTTTCGTGCATGTCCGGCCGGAGCAGTCACCGGAGAAAAGAAGAAGGTCCATTTGATCGATCCTTCACTTTGCATCAAATGCGGGGCTTGCTTTGACGTGTGCAAGTTCGGCGCCGTGGAGAAGGCATGAGTAAACAGGAACAGTCTTTTTCGCTGACAATCGACGGCTTGCCCGTTACCGCGGGAAGCGGCATGACTGTTCTGCAGGCGGCCCGACAAGCCGGGATATCGATACCGACGCTGTGCCATCATCCGCAACTGAGTCCATTCGGCGGGTGCAGGCTCTGCATCGTTCAGATTGAAGGCGTGCCGCGACCCGTGACCGCATGCACTACTCCGGTGTCGGGGGGCATGGTCGTAACGACCGATTCCTCAGAGATTTCGGCACTTCGCAGAACTGTCCTCGAACTGATCCTTTCTGACCATCCGAACGATTGTATGGTCTGCGAAGCGGCTGGCGCGTGCGATCTCCAAGACCTCGCCTATCAGTTTGGCTTGCGTGACAATCCATACCCAGGCGAACGAAGGTTGTATGAAAAACGCGATGCCAATCCGTTTATCGAGCGCGATATGGAGAAGTGCATCGCGTGCGGGCGGTGCGTCAAGGCATGCGACGAAATCCAGGGCGTCGGCGCCATCAATTTCACCTATCGCGGTTTTAAGACCAAGATATGCCCTCCGTTTGAACGCGATCTCGACTGCGAGTTCTGCGGGCAATGCGTCCAGTTCTGCCCCACCGGAGCACTTGTCGGTAAGCAATGGGACCGGGCTGGCCGCACTCTTGGCGTCAGACCGGTCAAGACAGTCTGCGGCTATTGCGGAGTGGGCTGCGAGGTGAACATTCATGTAGCAGGCAACCGCATCGTGAAGGTGACGGTTCCTGATGATGCCTGGAATGATGGGCTCCTCTGCGTTAAAGGGCGCTTCGGGTACAGTTTTGTGCAGCACCACGACCGACTGACTGTGCCTTTAGTGCGCAGGAATGGAGAGCTCGCGCCGGCAAGCTGGGATGAAGCCCTTGCCGTTATCGCCAACAAACTGAAGCAAATCAGGTCCGCAGCGGGACCCGATGCTATCGGTGGCATCTCTTCCGCACGATGCACCAATGAGGAGAATTACGCATTTCAGAAATTCATGCGAGCGATAATAGGCACGAACAACGTCGACCATTGTGCGCGGCTCTGTCATGCGCCCACCGTCGCAGGCCTCGCGTCAATTTTCGGTTCCGGATCGATGACGAACAGCATTGATGAAATAAGCGGGTCCGAGGTCTTGTTGCTCGTCGGAACCAATACGAAGGAAACTCATCCGGTCGTCGCCAATCGCATGATAGAGGCAAAGCGGCGCGGCGCGAAAATAATCCTTATTGACCCGCGCCGGATACCAATGGCGCGATTTGCCGATATTCACCTGAGGCTCAGGCCTGGCACGAACGTGGCTCTACTGAAGGCCCTGGCGCACGTCATTGTCGAAGAGGATCTTATCGACAAAGAGTTTATCGCGGAACAGACGACCGGTGTCGAGTCGTATCTGGCTTCTTTGAAGGCATACGCGCCTGAAGCGGTCGCCGGCATAACCGGCGTTCCCGCCGAGCATATAAGGGCTGCTGCGCGCGCCTATGGCTCATCACGGAAGGCCGGTATTTATTATGCGATGGGGATTACGCAACATCAATCGGGAACCGACAATGTCCGCGCCTTGGCATATCTCGCCCTGCTGACCGGCAACATTGGACGTCCACATACCGGCATCAACCCGCTTCGCGGTCAGAACAATGTTCAGGGGGCTTGCGACGCCGGTTGCCTGCCGAATGTACTCCCTGGCTACCAGAAAGTCGGCATTCCAGATAATGTAGAGAAGTTTGAACAGTCGTGGAAAACACGGCTTTCCGCGGCACCGGGCATGACAATGACCGAAATGATTCCTGCTGCTGCATCCGGCGTGCTGAAGGCGCTCTATATCATGGGAGAGAATCCTGTCCTTACGGATCCGAATGCTTCGCATACGCTTCTTGCCCTGAAAAACCTTGAATTCCTGGTTGTGCAGGACATCTTTCTCACCGAAACGGCTGAACTTGCCCATGTGGTTTTGCCGACAGCATGCTGCTATGAAAAAGACGGAACCTTCACGAATACGGAGCGCAAGGTCCAAAGGGTCAGAAAGGCCGTCGAGCCGCCCGGCAAGGCAAGGGACGATCTGTCGATTCTCCTTGACCTGACGACGGCTATGGGTTCGAAGCTTGGGTTTACCACGCCCTCCGAGGCGCTGCAGGAATTCGCTGCGCTTTGGGAAGCAATGTCGGGCATTTCATATCAGAGACTCGAGAAAGGAGGCCTTCACTGGCCCTGTCTCGACGAGTCTCATCCCGGGATTAAGGTGAGGCATGCTAAAGGCTTCAGGAAGGGGCATGCTGTCTTTACGCCGGTCGAGTATCGCCCTGCGGCCGAACAGGTTGATCCTGATTTTCCGTTTCTCTTAACGACAGGCCGGAACCTGTTTCATCATCATGGCGGCAGCATGACGCGGAGAGTGCACCCCATTGAACTCCACGCCGGGCGTCCTTATATAGAGATGAACCCTGAGGATGCGGAGCTAATGGGTATTCATACTGGCGATATTCTCAGAATCACGTCCCGTCGCGGGTCGATCACTGTCGGTGCGCTCATCAATAGATCGGTTACTCCATCCGTCGTCTTTCTGCCGATGCACTATCGGGAGGCAGCCGCAAACATCCTAACGAGCGATTCGTGCGATCCGGTCACTAAGACGCCGGAATTCAAGGTCTGCGCAGTGAAAATCAGCACGGCAGAAACCAGAGCGCCAAAGGCAGAGAAATTATCCTGATAAACTTCTGTCCACTCCCCTTGGATTGTGCGGTATTGTTTTCTGGGCTATCGGTTTTATATGCTGTCTGTATTCTATTGTCAGACTTTAAATTATGATGACTTTCTTTTCCGGAGGGAACATGCCGCTTGACCCAGCAAAACATGCCGACTGGCAAATAGCAGAGGCAGCAGAAAAGCAGATGAAGTCGGTTTATCAGCTCGGCGAACAGCTCGGCCTCGATCACAAAGAACTCTTGCCGCACGGGCATTCAGTGGCAAAAGTCGATTTCAAGTCTGTTCTCAGCCGTCGGGCGGCATCGCCTAACGGTAAATACATCGATGTCACTGCAATTACCCCTACTCCCCTCGGAGAAGGCAAGTCGACGACTACCATTGGCCTGACACAGGGGCTCGGCAAGAGAGGCAAGAATGTTATTGCTGCAATTCGCCAGCCATCGGGCGGACCAACCATGAACATCAAAGGGTCTGCAGCCGGCGGCGGCCTGTCGCAGTGCATCCCGCTGGCGCCCTTCTCCTTGGGTCTGACGGGCGACATCAATGCAATTATGAACGCGCACAATCTTGCTATGGTCGCCCTTACTTCTCGCATGCAACATGAATACAACTATTCGGATGAACAGCTTGCGAAGCGAAAGCTGAAGCGTCTTGACATCGACTCTCGAAACGTTCAGATGAAATGGATCATCGATTATTGCGCCCAGGCACTTCGAGATATTGTTATCGGGATCGGCGGCAAAAGCGACGGCTTCATGATGCAGTCCGGATTTTCCATAGCCGTTTCGTCGGAGGTGATGGCGATCCTTGCGGTTGCCACCGACCTGAAAGACATGCGTGAGCGCATGGGACGGATTGTTGTTGCGTATGACCGACGAGGCAAATCGATCACTACTGAAGATCTTGAAGTTGCCGGAGCAATGACCGCCTGGATGATCGAGGCGATTAATCCTAACCTGATGCAGACAATCGAGGGGCAACCGGTCTTTGTTCATGCCGGTCCGTTCGCCAACATAGCCATCGGCCAATCGTCGATTATCGCGGACCGTGTTGCGCTGAAACTCGGCGATTATGTCGTGACTGAATCCGGATTCGGCGCTGATATCGGATTTGAGAAGTTCTGGAATCTGAAATGCCGATTTTCGGGGCTCGTGCCGAATGCAGCGGTGATCGTTGCCACGATACGCGCACTCAAATGTCACGGCGGAGCGCCTATCCCTGTGCCCGGCAGGCCAATGCCCCAGGAATATGCCTCGGAAAATGTCGGATGGGTCGAACAGGGCTGTACGAATCTTGTTCATCACATCCAATCCGTCAAGAATGCAGGGATTAATCCCGTTGTCTGCATAAATGCCTTCTCTGCGGACACCGACAATGAAATTAATGCCGTCAGGCGCCTGGCTGAGCATGTCGGAGCCCGTGTTGCCGTCTCGCGCCATTGGCTCATGGGCGGGAACGGCGCTTTGGATCTGGCCGATGCGGTCGTCGACGCGTGCAACGAGCCGAACAGTTTTCGATTCCTTTATGAAATCGAGACTCCGTTGAGGTCGCGCATTGCGCTGATTGCAAAAGATGTGTATGGAGCCGACGGCGTAGACTATTCCCCCGAAGCTGCAGCCAAGGCTGAACGTATTGAAAGGGATTCGGAATTATCGAAGCTGGGCACCTGTATGGTCAAGACTCATCTGAGCCTTTCGGACAATCCGAATCTTAAGGGCGTGCCGATGGGGTGGCGGCTCCATGTCCGCGACATTCTTACCTATAGCGGTGCCGGGTTTGTCGTTCCGGTGGCCGGCTCGATTAAACTCATGCCGGGCACGGCATCGGACCCTGCATATCGCAGGATTGATGTCGATACCGAAACAGGACGGGTCAGGGGATTGTTCTAACGGTATTCCTCATAACGGCAGAGGGCATCAGGCATGAGAGGAGAGGAGGAGCAGCAGTTCGAAGGCAGGACAGCCGGCCGGATAGTCGCCATTATAACCACCCTACCCGCTTTTCCGATATCAGTTCGCGTTCGCGATTCAACACGTATGCCGTGATGACCGAGAGCTCCTTCTGATGCATGCCGACGAATTCCACCGCAACGCCGAAGTGGCGCGGATAGCGCTCGACACGCACAACCTCGCCGTACGCAAGGATCATATCAGACAGTATCTGTTCGAGAAACATCTTGATTTCCAGGAGATCTCCATGCTGATACTGTTCGGTCGTTTCAAAAAATACACCCTTGCCGCTGACATTGACCTTTTTGACTTGCAGTTCATGCCATGTCTCGATGCTTGCTTCAGGAAGCAGTCGCGAAGATAGCGATGCCTTCTCGGTGTCGGCGTCGAGAAGACGGACCGCGATCGGGAAATATCCGAAAACCCGGAAAAAATCCCTTCGATTTTGATCGCTTTGATCGCTCTGATTCATAACGTTGAGAAGGGGTGTCCTCCTGCTGAAAGTTGCATATCTCACAGTACGGAATAGCCTATTTCTCAGCATGCGGCACAATTTCGGCTGATTCCAATCTAGCATTTGGAACCCCGACCCTGTCAAGAGAACTGAATCGATGGCCTGCTGGAAAGGACCGGACGGCATAGGTTAGAGTAAAAGTTATTCCAACTGGCCGGAGCACGCAAAAGAATGCAGGATACCATAGTCGTACATGGCGCGAGGGAGCATAATCTCAAGAATATTACCGTCTCGATTCCGCGCGATCGCATAACGGTCATTACCGGGCCTTCCGGCTCCGGAAAGTCATCGCTTGCTATGGATACGATTTATGCGGAGGGACAGCGGCGGTACGTTGAAAGCCTGTCGGCCTATGCGCGACAGTTCCTTGAACAGATGCAGAAACCGGATGTCGATTCGATTGACGGGCTCTCGCCGGCAATCGCCATCGACCAGAAGACGATAAGCCGCAGTCCGCGCTCAACCGTCGGGACAATTACCGAAATTTACGACTATATGCGTGTGCTGTTTGCGCGCATCGGTGTCCCGGCCTGCTTCAGCTGCGGCCACAGCATTGCATCGCAGGACATCCAGAACATCATGCAGTCGATTATGCAACTTCCGCTCGGCACGAGAATTCAGATTCTTGCACCGGTCGTCCGCGATCGCAAGGGAGAATACCGCAAGGATCTGACGAAAATGCGGCTTGATGGATTTGTCCGGGCACGTATTGACGGCGTAATGACCGATCTCACGCAGGATGTCCGCCTCAAAAAACAGGCTCGTCACACCATTGAAATCGTGATTGATCGATTCATCATCAAGCATTCCATTGAGAAGCAGCTCCGAGGCGCCATAGACACGGCACTGAAGTTCGCCGATACTGTTGTCATCAATGCGATTGACGATGGAAAAGATATCCTTTTCAGCCGCAAACTGGCATGTCCCCAGTGCGGCATCAGTTATCCGGATATCGAACCCCGTCTCTTCTCGTTCAACAGCAGACACGGGGCATGTCCCGCATGTAAAGGGCTCGGGGTGCAAATCACGGGTTCCGAAGATGGAACGGAGGCATTCGAAGGCCTGAGCTATGAGCAGATGAAGCCGTGCACCCAATGTCATGGACAACGACTGCGGAGGGAAGCGTTAAGCATCAGGGTAGGAAATGCAAGTATCGGTGATTTTGCAAGGCTGAATGTTGATGAGGCCTTGGCATTTCTGGCATCGCTTTCTCTCGGCGAACGGGAGCTGACTATCGGCAGGCGTATCATACAGGAAGTGAAGGATCGTCTTTCTTTTCTCCAGCGGGTCGGTCTCGGCTATCTGACGATGGATCGTCCTTCACTGACCCTGTCGGGAGGCGAAGCGCAGCGCATACGCCTTGCGACTCAATTGGGCTCATCCCTGACGGGAGTGCTTTACGTACTGGACGAGCCGAGCATAGGCCTGCATCCCCGTGATTGCGGTCGTCTTATCGAAAGCCTTTCTTCCATTCGTGATGCCGGGAACACGGTCATTATCGTGGAACATGACGAAGATACTATTCGCGCTGCGGATTATGTTCTTGATATGGGACCCGGTGCGGGCAAGAACGGCGGCTGGATTGTTGCGGAGGGCAACGCAGTCTCCCTTGAGGGCAATGAGCGCTCGCTGACCGGCGGTTTTCTGGCAGGCCGTCTCATTATTCCGTATGCGCCGGCTCGTCGCCGCTCCAGCGGTGAGCTCATTGTCCGGGGAGCCGCTGAACATAATCTTCGCTCGATCGATGCAACCATTCCACTCGGCATCTTTACCTGTGTCACCGGGGTGTCGGGATCAGGAAAGAGCACCTTGGTGTATGACATTCTCTATAAAGCTTTGGCCCGTCAGTTGAATCATGCTGATGTTCAGGCCGGCAGGCATAAGGCCATCGAAGGCGTTGATGCAATCGACAAGGTCATAAGTATTGATCAGTCGCCCCTTGGAAGGACCCCGAGATCGAATCCGGCAACGTATTCCGGCGTTTTTACCATTATCCGGGATCTTTATGCGATGCTCCCTGATTCCAAGGCCCGCGGCTATACGGCATCCCGCTTCAGTTTCAATTTGGCGGGCGGAAGATGCGAAGCCTGTTCGGGCGACGGGGTAAAGAAGGTCGCAATGCACTTTCTTCCTGATGTTTATGTTACGTGCGACACCTGCAAGGGCAGACGCTACAACCGCGAAACGCTCGAGATCCGTTACAGAAACCGCACAATTGCCGGTGTGCTCGATATGACCATCGCGGAAGCACGAGAGTTCTTTGATGCCATACCTCCATTGCGTCAGCGGCTATCGATGTTGGAAGAAATAGGCCTTGGATACCTCAAGGTCGGCCAGCCGGCCACGACGCTATCGGGCGGAGAGGCTCAGCGTCTGCGCCTCTCCAGAGAACTCGCCCGCACGGCAACGGGGCGTACGCTCTATATTCTTGATGAACCGACCACTGGCCTTCATTTTGTTGATATCCAGCGGTTGTTGAACATTCTGAACAGGCTCGTCGAGATGGGGAATACGGTTATTGTTATCGAACATGACATGGATGTGATAAAATCCGCAGACCATGTCATCGATCTCGGACCCGAAGGAGGGAAAAAAGGTGGACGTCTCGTTGCAGCCGGCCCCCCTGAGGAAGTCGCCAGGGTGAGAGCGTCGCATACGGGACGTTATCTCGCCAGGAAACTCGGAATAGCCGTGAAGGAGTAAAATTCATGCTCAATCGTCATTGTCGACGGACGTTGTTTATCGTTCTCGTTTGTACAAGCCTCCTTATTTTGATGTCGTGCACTCAGCAGAAAGAGCGACTGTTCAAGGAAAGCCGCA